>NZ_JABXGG010000003.1:0-418762 GCF_022627875.1 Herbaspirillum sp. C7C8
AATCAATTCGTGCAAAGTCACCTTCAAGATCCTCGCTTGATGGCAGATCCGTACTTCAATGAAAGTACAAATGATCCCGAGCTCGCGGCAAGTCTTATAGCGCGGCAAGCTTTTACTTCACGTCCCTGCGATTGGATTTACGTAGAACAACTTCACGGACAGCCTATCGACTTGTTCGAACATCCGTCCAATGCAGGAGCTTAAACGCTCCCCAGTCCGCAACGTAACGTCGCCACGAGAACGAATACCGATCAGGACTGAATGCTGCAGGACAGGCCCGGTCCCCGTTTGGCCCTGCATCAACCCGCCGATATGAACATCAAAGACCTGATGATCAATCACAACGCGGATGCTGGGCTCAGCTATTGCGACTGCCCCCTCATAAAGCGAATAAACTTCCTCAAGCGGCATCCGCCTGCGCAAACCTCGCCCGCGCCTTGTGCAACTTGCGATAGCTATCAAGCAGGCGCTGATGACGCTCCAGTCCTTCGAGCTTCATGCTGGTCGGCGTCAAGCCAAAGAAGCGCACGCTTCCCGTCACCGATCCGATAGCCGCGTCCATGCGCGCGTTGCCGAACATGCGGCGGAAATTGGTCTCGTAGTCAGCCAGTTCCAACTCATCATCCAGTTTCACTTCCAGCACGACATTCAAGGCTTGGTAGAACAGACCGCGTTCGACCGAATTGTCGTTGTACTGCAAGAAGGCGCCGACCAGGTCATGTGCCTCTTCGAATTGCTGCAAGGCCAGATTGATCAGCAACTTTAGTTCGAGCACCGTCAACTGGCCCCATTCGGTGTTCTCGTCGAAGTCGATACCGATCAGGGTCGCGATATCCGAGTAATCATCCAGCTCGTTGTTCTCCAGACGATCAAGCAAGGCAGCCAGCGCCTTGTCGTCCAGGCGATGAAGATTCAGGATGTCCTCGCGGAACAGCAGCGCCTTGTTGGTGTTGTCCCAGATCAGGTCCTCCACCGGATAGACCTCGGAATAGCCCGGCACCAGAATGCGGCAAGACGTAGCGCCCAGCTGGTCATACACCGCAACGTAGGCCTCCTTGCCCATCTGCTCCAGAATGCCGAACAAGGTAGCCGCCTCGTCGGCATTGGAATCTTCCCCCTGACTGGAGAAATCCCATTCCACGAATTCATAATCCGACCTGGCACTGAAGAAGCGCCACGACACGATGCCGGAGGAATCGATGAAATGCTCGACGAAATTGTTGGGCTCGGTCACGGCATTGCTCTCGAAGGTCGGCTGCGGCAAATCGTTGAGGCCCTCGAAGCTGCGGCCTTGCAGCAGCTCCGTCAGGCTGCGCTCAAGCGCCACCTCGAAGCTCGGATGTGCGCCGAAGGAAGCAAACACGCCGCCGGTGCGCGGGTTCATCAAGGTCACGCACATCACCGGATAGACTCCGCCCAGCGAAGCATCCTTGACCAGCACCGGGAAGCCCTGCTCTTCCAGCCCCTGGATACCAGCCACGATGCCAGGGTATCTGGCCAGGACTTCTTGCGGCACGTCGGGCAGGCAGATCTCGCCTTCCAGGATTTCGCGCTTGACCGCGCGCTCGAAGATCTCCGAAAGGCATTGCACCTGAGCTTCAGGCAAGGTATTGCCGGCACTCATGCCGTTGCTCACGAAGAGGTTCTCGACCAGATTGGAAGGAAAATACACGACCTCGCCATCCGACTGTCTTACGTAAGGCAGCGAACAGATACCGCGCTGGGCGTTGCCCGAATTGGTGTCGATCAGATGCGACGCGCGCAGCTCGCCGTCCGGGTTGTATATTTCCAGGCAATACGCGTCCAGGATTTCCTTGGGCAGCTTGTCTGCGCGAGCGGGCTTGAACCAGCGCTCGTTGGGGTAATGCACGAAGTCGGCATTGGCAATCTCCTCACCCCAGTAGGAACCGGCGTAGAAATGGTTGTTGCTGATGCGTTCGATGTACTCACCCAGCGCCGAGGCCAGCGCGCTTTCCTTGGTGGCGCCCTTGCCGTTGGTGAAGCACATCGGCGAATGCGCATCGCGGATATGCAGCGACCACACATTGGGAATGATATTGCGCCAGGAAGCGATCTCGATCTTGATGCCCAGTTCGGCCAGCAAGCCCGACATGTTGGCGATGGTCTGCTCCAGAGGCAAATCCTTGCCAAGGATATGCGTGCTCACGCCGGCTTCGGGCTTGAGTGTGAGCAAGGACTGCGCATCGGCGTCCAGGCTTTCCACTTCCTCGATGACGAATTCCGGCCCCTGCTGCACCACCTTCTTTACCGTACAGCGCTCGATCGAACGCAGGATGCCGCGACGGTCTGCCTCCTCGATGTCGGCCGGCAGTTCGACCTGGATCTTGAAGGTCTGCTGGTAGCGGTTTTCCGGGTCGACGATGTTGTTCTGGGATAGACGGATGTTCTCGGTCGAGATATTGCGCGTATTGCAGTACAGCTTCACGAAGTACGCCGCGCACAGGGCCGATGACGCCAGGAAGTAATCAAAGGGGCCAGGTGCCGAGCCGTCTCCTTTGTAGCGGATGGGCTGATCTGCGATGACGGTAAAGTCGTCGAACTTGGCTTCAAGACGCAGCTTGTCGAGGAAGTTGACTTTGATTTCCATGGCGAAATTCCGAGAATGAACCGAAGAGGTGGCTAAAACTGACGTGTTCAAGAGTCCGGCCGCTACAGCGGCCCGGAGAATTGTCGTGACGAACGCGATATCATTGGCGATGCCGTTGATCGGCGCTATCGGCCGTCCGGCAAAGAGCCTTGATGATAGCTCAGGTGACCTTGCGCCGGCAGCGTGACCGTGTTGAGCGCTTCACAAAGGCCGTAGCTCAGGCTGGAGAGACTACGTCTCAATGGGCAAAAATGCGGAGCAAAAGAAAAACGGCTCACATCGCTGTGAGCCGCTTCGGTATTGGTGCTGGCTGCAGGACTTGAACCCGCCACCCCCTGATTACAAGTCAGGTGCTCTACCAGATGAGCTAAGCCAGCAAAACTTCAGCCGGCGATTATAGCTTACTTGATGCGGGTCAGTACAGGGCGACCACCCTTTTTCGGCGGTTCCGGATCATCATCGCCTTTATCGCCGCCTTCGGCGGGTTTCTTTTCTGGCTCGGATACTGGCACCGACGACAAGACCGGTGTGACGCTTTCCTGTTCAGCTGCCTGCTGCGCCTCCTCTGCCTTGGCCGGCGCCGGGGCTTCGAACGCCATGCCCTGGCCATTCTCTCGGGCATAGATGGCGATCACGTTTTCGACGGGAACCAGAATATCGCGTGAAACGCCACCAAAACGGGCGCTGAAGTGAATGTTGTCGTTCTC
This sequence comes from Herbaspirillum sp. C7C8, assembly GCF_022627875.1. Classification (NCBI taxonomy): domain Bacteria; kingdom Pseudomonadati; phylum Pseudomonadota; class Betaproteobacteria; order Burkholderiales; family Oxalobacteraceae; genus Herbaspirillum; species Herbaspirillum sp. C7C8. Next base: position 3,316 of record NZ_JABXGG010000003.1, read on the forward strand.
CATCTTCAGACCGCTGGTGGCCTCGAAGCTGATGTTGAGGACGATTTCGCCATTCTTGACGAACTGCATCGGCACGCGCGTGCGGCCGTCGACGACCACGGCGATGTGCGGCGTGTAGCCATTGTCGGTGCACCACTCGTAGATGGCGCGCAGCAGATAAGGCTTGGTGGAGACTTCTGGCATGACTGGTGTGGTGTGCGATGCGCCTGTAAAAACCGCATCTGCCGGCTAGGCCGGGGTGGAAAGCAATCTGAACAACTGGCAGCTGCACCACCGCTCAGGCGGTAGTGCAGCCGGTACGGCTTAACGGCGCATGACCTTTTCGGACGGGGTCAGGGCTTCAATGTAAGCAGGACGCGAGAAAATGCGCTCGGCATACTTCATCAGCGGGGCTGCCGTCTTCGACAGCTCGATGCCATAGTGATCCAGGCGCCACAGCAACGGGGCCAGGGCCACGTCCAGCATGGAGAACTCGTCACCGAGCATGTACTTGTTCTTCAGGAACAACGGTGCCAGTTGGGTCAGGCGGTCACGAATCTCGTGACGGGCCTTTTCCTGATTCTTCTCGGCAGCCTTGGACTTTTCATTTTCCAGGGTGTGCACGTGAACGAACAGTTCCTTCTCGAAGTTGAACAGCATCAGCCGCGCGCGGGCACGCATGAGCGGATCAGCCGGCATCAGCTGCGGATGCGGGAAGCGCTCATCGATGTACTCGTTGATGATGTTCGATTCGTACAGCACCAGATCACGCTCGACCAGGATAGGCACCTGGCCATAGGGATTCATGACCGAAATGTCTTCCGGCTTGTTGAACAGGTCGACGTCGCGGATCTCGAAATCCATGCCCTTTTCGAACAAGACGAGGCGGCAACGTTGCGAAAATGGGCAGGTCGTGCCCGAGTAGAGAACCATCATTTTTTCAGAGCCCTAAAACAAAAGGGGGGCGAGACGCATAACGCTCACCCCGATACGCAATTCCGCAAAAACTGCGCGGATACGTGATTGTACGTTTTTACTTGATGTTCTTCCAATAGGACGCGTTCAAACGCCACGCCAATACCGAGAAGATTCCCAGGAACAACAGCACCCAGACACCCAGACGCTTGCGCGTATTCTGCGCCGGCTCACCCATCCATTGCAAATAGGCAACGAGATCGGCGACATTGTTGTCATACTCCGCCGCGCTCATCTTGCCAGGCTTGACTTGTTCGAAGCCGGCAAACTTGTGGATGGTCTTGTTCGCGTCGTGAGGATCCTTCTCTTCCACGAACTTGGCCTTGCGGATACCTTGCAATTCCCACAACACATGCGGCATGCCAACGTTGGGGAAGAGCATGTTGTTCCAGCCGGTGGGGCGGCTGTCGTCCGTATAATAACTGCGCAGGTAGGTATAAATCCAGTCCGGACCGCTACCGGCCTCCGATGCCTTGGCCCGGGCGATCACCGACAGGTCCGGCGGCGCCGCGCCAAACCAGGCCTTGGCATCCTGCGGCGTCATCGCGATCTTCATCAGGTCGCCGACCTTTTCCCCACTGAACATGAGGTTGTTCTTGATCTGGTCTTCGGTCAGGCCGATGTCGCGCAGACGGTTGTAGCGCATGGCCGAGGCCGAATGGCAGTTCAGGCAATAGTTGACGAACAGCTTGGCACCGTTTTGCAGCGAAGAAACATCCTTGGTACGGTCCGGGGCGTGATCCAGCGGGAAGCCCCCTTCGTTGGCGCAGGCCAGCGCCGGCAGCAAGGCCAGCGCGGCAATCACTTTCTTGAGCAATGTCATGTTCTTGTCCTTTGGCAGCTGGCTTAGTGCGGATGGTAGACGACGCGCTCGGGCACCGGCTTGAAGGTACCGGCAGCACTCCACCAGGGCATCAGCAGGAAGAAGCCAAGGTAGATGAAGCTGCATACCTGAGAGACGGTGGTGCCGATGGCCGTCGGCGGTTGCACGCCGAGGTAGCCAAGGATGACGAAGGCAATACCAAAGACCAGATACACGTACTTGTGCCAGCTCGGGCGATAGCGGATGGACTTGACCTGCGAATGATCCAGCCACGGCAGTCCGCCCAGAATCACCACCGACAGGCCCATCAGGACCACGCCCCAGAACTTGGCATCAAAAATCAGCATGCCGGCGATGATGGCCAGACCGACGGCGATGGCGACGATCTTCAGCTTGGCTGTCAGCCGCGACTTGAACACCAGCAGCGCAACGTAGCCGGCCACGCCGGCAATGAGCCAGCCCATGAAATCGGCCGTCGTGGCACGCAGGATCGAGTAGAACGGCGTGAAGTACCAGACCGGAGCGATGTGTGGCGGCGTCTTCAGGGAATCGGCCGGAATGAAGTTGTTGTACTCCAGGAAGTAGCCGCCCATCTCCGGCGCGAAGAATACCACCGCCGAGAACACCAGCAGGAAGATCGAGACCCCAAAGATGTCATGCACCGTGTAGTACGGGTGGAAGGGCACGCCATCCAATGGCACACCGTTCTCATCGGTCTTTTCCTTGATTTCCACGCCGTCCGGGTTGTTGGATCCGACTTCGTGCAGGGCGATGATGTGCGCGGCCACCAGGCCGATCAACACCAGCGGAATGGCGATCACGTGGAAGGAGAAGAAGCGGTTCAGCGTGGCGTCCGAAACGACATAGTCGCCGCGAATGAGCAGCGACAGATCCGGACCGATGAAGGGAATGGCGCCAAAAAGGTTCACGATCACCTGTGCGCCCCAGTAGGACATCTGCCCCCAGGGCAACAGGTAACCGAAGAAGGCTTCACCCATCAGGCACAGGAAGATCCCCACGCCGAACAGCCACACCAGTTCGCGCGGCTTGCGGTAGGAGCCATAAAGCAGGCCCCGCACCATGTGAAGATAAACGACGATGAAGAAGGCCGAGGCGCCAGTGGAGTGCATATAGCGCACCAGCCAACCCCAGGGCACATCACGCATGATGTATTCGACCGAGGCGAAGGCCAGGTTGGCGTCCGGCTTGTAGTGCATCACCAGGAAGATGCCGGTGACGATCTGGATCACCAGCACCAGCAGTGCCAGGGAGCCGAAGATGTACCAGAAGTTGAAGTTCTTCGGGGCGTAGTATTCGGAGAGGTGGGCTTTCCAGGTGGCCGTCAGCGGAAAGCGCGAATCGACCCAGTTCAGGGCCTTGGCAGCCACCGGTGCATCATCCGGCAGCTTCTTTTCGTGAAATGCTCCCATGATCAGGCCTCCCCTTTCTCGTCCTTGCCGATGACGAGCTTGTTATCGCCTTCAAACATGTAGCGCGGGACTTGCAGGTTGTCCGGCGCCGGCTTGTTCTTGTACACGCGACCGGCCAGGTCGAAGGTCGAGCCGTGGCAGGGGCACAGGAAACCGCCGTGCCAGTCGTCTGGCAGCGAAGGCTGCGGGCCGGTGTCGAAGCGGGAACTGGGGGAGCAGCCGAGGTGCGGACAGATGCCGACCACGACCAGGATGTCCTTGCGCAGCGAGCGCCACTCATTGAGGGCGTAATCGGGCGTCTCGGAGAAATCGGTACGCTTGGAGTTCGGGTCGGCCACCTCGCTATCGGTCTTCTTGAGGGACTCGATCATTTCGGGGGTGCGCTTGAGAATCCAGACCGGCTTGCCGCGCCATTCAACCGTGCGCATTTCACCGGGAACCAGTGAAGAAATATCCACTTCCACCGGTGCGCCCGCTGCCTTGGCGCGTTCGGAAGGTTGCAGGGTGGAGACGAATGCTCCAGCGGTGGCCAAACCCGCTACACCTCCGGCCGCACAAGTCGCAACAAGCAAACCTCGTCGACTCGCGTCGACCTGATTCTCGTCAGTCATAAAGACCCCAATCTCCAAATGTAAGTTAGCGTGGACCTTCTAAGTGACCCTCATGCAACTTTTTGATTATATATAAGCTGAATAGGGTTTTGTAGCTAACGGCGGGTATCGTACAGGCTTGTGAAAATGAACATTTGACGCAGCGCAACCCCTTGTCAATCTGCTCTCGTTCTCGTTTTTTTTGCAGTGCGGCGTCAGCGCTTGTCCGATTTACTTTTCCTGGCGGGCAGGATATAACCCGTTGTAAGCCCGCCTCATGTTTAAACAGCAACTTTCAAAGGAGAAACCAGGGATGAGCATGCTCAAGGATTTTCGCGCCTTCGCGATCAAGGGAAACGTGGTCGACCTGGCCGTCGGTGTCATCATCGGCGGGGCCTTCGGCAAGATCGTCGGCTCGCTGGTCGAGGATATCATCATGCCCATCGTCGGCAAGATTTTCGGCGGTCTGGATTTCGCCAACTACTACCTGCCGCTCAACGGTCAAGCCTACGGGCTGCCGCTGGCCGAAGCCAAGAAGGCAGGCGCGGTCTTCGCCTACGGCAACTTCCTGACCATCTTCATCAACTTCCTGATCCTGGCCTTCATCATCTTCCAGATGGTGCGCGCCATCAACAAGGCGCGTGACCTGGCCTCCAAGCCAGAGGAAGCCGCCCCCGTCGCACCGGCCCCCACTCCGGAAGACGTGCTTCTGCTGCGTGAAATCCGCGATGCGCTCAAAAAGCAGGGCTGACGCGCTTCCTCACTTTTTCTGCTTCATCTTTTTGGTTTTTAAACTGAAGCTTGTAGTCAAAACATCGCCATCCGGTCTCAGACCGGATTGTCGATGTCGATGAAGCGATGCTCGATGCCGAAGTGCTTGGCCACATGTTGGCCGAGCGCCTCAATGCCGTAGCGCTCGGTGGCGTGATGGCCGGCGGCGAGATAGACGGTGCCGCTCTCGCGCGCCAAGTGCACGGTCGGTTCCGAAATCTCGCCGCTGATGTAGGCCGTGGCGCCGGCGTCGATGGCCTCGCCCAGCATGCCTTGTGCAGCGCCCGTGCACCAGGCGACCTGAGCGATGGACTGATGCGGGTCACCGATGAGCAGCGGCGTGCGTCCCAGGCGTTTCTCGATGAGCTGCGCCAGGTCGGCGGCAGTCTTGACCGAAGGGGCAAGGCAGCGCCCGATCCAGCCGATGTCGTTTTCACCGAAGCGACCGGTGGCGTCAAAGTCGAGTCGCTTGGCCAGTTGGGCATTGTTGCCCAGCTCGGGATGGCAATCCAGCGGCAGGTGATAGCCGAACAGATTGATGTCATGCGCCAGCAGCAGCTTCAGGCGCCGCTGCTTCTGGCCGATCACGCGCATGTCTTCGCCGCGCCAGAAGTAACCATGATGGACCAGGATGGCATCGGCCTGCCATTGTACGGCCGCCTCGATCAGGGCCAGGCTGGCCGTCACGCCGCTGACCACGCGGCCGATGGTGGCGCGCCCTTCCACCTGCAAGCCGTTTGGGCAATAATCGCGATATTGCGCCGCGTTGAGCGTCTGCCCCAGATAGACTGCGAATTCATTTCGACTAATGTGGCGGGTCATCTCTTCCTCATCCGATTTCAAATCCAAAACCAAAAATTCTTTTTATGCGACGTTTATGGCTGTTGTTTGCCCAGACCGTGACAGTGGGTCTGGCGCTGTGGTTCATTGTAGCGACCCTGAAGCCGGACTGGCTGTCCGGATCCTTCACTTCGCGTGCGCGCCCTGCCCAGTCCACGATCCAGATGCAGGAAGCCACGCCCGCCGCGCCCGCCCTGGACTCCTATCGTCATGCCGCGCGCCAGGCCATGCCCTCGGTGGTCAATATCTTCACAACGACCGAAGCCCGCCCGCAGAAGAGCCCCTTCCAGAACGACCCGTTCTTCCGCAAGTTCTTCGGCGACCAGTTCGACGAGCAGCAGCAGGATGACAAGCAATCCAGTCTGGGCTCGGGCGTCATCGTCAGCCCGCAAGGCTACATCCTGACCAACAACCACGTGGTGGAAGCGGCCGACAAGATCGAAGTGGCCCTGGCCGATGGCCGCAAGGCCAGTGCCAAAGTGGTCGGCATCGATCCCGAGACCGATCTGGCCGTCATCAAGATTGACCTGCCCAACCTGCCCGCCATCACTCTGGGTCATCCGGAAAACAGTTCGGTGGGCGATGTCGTGCTGGCCATCGGCAATCCGTTTGGCGTGGGCCAGACCGTCACCATGGGCATCATCTCGGCGCTGGGCCGCAATCACCTGGGCATCAACACCTTCGAAAACTTCATCCAGACCGATGCCGCCATCAACCCCGGCAATTCGGGCGGCGCACTGGTCGATACCAACGGCAACCTGCTGGGGATCAACACGGCCATCTATTCTCGTACCGGCGGCAACCTGGGCATCGGCTTTGCGATTCCGATGTCGACGGCCAAGACGGTGATGGAAGCCATCATCAGCCACGGCCAGGTGGTGCGCGGCTGGATCGGTGTCGAGCCGCAGGACATCACCCCTGAACTGGCCGAGAGCTTTGGCCTGGGCAAGAAGACCGGTGCCATCATCGCCGGCGTGCTCAAGGGTGGTCCGGCCGATCGTGCAGGCATGCGTCCGGGTGACATCCTGGTGAGCATCGCCGACAAGCCGGTGGCCGATACGACCGAGATGCTCAACGTCATCGCGCAACTCACGCCCGGCCAGCAGATCGCCATGACGGTGCTGCGCAAGTCGCAGGAGACCAAGCTGAACATCACCGTGGGCAAGCGTCCGCCGCCGCCCAAGAACGATGATGCCGAAGAAGAATAATCTAGGAGCAAGCCATCCATGCACGTGCGAGACCTGATCCAGTTCCTCGGAGAGCTCTCCGAGAACAACAACCGCGCCTGGTTCGTCATGAACAAGCCGCGCTACGACATCCTGCGCGAGGAATTCCTGGCGCTGACCATCAAGCTCATCGCCGAGATCAGCAAGTTCGATCCGGCCATCGCGGGCTGCAATCCGAAGAAGGCGCTGTTTCGCATCAACCGCGACATGCGCTTCTCACATGACAAGCGGCCCTACAAAACGCACTTCTCCGCCGCCATCACCGCCAGTGGGCTGAAGAAGCCCAGCCAGGGCGGCGGTCCGGCCTACTACTTCCACATCAACGAAGCCGGGCAGCTGCTCATCGCCGGTGGTGAATACCTGCCACCGACGCCGCGCCTGCGCGCCATCCGCAACCGGGTGGTGGAAGATGCAGCAGGCTTCACCAAGATGCGCAAGAACAAGAAGCTTGTGGCGACTTATGGGGATCTGCAGGAGGAAGGCAAGCTGCAACGTCCGCCCAAGGGCTTCGATCCGGACACGCCCAATATCGAATACGTGAAGCTCAAGAGTTTCATCGTCTGGACCGAAGAAGATATCCGCAAGAAGATTCCTGCTGACCTCGGCAAGCAGGTACTGGAAGGATTCAAGGATGCCTATCCGCTGGTGCAATGGCTGCGCGAGATCCCTCTGGTGAGCCTCGAGGAGTGAGGATTCATCCAAGGCGCCTGCACAACGACAAAGCCCGCTCATCATCGAGCGGGCTTTGTTTTGCGGGGACAGCCGGGCTTATTCCGAGGATACCGAACTGCTGGGCTCGGCATCCGGCGCGCGTGTGGCACGCTCGAAGATCGGCGCCACCAACAGGCCCACTTCGTAGAGCAGGATCAGCGGCACGGCCAGCATCAGCTGGCTCATCACGTCCGGCGGGGTGACCACGGCGGCGACGATGAAGGCGGCAACGATCACGTAGGGACGGATCTGCTTGAGCTTGGACAATTGCACCAGGCCCATGCGCACCAGCACGATCACGATCACCGGTACCTCGAAGGTCACGCCGAAGGCGACGAACATGGTCAGGACGAAGTCGACGTAGCTGTCGATATCCGGTGCCACCGAGACCGACTTGGGGGCGAAGTTGTTGATGAACGGGAAGACCACGCCAAAGACGAAGAAGTAGCAGAACGCCACCCCCATGACGAACAGCAGCGAAGACGAGATCACCAGCGGCGCGATCAGACGCTTCTCGTGCGCGTACAGGCCCGGTGCGACGAAGGCCCACAGCTGGTACAGCACCCAGGGCAGCGAGATCAGCACCGCCACCAGCATGGTGACCTTGATGGGAATCAGGAAAGGCGTGATCACGCCGGTGGCGATCATGCGGCTGCCGGCGGGCAGCGCATGGATCATCGGCGCGGCAAGCACGTCGAAGATGTGGGCCGCGAAGGGCATCAGGCACAGGAACACCACCAGCACCACGGCAGCCGCCTTGACGATACGGCTGCGCAATTCGATCAGGTGCGAGATGAAGGTATCTTCGGCCTGGGTGTTTTCTTCAGCCATGGGGTCGGAATTCCGATGAGGTGAGACGCGCTGCGCCAAATTAGAAGAAACCTGCCGACTTGCCCACCCCGACCGGACGGCGATACTTGGCCACCCGGGCCGAGGCCGAGATCACGCGGGTCTTGTGACCGCTCTGGTGCTTGTACCAGGCCGGCACGCCGGTAGTGCGCGAGAGCTTCTTGCGGCGGAAGGCCTTGGCCTTGATCGCATGCAGGGAGGGATCGGGCATACGGGTCCAGCTATTGCCCGCACTGGCGCTGTCGGAACTGGAAGAATCGTCACCGCCGTTCCAGGCGTCATTGATCGATGCTTCCGTCTCCGACATGCTCTTGTGGATGCTGTTGCTGACGTCGCTGGCGGCGTCCTGCACATCCTTCTGCATCTTGCGCAGCTCGTCGAGTTCCATCTCGCGGCTGACCTCCGACTTGACGTCGTTGATGTAGCGCTGGGCGCGACCGAACAGGGTGCCGGCCATGCGCGCTACCTTGGGCAGGCGCTCGGGACCGATCACGACCAGCGCGACCACGCCGATCAAGGCCAGCTTGGTAAGGCCGATATCAATCATGAGTCTGTGTGGGCATTAAGAGGACAACGAGGGCGCGCATGCGCTGGAAGACGGGATACCCGCTTCGAACCGCGACGCGGGCCCATGCGAACCCGCCAGACAGGGCTGGCGGGCGGCCTGTTCAGCTGCCGGACTTGTCCTTTTCCTTGGCCTGCACGTCGATGGCCGCGTCCTTCTTCTCTTCCTCGGCGCCCTTGACGCCATCCTTGAAGCCCTTGACTGCCTTGCCCAGGTCGGAACCCATGTTGCCGAGCTTCTTGGTGCCGAAGACCAGCATCACGATCACCAGAACAATCAGCCAATGCCAAATACTGAACGAACCCATTCTCTTCTCCTAAGCGGACATCCCTGCCCTGTGTACAAGTGAAACCTGCCAGCCCCCGGGCCGGCGAATCCTTATTGTTGCACGAACCGTACCCGCCAGGGATGCGGACCACCGATCACGTGCATGTGCAGATGGTACACCTCCTGGCCGCCATCCGGTCCGGTGTTGATGATGGTCTTGAAACCGCCGCTGGGCTTGCCTTCGGCGTCCAGACCATAAGCACAGCCCTGCTCGGCCGCCAGGCGTGGCGCCAGCGCCAGCATCTTGCCCAGCAGGGCGGCATGCTGTTCACCGCAATCGGCCAGGGTCGCCACATGCTGGCGCGGCACGATCAGGAAATGCACCGGTGCAGCCGGATTGATATCGTGGAAGGCGATCAGGTCCTCGTCCTCGTAGATCTTCTTCGAGGGGATCTGGCCCGCCGCAATCTTGCAGAAAATACAATTATCCAACGCCGTACTCCTGGGAAACAAGGGGAATGGAAAAGAACGCCAACCGGTCAGGTCAGTCCTTGCGGGCCGCCTTTTCTTCCAGGCCGGAGAGGCCTTCGCGCCGCGCCAGTTCGTTGAGCACATCCTGCGGGCTCAGCTCGAACTGCGCCAGCAGGACCATGGAATGGAACCACAGGTCGGCGCACTCGTAGAGCACCTTGGACTTGTCGCCCGAGACGCGGGCATCCTTGGCGGCCATCACGGTTTCGGTGGCTTCCTCGCCGATCTTCTTGAGGATGGCGTCATCCCCCTTGGAGAACAGCTTGGCGACGTAGGATTTCTCGGGATTGCCGCCGTTGGCCAGCTTGCGCGACTCGATGACTTCGGCCAGTCGCTTCAGGGTTTCACTCATGATGGGGTCTTGTCACTATCCACGGGCTTGGGGATGGTCTTGCGCACGCGCTTGGGCTTGGCGACCGGTGCGGCCGCTGCGACGACCGGAGCACCGCCGGCACCCGGCTGCAGATCCTTCAGGACCGGCTCGACCGTGACCCATTCGCCGCTGTCGGCGCTACCCTCGAACTTCTGGAAGAAGCAGGAATGGCGGCCGGTATGGCAGGCAATGCCGGCCACCTGCTCGACCTTGAGCAGCACCACGTCTTCATCGCAGTCCAGGCGGATTTCGTGCACTTTCTGGAAATGACCCGATTCTTCACCTTTGTGCCACAGCTTCTTGCGCGAGCGGCTCCAGTAGACCGCCTGGCCGATCTCCACGGTGCGCGCCAGCGCCTCGCGGTTCATCCAGGCGAACATCAGCACGTCATTGGAGCCGACTTCCTGGGCGATCACCGGCACCAGGCCGACTTCGTCCCATTTGACCTTGTTGAGCCATTTGGCGCTGATGCTCATGCCAGCCTCATGGAAATGTTCTGATCGGCCATGAAGCGCTTGGCTTCCTGCACGGTGTGCTGGCCATAGTGGAAGATGCTGGCGGCCAGCACCGCATCGGCCTTGCCCTTGGTGATGCCGTCGGCCAGGTCCTGCAGGCCACCCACGCCACCCGAAGCAATCACGGGGATGCTGACCGCTTCCGAGACCGCACGGGTCAGGTCGAGGTCGAAGCCGCTCTTGGTACCGTCACGATCCATGCTGGTCAGCAGGATCTCGCCCGCACCCAGCTGCGCCATCTTGCGCGCCCAGTCGACGGCATCCAGGCCGGTGGCCTTGCGGCCACCGTGGGTGTAGACCTCCCACCTGCCGTCACCGGCGCGCTTGGCATCGATGGCCACCACGATACATTGCGAGCCGTACTTGTTGGCCGCATCGGCCACCAGTTGCGGATTGGTCACGGCCGAGGTGTTGATGCCCACCTTGTCGGCACCGGCATTGAGCAGGCGGCGCACATCTTCCACCGCGCGCACGCCACCGCCCACCGTCAGGGGGATGAAGACCTGCGAGGCCACGGCTTCGATGATGTCCAGGATCAGGTCGCGGCCATCGGAGGAGGCAGTGATGTCGAGGAAGGTCAGCTCATCGGCGCCCTGCTCGTCATAACGACGGGCGATCTCGACCGGATCGCCGGCATCGCGCAGCTCCAGGAAGTTGACACCCTTGACCACGCGACCTGCGGTCACGTCCAGGCAAGGGATGATGCGTTTAGCAAGGGCCATGTTATTTGCTGCCGGACAGGCGGTTGGCTTCCAGTTCGCGCGTCAGCTCATCCGCACGATCCTGGCCGCTGCGCAGGTCCAGCGTCCCTTCATAGATGGAACGGCCGCAGATGACGGCTTCGATGCCTTCATCCTCGACCCGGCACAGCGCCTCGACGTCGCCCACGTTGTGGACGCCGCCCGAAGCGATGATGGGGATGGTCACGGCCTGCGCCAGGCGCACGGTGGCCTCGATATTGACGCCGCCCATCATGCCGTCGCGGCCGATGTCGGTGTAGACGATGGCTTCGCAGCCATAGCCTTCAAACTTCTGCGCCAAGTCCACCACTTCGTGGCCGGACAGCTTGCTCCAGCCATCGGTGGCAACCTTGCCGTCCTTGGCATCCAGGCCCACGATGATCTGGCCGGGGAAGGCGCTGCAGGCGTCATGCAGGAAACCGGGATTCTTCACCGCGGCGGTGCCGATGATGATGTAGGAGAGGCCATCGTCCAGATAGCGCTCGATGGTGTCCAGGTCGCGGATGCCGCCACCCAGTTGCACCGGGATTTCCTCGACCTCGTTTTCCTCGGCGAAGCGGGCGACCACCTGCAGAATGGACTTCACGGCTGCCTCGTTCTTGGGCTTGCCGGCGAAGGCGCCGTTCAGGTCCACCAGGTGCAGGCGGCGCGCGCCCTGCTTGAGCCAGTGCAGGGCCATTTCCGCCGGATCTTCGGAGAAAACGGTGGCTTGTTCCATATCACCTTGTTTGAGGCGTACGCAATGACCGTCTTTCAGGTCGATGGCGGGTATGAGCAGCATGGCTAGGGGATGACTAGTCAGTAAAAAAGAAGGGTTGGCGACGCTCTGCGGCGAAGCTCTTGCCGGAAAGGCAAAAAATCAAGGTTTCCAGTGTACGAAATTCCGATACAGCTGCAAACCCGCCGAAGCACTTTTTTCCGGATGGAACTGGGTTGCAAAGATATTATCGCGGGCCACGGCACAAGCGAAGTCACGGCCATAGGGAGTTTGGCCAACGATCTGCGACGTTTCGGCCGGGACGGCGTAATAGCTGTGGACAAAATAGAAGAAGGCGTTATCGGCGATGCCTTCCCACAAGGGGTGGGCGCTGGTCTGGTGCACATGGTTCCAGCCCATCTGCGGCACCTTGAACAGCGATCCATCGTCCTGGCGCACGCCTTCGAGCTCGAAGCGCACCACCTTGCCGGGCAGCAGGCCCAGGCCGGGGGTGTCGCCTTCTTCACTCCAGTCGAACAGCATCTGCTCGCCCACGCACACGCCGAACAGCGGCTTGGTGCGGGAGGCTTCGAGCACGGCATCCTGCACGCCGGATTCGCGCAGGCTGCGCATGCAATCGGGCATGGCGCCCTGGCCGGGCAGGACCACGCGGTCGGCGGCGCGGATATCGGCGACCTCGCCGGAGATGCGCACGTCGGCTTCAGGTGCGACATGGCGCAGCGCCTGCGCCACCGAGCGCAGGTTGCCCATGCCGTAATCGACTACAACAATTTTATTCATGGCGACATTGAACGGTGCTCGCGCACCGGGAAACCCAGATGATGTTTAGCGATACCCTGCGATTTACAGGCTGCCCTTGGTGGACGGAATCGTACCAGCAGCGCGCGCATCGAGTTCGACGGCCATGCGCAGCGCGCGGCCGAAGGCCTTGAACACGGTCTCGGCCTGGTGGTGGGCATTCACGCCACGCAGGTTGTCCACGTGCAGGGTCACCTGCGCATGGTTGACGAAACCATGGAAGAACTCGCTGGTCAGGTCCACATCGAAGGAACCGATCATCGAGCGGGTAAAGGGAATGTGGTATTCCAGGCCGGGACGGCCGGAGAAGTCGATCACCACGCGCGAGAGGGCTTCATCCAGCGGCACGTAGGCATGGCCGTAGCGGCGGATACCCTTCTTGTCGCCGATGGCCTTGGCAAACGCCATGCCCAGGGTGATGCCCACGTCTTCCACCGTATGGTGCGCGTCGATGTGCAGATCGCCCTTGGCGTGGATATCCAGGTCGATCAGGCCGTGGCGGGCGATCTGGTCCAGCATGTGATCCAGGAAGGGGACGCCGGTATCCAGCTTCTGCTGGCCGGTGCCATCCAGGTTGATCGCAACGCGGATCTGCGTCTCGTTGGTGTTGCGGACGACTTCCGCGGTTCTCGGTGTAGACATGGTTGGGGTCAGACGGTGTTCTATCGTTGGGTAATGCTTGATGCCGGCTTGCCTGGGCGGGAGCCTGAATCCTTCAGTGCTCTCGCAGTGCTTCTTTCAGGGCCGTCAGAAAAATGCGGTTTTCTTCATCTGAACTGACGGTAATACGCAAACAGTTTCGCAGCAATACGTGCATTCTACCGGCATTTTTGACAAGTACCCTGCGCGCCAGCAATGCAGCGCTGACTTTATCGGCATCCGGGACGCGGATCAGGATGAAATTGGCCGCCGAGGCAAACACCTCCACCCCTTCCAGCGCCGCCAGCCGCGCTGCCAGTGCGCCGCGCGCCTCACGCAGTTGTGCCGCCTGCGCCTCCAGCACCGGCAGGTGCTCCAGCACCAACAGCGCCGCCGCCTCGGTCAGCACGTTGACGTTGTAGGGCGGGCGCACCTTGTCCAATTCACGCAACAGGGCCGGGGCCGCCGACAGGTAGCCCAGGCGGATGCCTGCCAGGCCCAGCTTGGAGACGGTGCGCATGACGATCAGGTTGTTGTGCTGCGGCAATGCAGGCATCAGCGTCGAGGCGGCAAAGGGTTGATAGGCTTCGTCCACCACCACCAGGCCGTAGGGCGCGGCGGCTTCGATGATGCGCAACACCTCGGCCATCGGATAGAGCGTGCCGGTCGGATTGTTGGGATAGCCCAGCCAGGTGATCACGGGCCTGTGTTGCTCGATGGCGGCCAGCATGGCCGGCAGGTCCAGTGTCAGGTCCGCGCGCAGCGGCACGCCTACGTAGTCCAGGCCAGCCATCTTGGCCGAGATGCCGTACATGACGAAACCCGGCTCCGGCGCCAAGACGGTACGCCCCGGCATGGCACAGGCCACGCAGAGCATGGTGATGAGCTCATCCGAACCATTGCCCAGCAGGACGTCATATCCCTCGGGCACACCCAGCTGTGCGCAGATCGCCGCCTTCAGGCGCGTATAGGACGGCACCGGATAACGGTTCAACGCCAGTGCCGCCAGCCGCTGCGCCAGTTCGTCACGCAAGGCCGGCGGCAGCAGGTAGGGATTTTCCATGGCATCGAGCTTGACCATCCCTTCGGCCGAGGGCACGTGATAGGACTGCCAACCGCGCACCAGCGGGCGGATCACGTTGGCCACCAGGTCGTCCACGGTCTCAGGCTTGGAGGGATTCATCATCTAGGCTCGCAGGCGCCGGCGCATCGAGAGCGTCGAGACGCTGGCGGATCAGTTCGCAATAATCGGGATTGAGTTCAAAGCCGGTGAAGTGGCGTCCGCAACGGCGTGCTGCCACGGCCGTGGTGCCGCTGCCCATGAAGGGATCGAGCACCACGCCGCCGGGCGGGCATGAGGCTTTGACCATGCGCTCCACCACTTCCAGGGGTTTTTGCGTGGGATGGTCGGCGCGCTCCTTGTGCTCGCGGTGCAATCGCGAGACGCTCCACACATCCTTGGGGTTGTAGCCCATTTCCAGCCACTTGGCCCCGACGAAGATGGAGCGTGAACGCGCCTTTTTGGTCTGGGCATCGTAGGGAATGCGGATGGCATCGAGATCAAAGAAATAATCCTTGGCCCGCGCGAAGAAACCGATGGTGTCATGCACCGACGAATAACGCCGGGTGCTGCCGCCCATGGAGGGCACGCGGCGGTCCCAGATGATCTCGTTGATCATGGTCATGCGCTGCTTCAGCATCACGAAGATCTCCGGCGAATTGCGCCAGGTCAGGAAGATGTAGAGGCTGCCATTGGGCTTCAGCTTGGGCAGCGCGGCATCGACCCACTGCTCGGTCCAGGCCAGGTAGGCAGCGGTATCGAGCTTGTCGGAATCATTGCCGTAATCCTTGCCCAGTCCGTAGGGAGGATCGGCGATCATCAGATCGACGCTGCCATCGGGAACCCGCGCCAGGCCGGCAGCGACCGAGAGCGCATCCTCGCAAAATACGCGGTCCAGCCAGCCGGCGCCTGCAAGGGAGTCGGTGGCGGAGGTCATCATTTCACTTCTTGAGCCGCAATTCGGCCGAGCGGGCGTGGGCCTGCAGACCCTCGCCATAAGCCAGTTCAGCGGCAATCCTGCCCAGCGTCTGCGCGCCCTCTTCCGACACGCGGATGATGCTGGAACGCTTCTGGAAGTCATACACGCCCAGCGGCGAGGAGAAACGCGCCGTGCGCGAAGTCGGCAGCACGTGATTGGGACCGGCGCAATAATCACCCAGCGATTCGGACGAGAAACGGCCCAGGAACATGGCCCCGGCGTGACGGATCTGGTCGGCCCACTGTTGCGGTTCCTGCGCGGAAATCTCCAGGTGCTCGGCGGCGATCATGTTGGCGATCTCGCAGGCTTCCTCCATGTCGCGCACCTTGACCAGGGCGCCACGGTCGGTCAGCGAAGTACGGATCACGTCCTTGCGCGGCATGTCTTCCAGCAGGCGATTGATCGAGGCTTCGACCTTGGCGATGTAGTCCGCATCCGGGCACAGCAGGATGGATTGCGCCAGTTCATCGTGCTCGGCTTGCGAAAACAGGTCCATGGCGATCCAGTCCGGATCGGTGGCACCGTCACAGATGACCAGAATCTCGGAGGGACCGGCGATCATGTCGATGCCCACCACGCCGAACACGCGGCGCTTGGCAGCAGCGACGTAGGCATTGCCCGGACCGACGATCTTGTCCACCTGCGGGATGGTGGCGGTGCCATAGGCCAGCGCGCCCACGGCTTGCGCGCCACCAATGGTGAAGACACGGTCCACGCCGGCAATGGCAGCGGCGGCCAGCACCAGTTCATTCTTTACGCCATCGGGCGTGGGCACGACCATGATGACTTCCTGCACACCGGCCACCTTGGCCGGAATCGCATTCATCAGCACCGATGACGGATAAGCTGCCTTGCCGCCCGGCACGTAGATACCCACGCGATCCAGCGGCGTGACCTTCTGGCCCAGTTCGGTACCATCGGCTTCGCGATAGAGGAAACCATCGGAGCCGCATTCCTTCTTCTGGCGCTCATGATAGGCGCGCACGCGGTCGGCGGCGGTCTGCAGCGCATGGCGGCGTGCCTCGGGCAACCCGGCCAGTGCAGCTTGCAGCGCATCCTTGCCGATCTCCAGAGCGGCCACGGAAGTGGCCTGCAGGCGGTCGAAACGCTGGGTATATTCCAGCACGGCGGCGTCACCGCGCGCCTTCACGTCGGCCAGGATGGTGGCCGCAGCGCGGTCGATGGCTTCGTCCTCGCTGGCTTCGAAGGCCAGCACGGCCGACAGCTTGTCACGGAAGCCGGCATCGGCGGAATCGAGTTTTCGGATGGCAATGCTCATGGTCTCACCTGCTCTGCGAGGATGTCTGGGGTCGTGGGAATTACTTGGCCTTGGAAGCCTTCTCGAAGGCATCGAGAATCGGCTGCAGGCGCTCGCGCTTCAACTTCAGCGCGGCCTGGTTCACCACCAGGCGCGAGGAGATATCGATGATGTGCTCGACTTCCACCAGCTTGTTGGCACGCAGCGTACCGCCAGTGCTGACCAGGTCGACGATGGCATCCGACAGGCCCACCAGCGGGCCCAGTTCCATCGAGCCATACAGCTTGATCAGGTCGACGTGCACACCCTTGGCGGCGAAGTGCTCGCGCGCGGTATTGACGTACTTGGTCACCACGCGTAGGCGCGCACCCTGGCGCACTGCATTGGCGTAGTCGAAACCTTCCTGCACCGCCACCGACAGGCGGCACTTGGCGATGTTCAGGTCGATGGGCTGGTACAGGCCTTCACCGCCGTGTTCCATCAGCACATCCTTGCCGGCCACGCCGAAATCGGCCGCGCCGTATTGCACGTAGGTCGGCACGTCCGAAGCGCGCACGATGATCACGCGCACGTCAGGGTCATTGGTCGGCAGGATCAGCTTGCGCGAGGATTCCGGATCCTCGGCCACGGTGATGCCGGCGGCTTTGAGCAGCGGCAGCGTCTCTTCGAAAATACGGCCCTTGGAGAGCGCCAGCGTCAGTTGTTGGGTCATGATGGTGTACTTTTTGTGGAATCCGTCAAACTTGCTTGATGCGCTCGATATCGGCGCCGATGGCCGACAGCTTGGCTTCCATGCGGTCATAGCCACGGTCGAGGTGATAAATGCGCTCCACCACCGTCTCGCCCTGCGCCGCCAGGCCGGCAATGACCAGCGAGGCCGAGGCGCGCAGGTCGGTCGCCATCACGGGGGCGCCGAGGAATTTCTCGACCCCGGTGACGATGGCGGTATTGCCCTCCACATCGATGGCCGCGCCCAGGCGATTCAATTCCTGCACGTGCATGAAACGGTTCTCGAAGATGGTCTCGGTAACGTGGCTGGTGCCTTCCGCCAGGCAGTTCAAGGCCATGAACTGCGCCTGCATGTCGGTCGGGAAGCCCGGATATTCAGTCGTACGGAAGCTCACCGCCTTGGGACGGCGCGCCATCTGGATACGGATCCAGTCCTCGCCCGAAGTGAGGATGGCACCGGCTTCGCGCAGCTTGTCCAGCGCGGCATCGAGCAGGCCGGCACGGGTACGGTGCAGGGTAACGTCGCCACCGGTGGCCGCAACGGCGCACAGGAAGGTGCCGGTCTCGATGCGGTCGGCGATGACCTCATGCTCGGCACCGTGCAGCTTATCCACACCCTGGATCACCAGGCGATCCGTGCCGATGCCCTCGATCTTCGCGCCCATCTTCACCAACAGATTGGCCAGGTCACCCACTTCAGGTTCGCGCGCAGCGTTTTCCAGCACGGTCTCGCCATCGGCCAGGGCGGCAGCCATCAAGAGGTTCTCGGTACCGGTCACGGTGATCATGTCGGTGACGATGCGCGCCCCTTTCAGGCGCTTGGCCTTGGCATGGATGTATCCGGCCTCGATATGAATTTCCGCGCCCATCGCCTGCAGTCCCTTGATGTGCTGGTCGACCGGACGTGAACCAATGGCACAACCGCCGGGCAGCGACACCTTGGCCTGGCCGAAGCGCGCCAGCAAGGGGCCCAGCACCAGGATCGAGGCACGCATGGTCTTGACCAGCTCATAGGGCGCTTCGGGGCGGGTGATGTCATTGCCGTTCAAGACCAGCTGCTCGCCGTTCTCGCGTACGCGCAAGCCCATCTGCGTCATCAGCCTGGTGATGGTGGAGACATCCTGCAGGTGGGGCACATTGGAAAGCACCAGGTCGCCATCGGTCAGCAGGCCCGCGCACAAGATAGGCAGCGCGGCATTCTTGGCACCGGAAATGGTGAGGTCACCGGAGAGGCGCTTGCCGCCACGGATCAAAAGCTTGTCCATCGTGTTGCCTTATTTCTGGAATTCTTCGGGAGTCAGGGTCTTCATCGACAGCGCGTGAATTTCTTCGCGCATGCGGTCACCCAGCGCGGCATAGACCAGCTGGTGACGCTGGATCAGGCGCTTGCCGGCAAACGCCTCGGCGACGATAACGGCGGTGAAGTGCTGACCATCGCCCTCCACTTCTAGGTGCTGGCACTCCAGGCCGGCGGCGATGTAGCTTTTGACGAGTTCAGGTGTGGGTAGCATGTTGAGGCTCTTCACGGGAATGGGGGAGATGGCGGGGCGCAGGGTGTTCAATGCGAACCTGCCCGCAGCTTGTAGCCGCTCTTGAGCATGCGCACGGCCAGGGTAGACAGCGCCACGAAGAACACGGCGACGATACCGAGGCTGGTCATGGGGGGAATGTCGGACTGGCCGAAGAAGCCATAACGAAAGCCGTCGATCATATAAAAAAACGGGTTGAAATGCGATACCGCCTGCCAGAACGGAGGCAGCGAGTGTATCGAATAGAACACGCCGGCCAGGAAGGTCAGCGGCACGATCAGGAAATTCTGGAACGCAGCCAACTGGTCGAACTTCTCGGCCCAGATACCGGCGATCAACCCCATGGTGCCCAGGATGCCCGCTCCCAGCAGGGCGAACATCAGGATCCACAGCGGCGCCACGAAGTCCAGGTGGCCGAACCAGACAGTGACCACGAACACGCCCGCGCCCACCATCAGACCGCGCACCACGGCCGCCAGTACGTAGCCGCCAAACAGTTCCCAGTGCGACAGCGGCGTCAGCAGCACGAACACCAGGTTGCCGGTGATCTTGGACTGGATCAGCGAAGAAGAGCTATTGGCAAAGGCATTCTGCAACACGCTCATCATCACCAGGCCCGGGACCAGGAAACCGGTGTAGTTCACGCCCGGATAAACCTGTACGCGATCCTGCAGTACGTGGCCGAAGATCAGCAGGTACAGCAGGGCCGTGACGATGGGCGCGGTGATGGTCTGGGTGGCCACCTTCCAGAAACGCAGGATTTCCTTGTAGAACAGGGTACGGAAACCAATCATTTTTCATCTCCCATGATCTGGATGAAGACGTCTTCCAGGTCGGCCTGCTGCAACTGCAGATCGTCGATCTCCGCGCCCGAGGCGCGCAGCGTGGCCAGGATGGGTTCGACTTCCTTGTAGTCCGTCACGCGCAGCGTGAATTTATTGCCCGACAACAGCTCTTCCGGATGGGTGACCAGTGCCTTCAAGCCATCGGGCAGGCTGCCGCGCTTCAAGCGCAACAGCATCTGCGAACCGGAGATGCGGCGAATCAGGGCCTCGGTCGAATCCAGCGCCACCACACGGCCGAACTTCAACATGGCGATGCGATTGCACAAGGCCTGGGCTTCTTCCAGATAGTGCGTGGTCAGCACGATGGTATGCCCTTCGCGGTTCAGGCGTCCGATGAACTGCCACAGGGTCTGGCGCAATTCCACATCCACCCCGGCGGTCGGTTCGTCCAGCACGATCACGGGTGGCTTGTGCACCAGCGCCTGGGCCACCAGCACGCGCCGCTTCATGCCGCCGGACAGCGCGCGCATGTTGGTATCAGCCTTGTTGGTGAGGTCGAGGTTTTCCATGACCTCGTCGATCCACTTGTCGTTGTTGGTCAGACCGAAATAGCCGGACTGCATGCGCAAGGTCTCGCGCACGGTGAAGAAGGGATCGAAGACCAGCTCCTGCGGCACCACGCCCAGGTTCATGCGGGCGCCGCGATAGTCGCTCACCACGTCATGCCCGTGAATGGTGACCGAGCCCGAATCGGCCCGGTTCAAGCCGGCAATGATGGAAATGAGCGTGGTCTTGCCGGCCCCGTTGGGACCGAGCAGACCGAAGAATTCACCTTCTTCGATCGCCAGGGATACGCCACCCAGCGCCTGCAGGGACTGGTAGCGCTTCTTGATGTCTGTGATTTGGAGAGCGGCCATTGCCTCGCCCGTTCAATACGTTACTTGCCAGAAAGAAATAAGGAGCCAGGAGTTCCACCGGGGAATCCGCTGTCCACCTCGCCCTGGCTGCGCCATGCTCTCCGCTGGGGAGGCAGGCTGTCGCAGCCATCTTGTCGTTGTGCCATGAAAAATAGCGCAGTGTTTCGGTGTTGCCGTCGGCATTGCCGACAGGCAGGAGATTGCCTGGGCGGAAAGCTTATCCGCGGCCCAGGCTGCCGACGCGCCTGCAAAACCTTCGATTATAGGGGAATTCGATATTCGGGGCCGCCCCGGACGGGCTTCCCGGCGTCCGGGAGCCCGGACGACTGGGGAGAGCGCGATCAGTGATGTCGATCAGTCGCGGAAGTCGGCGCGCTGGCGCCTTGCAGCAAGGCGGTCACACCGTAGAGGTCGGCCAGGCTTTGCAAATTGGCGGGCAAGACCCCGAACTCCAGTGCCGCACCACGACCGGCTGCAGCGCGCCGCCAGGCCAGCAGGGTCGCCACCGCCGAGGAATCGACCACGACCACCTCGCTGACGTCGATGCTGGCCTGGCCGGCGGCGATGGCCGACAGGCCCTGGCGCAACACCGAGCTGGCATTGGTGAAGGTCAACGAGGCGCCGGGCTTGAACATGATGCGCTCTTTCGGATCAGGGGTCAGTGGTCGAGGGTCGGTCAGCAGTGACGGAGATTACTTCTTGCCGCGTGCGGCCAGTTGCTGGTTCTTGTCCGTCAGGGCCTTGATCAGCCCGTCGATGCCGCCCTTGTTGATCTCGCTGGAGAAGGTACCGCGATAGGCTTCCACCAGCCAGGCGCCCAGCACGTTGACGTCATACAGCTTCCAGCCGTCGGCCTTCTTTTCCAGGCGATAGCTCAGCTGGATCGGCTCGCCACCGCGCGAGGAGATGACCTGCGAGTTCACTTCCACTTCGGTATCGGTCGGCGCAGCGCGCAGCGGCTTGAATTCGATCTTCTGGTCGCGCACCTGCGACAGCGCGCCGGCATAGGTGAACACCAGCAGGCTACGGAACTGGGTGATCAGCTGCTTTTGCTGCTCAGGCGTCGCCTGGCGCCAGTAGCGGCCGGCGGCCAGTTGGGTCATGCGCTCGAAATCCACGTAGGGCAGGATCTTCTGCTCCACCAGCTGCATGATGCGGGCGTTGTTGCCGGCCTGGATGTCCTTGTCGTTCCTGGCAGTATCCAGAACTTCGGAACTGATGCGCTTGACCAGCGCATCCGGGGCCTCCTGGGCTGATGCGGCGCCGGAGAAGGACAGCGCCGGAACGGCAAAGGCGGCGATGGCGAAAAGTTTGGTAAGCATCTTCATAAGTCGGTTTTCCATTCGAGTCGGCAGAAGGCGCCGGGGCTGCCCGGTGGCGTCGCGCTGTAAGGCGCGCCGACGGCAGCTGGCGTTGTCCTTCGAAACCCGCCCGGGAGCGGGGTTCCCGCGCCGTCACAGTTCGGCACGGATGTTACAGATTGCCCTGAGGGGAGACTGCACGGAAAGCGCAGATTGGGCAGTTCGGCCACATTTCAAGACCAAAGCGCCCCTGCGGGCGCCCCGGAGGTTACACCCGCGAGGCGATCCGGGCCATCAGGGCTTGATGGTTTCTTCCTTCTGCTCACTGCCACCGGAGGCACCGTTGATTTGGCTCTGGCGGCGTTGCAGGTAGGCATCGCGCACGAAGTCATACTTGTCCAGTGCGGCATCTTCCAGCAGGGTCGAGGCATCCAGCAGTTGGGCGCGACGGTCGACGATGCGGACCACCGCACCGACATTGCGCCAGCGGGTCGGACGCTTGTAGGTCCACAGGTCGCCGTACAGGTCCACCGGCATGCCGGCGGTGTCGCGCAGCGTGGAGGGACCGAAGAACGGCAGCACCACGTAGGGACCGGAGCCGACGCCCCACTTGCCCAGGGTCTGGCCGAAATCGGACTTCTCACGCGGCAGACGCGCTTCGGTCGCCACGTCCAGCACGCCACCCAGACCGAAGGTCGTGTTGATGGCCACACGCATGAAGGTCGAGACCCCCTGCTCGATGCGACCCTGCAGCAGCTGGTTGATGGACGACCAGACATCCCCGATGTTGCCGAAGAAGTTGCCCACGCCGCGCTGGACCGGCGTCGGCACCACGGTGTCGTAGGCTTGCGCAGCCGGCTTCAGGGCCACCTTGTCGACCGTGTCGTTGAAGCTGAACATGGTGCGGTTGAAGCCTTCCAGCGGATCCTTGGGATTGTTGCTGGTGCTGGCACAGCCGGTCAGGGCGGCGGCAGCAAGGGCGAAGGCGCCGAGGCGGCCTGCATAAGCGGTGCTGATGGTTTTTTTATTCATTTGATTCATTTGGAATCATCCTTTCCCTCTGCCGCCTTGCTGTACAGGAACTGACCGATCAGGTTTTCCAGCACGATCGCGGATTGTGTCATCTTAATCGTATCGCCCGCAGCCAGGTTAGCAGTATCGCCGCCCGGCTCGATGCCGATGTATTGTTCACCCAACAGGCCCGAGGTCAGGATCTTGGCCGAGCTGTCCTTGGGGAATTTGTAGCCCTCGTCCATGTTCAGCGTGACCACGGCACGGAAGGTCTGGTCATCGAAACGGATCGAGTCCACCCGGCCCACCACCACGCCGGCACTCTTGACGGCCGCACGCGACTTGAGGCCGCCGATGTTGTCAAAATTGGCCTTGAGGGCATAGGTCTTCTGGCCAAAGGACATCGAGCTCATGTTGCCCACCTTGAGCGCCAGGAACGCCAGTGCCGCCACACCGGCCAGCACGAAGATTCCTACCCAGGCATCCAGAGATTTACGTTGCATATTCAACCCTTTTTCTACCCTTTTATTCACATCATTGTGCCCTCACCGGGCGCCAGTCCAAGTACTGCGGCCGCTCAGCTGAACATCAGTGCAGTCAGCAGGAAATCCAGGCCCAGTACGGTGAGCGAGGCGATCACCACGGTCCGGGTGGTGGCGCGGGCCACGCCTTCGGGCGTAGGCTGGGCTTCATATCCCTGGAACAATGCCACGAAGGTCACGGCCACGCCGAAGACGATGCTCTTCAACACGCCATTGGCGATATCGTTCCACACATCCACCCCGCCCTGCATCTGCGACCAGAACGCGCCCTCATCCACACCGATGAGCAGCACGCCGACCACATAGCCCCCCAGCACACCGACGGCGCTGAAGATGGCCGCCAGCACCGGCATGGCGATCACGCCGGCCCAGAAACGGGGCGCCACCACGCGTTGCAGCGGGTTCACGGCCATCATTTCCATGGCCGACAACTGTTCACCGGCCTTCATCAGACCGATTTCGGCGGTCAGCGAGGTCCCGGCGCGCCCGGCGAAGAGCAGGGCCGTGACCACCGGGCCCAGCTCACGGGTCAGCGACAAGGCCACCAGCAGACCCAAGGCCTGCTCCGAACCATATTTATTGAGCGTGTAATACCCCTGCAGACCCAGCACGAACCCCACGAACAGGCCCGACACCGTAATGATCACCAGCGAATAGTTGCCGATGAAGTGGATCTGGTCGGTAATCAAGCGCGGACGGCGCAGCAGGCCCAGCGAGGCCCCCAGCATGTTGATGAACATGCGCGCGGCAAAACCCACGCCGACTGCGAACTCGCGCACGCTGCGGCCCAGACCGCCGAGCAGACGGACGATCATGCGCCACCTCCCAGGCCCAGGTCCTCGGCCAGCGAACGGCCCGGATAATGGAAGGGCACCGGACCATCGGCCTCGGCGTGGACAAATTGCTTCACATAGGGATCGGTGGATTCACGCATCTGTTGCGGCGTTCCCTGGGCCACGATCTTGCCGGCCGACAGGAAATACACATAGTCGGCAATGGCAAAGGATTCATTGACATCGTGCGACACCAGGATCGAGGTCGACCCCAGGGCATCGTTGAGGCGGCGGATCAGGTTGGCCGTCACGCCCATGGAAATCGGATCGAGCCCGGCGAAGGGTTCGTCATACATGATCAGCGCCGGGTCCAGAGCGATGGCCCGTGCCAGCGCCACACGGCGCGCCATGCCGCCGGAGATCTCGGCCGGCTTGAGGGCGGCGGCATTGCGCAGGCCCACGGCGTTCAACTTCATGAGAACCAGGTCGCGGATGAGCGTTTCATCCAGGTCGGTATGCTCGCGCAACGGGAAGGCCACGTTGTCGAACACCGTCATGTCGGTAAAGAGCGCGCCGTTCTGGAACAGCATGCCCATCTTGCGGCGCAGCACATACAACTGCCGGGTCGCCAGTGAGGGCACGTTCTCGCCATCCACTTCCACCCTGCCCTGCTGAGGCTGCAACTGCCCGCCGATCAGGCGCAGGATGGTGGTCTTGCCGGATCCGGAACCGCCCATCACCGCCACCACCTTGCCGCGCGGGAAGTCCATCTGCAAACCGGTCAGGATGGGCCGGTCGCCATAACGGAAATGCAGATCGCGGATTTCGACGATGTTGGGCACGGGAGGCAAGGGGATTCTTTGAGGATTTGGGAAAACCGACATTGTAGAGCAAATTTTACAAATCGCTTTCAAGAAGGCAATACAGCCTGTAAATCACGGGCGCTGAAAACGCCTGTTCTTTACAAGTTACAGGCATGTTCACTACAAATAGGGACACTTTCCGACAACCAACTAGATGACGAATGAGTCATTTAAATATTGCACCGGCAAAAAAATTCTTATTGCGTGGTACATCTGCAACGGAATGGTGCATTGCAGACAATTTCCGAGATGCGAATCAAGACTCGCATGTTACCAGTGATGGCCGGATACCACAGCGCGTACGTGCGCTTCGATGCTGCGTTGCAAAGCTGGGGCTTGGGGCGTCGGGCTTGCTACAATGTCGGTTTTGCTTTCGGAAGAATCTGTCATGAGCCTCAAATGCGGCATCGTGGGTCTGCCCAACGTCGGTAAATCCACTCTTTTCAATGCGCTGACCAAGGCGGGCATCGCCGCCGAGAACTATCCGTTCTGCACCATCGAGCCCAATGTCGGCATCGTGGAAGTGCCAGATCCGCGTCTGAAGGCGCTGGCCGAGATCGTCAAGCCCGAGCGCATCCTGCCGGCCACGGTGGAATTCGTGGACATTGCGGGCCTGGTGGCGGGTGCCTCCAAGGGTGAAGGTTTGGGCAACCAGTTCCTGTCGCACATTCGCGAGACCGATGCCATTGTCAACGTGGTGCGTTGCTTTGAAGACCCGAACGTGATCCACGTAGCCGGTCGCGTGAGCCCGCTGGACGATATCGCCGTGATCCAGACCGAACTGGCGCTGGCCGACATGGGCACGGTCGAGAAGGCCATCCACCGCGAACAGAAGAAGGCCCGTTCCGGCGACAAGGATGCGGCCAAGCTGGTGGCGCTGCTGGAGCGCATCATGCCGGCGCTGGACGAAGCCAAGCCGGTGCGCGCGCTGGGTCTGGATGCCGAAGAGATGCTGCTGATCAAGCCCTTGTGCCTGATCACGGCCAAGCCGGCGATGTATGTGGCCAACGTGTCCGACAGCGGTTTCACCGACAACCCGCTGCTGGACCAGCTGACCGCCTACGCCCAGGAACAGAACGCCCCCATCGTAGCCATCTGCGCGGCCATCGAAGCCGAGATCGCCGATCTCGACGACGCCGACAAGGCCGACTTCCTGGCCGACATGGGCATGGAAGAGCCGGGCCTGGACCGTCTGATCCGTGCGGCCTTCAAGCTGCTGGGCCTGCAGACCTACTTCACGGCGGGCGTAAAGGAAGTACGCGCCTGGACGATTCCGGTAGGCGCCACTGGCCCGCAGGCGGCTGGCGTGATCCACACCGACTTCGAGCGCGGCTTCATTCGTGCGCAGACCATTGCCTTTGAGGACTTCATTGCCTTCAAGGGTGAGGCGGGTGCCAAGGAAGCGGGCAAGATGCGTGCGGAAGGCAAGGAGTATGTGGTCAAGGATGGGGATGTGATGAATTTCTTGTTCAATGTCTGATTCAACTTAGCTGTTTCAAGCAATTTCATCACGTTGCAGAAATCGCCAAGAACTTAAATCCTCGTGAATACGGGGATTTTTTTTGCTGCCTTGGGTCAGGGAGCATCCGCATTGGCGGCAGGGGTGAAGCTTGCCAACAACACTTACAGGCGCCGGAGAATGAGTCGCATACGGCGCCTTCCGTGAGGCTCAGTCCGGGTTTGCGCGGATGCAGAGGTCATACTGCTTGGACAGATGGGCATTGGCTTCGGCAACGAAGGCCTCGGGCACGCTTTCTACAATGGACGATCGCCCCTGCTCCAGGGTAAATATGCCGAAATGGTTTGTTGAATCATTCATGAAATCGTAGATCAATAGATAATCCGTGTCCGCCGTATCCTTGTAGCGGCAAACGTTTCTCAAAAACGGAAGACTCACCAAGAGGGTATAGACGCTGTAGGAGAAATCAAGGCTGCTGAATTGCCAGATGCCGGTTGCGGAATCGTAGTTCGACATGGTCAGGCCATAGCACTGCGATGATGCGCACCAGCCTTCAAGCGATTCCTTGACCGTTCGATCTCCGCGCTCAACTTCGCTGTATTCATTGACAAGGGCCTGCGTGATCTGCGGGTCGTAGTTGCCCTTGGTGTTCAGCCATTCGACCCAATCGTCGAAATCCGACGGTCGGCCGCCGTCGCTTTCCAGGTAATCGGCATACGCCTGCGGGCTCAACTTGACACGCATATAAAATGAAGGTGTATCGGACATGCTCTTCCTTTAGAAAATGAGTGGACTACTTCATGGCTGATGCCGGCGCGCGCAGATATGAATGATTCCAAGTAGGGCCACTTCTATCACTGCGTTCTCCGGCACGCCGTCATGAACGGGATTGTGGTCTGAACATGGGTCCACTTGGAATGGAAATTTTTGGAGAAAGTGCGCCAGTTCTAAAACAAATCAACAGCGCCTTGCATTGCGGTTCCAAGATACCGGCGGTCAATGATGCCGAGTCCGAATGTGGGCTGCGATCAAGCGCGTGTGGATGGTGGCCTCCCAGGAAGAAATTCTCTAAATCATTTTCGCTTGTCCACGACAAGTGCTGTGGACAATTCAACTGAAAGTGATTCTCCAATTATGAGAATCACTTTCTCACCTCCTCCCACTACTCAACTGCGGCGTCAAAAACGACTGCCTGAAATACTCCCGCACCGCCTCCATCGCCGGCGTAAATTTCACCCCCTTGCGCCAGGCCAGCCCCACATTCATGGCCGGCACGTGATCCATCAACAACACGGTCTCGATACGCAACCCCTCCAGCGACCACGGCCGATACACCAGGTCCGACAAAATCGCCACCCCCGAACCATTGGCCACCATGCTGCGCACCGCCTCGATGGAACTGGTGCGCATGATGATGTTGGGCTTGCGTCCGCTCTGGTTCCAGTAGCGCAGTGCGGTCTTGTCGGCCTCGTCCACCGTCAGCAGGATGAAGGGCTCATGGACCACCTCGGAGAGATTCACCACCGAGCGCTCCCCCAGCGGATGGCGCGCCGGTAGCCACAGCCGGCGCACCGAACCAAACAGCGTCTCGTAAGCGATCTCGCGATGGCGCAGGTTGGAAGTCAGCACCACCGCCATGTCGATGTCGCCCTCCACCAGACTCTGCTCGATCTCGGCACGCTCCTTCTCATGCACATGCAGCTTGATCCCCGGATAGGACTGCGACAACCGCTGCAAATGGTGCGGCAAGAAATATCCCAGCACCGTATAACTGGCCGCCACCCGCAAGCTGCCACTGGCGGTATTGTCCGGCAGCGGGCTCTTCATCGCATCGTCCACGCTGCGCAGAATCGAATACGCATGATTCAAAAAATGCCGCCCGCTGTCGGTGAGGATCATCCCCTGCGGGGAGCGAATGAACAGCGGGGCGCCCAGCATGGCCTCCAGTTCCTGGATGGCGCTGGTAACCGAGGATTGCGAAATGTGCAGATGAATTGCCGCCTGCGAAATCTGTCCCACTTCCGCAGTAGCAACGAAATAACGAATCTGCCGGAGGGTGATGGCCATGTTTGATGCCCTTCATAAGCTATCGGATTTTTCGATATCAAGCCCTCTGATAATACATCTGTCCAATACCGTGGCCGATTTCTATACTCATTTTCACGCGCTGATTCCGGCAGCGCAGGAGACCACGAGATGAGAACAATCGATCTGAATTCGGACATGGGCGAAGGCTTCGGCCCCTGGACCATCGGCGATGGCGTCGATGCGGCCATCATGCCCCTGATCAGTTCAGCCAACATCGCCACAGGCTTCCATGCAGGCGATCCCAATACCATGCGGCGCACGGTGGAACAGGCGCGGCAACACGGCGTGGCCATCGGTGCGCATCCGGGCTTCCGTGATCTGGTCGGCTTCGGCCGCCGTCACCTCAACGCCCCGGCCACCGAGCTGGTCAACGACATGCTCTACCAGCTCGGCGCCCTGCGCGAATTCGCCCGCCTCAACGGCATGACCTTGCAACACATCAAACCGCACGGCGCGCTCTACATGCACCTGGCCCGGGATGAAGAGGCCGCACGCGTCTTCGTGCAGACCCTGCGCCAGTTGGACCCGAACTTGCTTCTGTTCTGCATGCACGGCTCGGCCGTCTGGCGCGTGGCCCGGGAACTAGGACAATCCGTGGTCTGCGAGTTCTACGCCGACCGCGATTACGACAACAGCGGCTCCATCGTCTTCACCCGCCGGGTTGGTGCGCTCGATCCTGCGCAGGTGGCGGCCAAGGTGCTGCGGGCCTGCCGCGAAGGCGTGGTGCGCACGGTCGAAGGGCGCGATATTCCCATCGCCTTCGAATCCGTCTGTATCCACAGCGATACACCCGGTGCCCTCGCAATGGTGCAGGCCACGCGCAGGAGCCTCGAAGCCGCCGAAATAGCCATCGCCGCACCGCGCTGATCCATACCATTCATCACACGAAGGAGAAAAGTCATGGCAGTCCAAGAAGTGCACTCCCCTTTGCCCGGCACCTTCTATCGCCGGTCCAGCCCTGAGGCCCCACCCTATGCGCAGGAAGGCGACCTCATCGAAGCCGGTGCCGTGATCGGCCTGATCGAAGTGATGAAACAATTTACGGAATTGCAGGCCGAGCACGGCGGCACGCTGCAGGCCTTCCACGTCGAGAACGGCGATCCGGTCGAACCCGGCCAGCTGGTCGCCGTGATCGAGACGGCAGGCTGAGGCGGCACCATGAGCACGTCCATCACCAAACTCCTGATCGCCAATCGCGGCGAGATCGCCGTGCGCATCCTGCGCGCCGCGCAAGCGCTGGGTATCCCGACCGTGGCCGCCTGCAGCGAGGCCGATACCGATTCGATGGCCGCGCGCATGGCCGATGAAGTCCAGATCATCGGACCGGCACGCGCCGACCGCAGCTATCTCAACGCCGATGCACTGCTGCAGGCCGCACGCGCGACCGGTGCCAATGCCATCCATCCCGGCTATGGCTTTCTCTCCGAGAACGCCGCCTTCGCGCAAGCGGTCAGCGAGGCGGGGCTGATCTTCGTGGGACCGGAGGCCGATACCATCCGCCGCATGGGCGACAAGGCCGAAGCGCGCCGTACTGCGGCCTCTGCCGGCGTGCCGGTGGTGCCGGGATCGCCGGGTGAACTCGATGATCTCCCCGCCGCCCTGAGCTGTGCGGAACAGGTCGGCTATCCCCTGCTGATCAAGGCCTCGGCCGGCGGCGGTGGTCGCGGCATCCGCATGGCGCGCGATGCTGCCGAACTGACGCGGGAATTCCCCATCGCACAAAGCGAAGCGCAGGCCGCGTTTGGATCAGGTGCGGTGTACCTGGAGCGCTTCATCCGCAGCGCGCGCCACATCGAAGTGCAGATCCTGGGCGATGGCCAGCGCGCCGTACACCTGTTCGAACGCGAATGCTCGCTGCAACGGCGCCGCCAGAAGGTCTTCGAAGAAGCGCCCTCGCCCGCCCTCACGTCCGCACAGCGGCAAGCCCTCTGCGAGAGCGCGGTGCGGCTGGCCGAACAGTTGCACTATCGCGGCGCCGGCACGCTGGAATATCTCTTCGATGACGAGAGCGGCGAGTTCTTCTTCATCGAGATGAATACGCGCATCCAGGTCGAGCATCCCGTCACCGAAATGATCACCGGCATCGATCTGGTGCAGGCCATGCTGCGCATCGCGGGCGGCGAGCCGCTCGGCTTGCTGCAGTCCGACATCCGCATGCTGGGCGCAGCAGTGGAAATGCGCATCAACGCCGAAGACCCGGAACGCAATTTCTTCCCCTGCCCAGGCACCGTGACGGACCTGCACTGGCCGCAAGGCGAAGGCATCCGCGTGGAGAGCCACCTCTATGCCGGCTATCGCATTCCGCCGTATTACGATTCCCTGCTGGCCAAACTGGTGGTGCACGGCAAGGACAGGGCGCAGGCCATCGAACGCGCCCAGGCAGCGGTAGACGCCACGCGGATCAGCGGCATGGCCACCACCTTGCCGCTGCATCAGTGGCTGCTGGCCGATGCACGCGTGCAGGCGGCGCGCTTCGATACCGGGGCGCTGGAAACCTGGCTGGCCGAACGCGCAGCCGCCCGCACCGCGCAACTTGAGGAAGCCTGAGATGAACAGCCCACAATCCCAGCCCTGCGCGCCCATCCGCTACAGCATCGCCGGTGACGAACACCTCTTTGCGGAAGTATCCGAATCGATGTCGCTGGAAGCCTTCTTCCGCGCCATGGCCATCACGCGCGCCGTGGAGCAACTGGCGCTGCCCGGCGTACTGGATGTCTGCCTGGCCAATGCCTCCTTCCAGATCCGCTTCAATCCTGACCTGATCCATCCGCTGGCCCTGCTGGAACAGGTCAAGGCGCTGGAAGCCAGCACTACCGCCGAGCGCCGCATCCAGACCCGCATCATCGAGGTGCCGGTGCTGTATGACGATCCCTGGACCAATGAAACCCAGGCGCGCTTCCGTGACCGCCACCAGGACCCGTCCTCCACCGACCTGCAATACGCGGCGCGCATCAATGGCTATGACGAGGTACAAGCCTTCATCGCGGCCCACATCGGCACGCCCTGGTTCGTCTCCATGGTGGGTTTCGTGGCGGGGCTGCCCTTCATGTACCAGATGGTCGGGCAGGACAAGCAGTTGCAGGTGCCCAAGTACCTGCGTCCCCGTACCGACACGCCCAGGCTGACCCTCGGCCACGGCGGCTGCTTCGGCTGCATCTACTCGGTGCGCGGCGCTGGCGGTTACCAGATGTTCGGCGTCACGCCCGCGCCCATCTACGATCCGGCGCAGGGCCTGCCCTATCTGCAGGACTCGATGGTGTTCTTCCGTGCCGGTGACATCGTGCAGTTCAAGGCCATCGACCGTGCCGGGTATGACGCCGCCGTCGCGGCGGTCGAGGCCGGCCGCTTCGACCTGCGCATCCGTGCGGCCAGTTTCGATCTCGATGCCTTCCAGGCCGATCCGGCGGCCTGCATCCACGCTCTCAAGGAGGCCCTCCATGACGATTAAGGTGAAACAGCCCGGCCTGGCCACCACGGTGCAGGATGGCGGCCGCGAAGGCTACTACCACCTGGGCATCCCGCCCTCCGGTGCACTGGACCAGTACGCCCTGCGCAGCGCCAACCTGCTGGTGGGCAACCCCGCCACCAGCTCGGCCCTGGAATGCAGCCTGATGGGACCGCAGTTGGAGTTCCAGTGCGATGCGCTGGTCGCCGTCACCGGTGCCCGCATGCAGCCGCGCGTGGATGGTAGTGACCGGCCGCTCGATACCGCCTTCGAGGTGCGCTGCGGCCAGGTGCTCAGCTTCGACTATCCCAAGGCCGGCGCGCGCAGCTATCTCGCCATCGCCGGTGGCATCGACGTGCCGCTGGTGCTGGAAAGCCGCGCCACCTATGCCCTGGGCGCACTCGGTGGATGGCATGGCCGCAAGCTGGCCAAGGACGACGAACTGCCGCTGGGGCGCGCGTCCGCGCAGGCCGTCGAAGGCCGTGCCCTGCCGCTGTCGCTGGTGCCGGTGTTCGACCGCGAAGCCACGCTGCGCGTGGTGCCGGGGCTGTATATACATCGCCTCACCGAGGACGCCGTGGAGCGTTTCTTTGCCGATACCTGGACCGTGGCCTCGGAAGCGGACCGCATCGGCTACCGCTTCAAGGGTGGTCAGCCCATGCAGTTCCGGCCGCGTGAACAGCCCTTCGGCGCGGGGTCGGATCCGTCCAACATCGTCGATGCCTGCTATCCCATCGGTTCGATCCAGATCCCCGGTGGCGTGGAGCCCATCGTGCTGTTGCGCGATGCCGTTTCCGGCGGCGGTTACGCCACCATCGGCACCGTCATCAGCGCCGACCTCGACCTGATCGGGCAACTGCAACCCAACCACAAGGCGCAGTTCGTGCGCGTGACGCTGGACCAGGCACTGCAGGCCCGGCGCCAGTATCAGCAGCGCTTCCAGCGCCTGGGCAGTCTCCTGGGCAACTGAGACCGTCACCGCCGCGCATTCCTCCGTTTGATCCCGCCCCGGTCCGGCGCGCAGTCGCCGCCCCGGGATGGGAACGGCTTTGCCAGCGAGTTTTGCATACGCAAATCCGTTTGTATTTCGTTTCGGTTTTTCGCTTTCGTTTTTCGCTCTCGCCTCTCATCCGCCTCATTGAATATCGCTTCAACGTCTCAGGAGAAACTGACATGGCCGGCTTATCACAAACGCAGAACAAGGAAATCGACCTCTCCACCCACAGCGTTCCCGCCAGTGCGCGCATGGGCAAACTCTCGCTGACGATGGCCTGGTGGGCCGTCTGTAGCGCCATCTTCTACATCGTCGTGGGAGCTTCGCTGGCGCTGACCTATGGCGCCCGCAACGCTCTGATCGGCATGGTGCTCTCGGTCATCAGCTACGGGCTCATCAATGCCTGCATCAGCCGCTATGCCATGCGCACCGGCCTGTCGGTGGCCTTGTTTTCGCGCATCCTGTTCGGACGGCTGGGCGCCTCGCTGGCCACGCTGATCTTCTTTTCCACCGCGATCTATTACGCCGTCTTCGAGGGCTCGGTGATCGCGGTGGCCCTGCATCATCTCTACCCGTCGCTGCTCTATCCGGTGGCCGCGCTCATCGTGGTGCTCTACAGCGTGCCGCTGGTCTTCGGCAGCGTGCAGCACTGGCTGGACAAGTTCAACGGCGTGCTGCTGCCGTTCTACCTGCTGGGCCTGCTGATGGCGCTGGTGCTGGCGGTGAGCCAGTACGGCTACCAGCCGCAGTGGCTGGACTTCGGCCCGGCCGCACCGCCGGCCGATGGCTGGTGGAGCTGCTTCACGTACTACATGGGCGTGTGGGTACTGATGATGTTCACCTTCGACTATGCCCGCTTCGGCAAGCCGGAAGATGCGACGTATCACGGCCGCTTCAATTTCGGCATGCCCTTCTACCTGGTCACCATCCTGCTCAATGGCGCAGCCGGCATCTACCTGGCAAGCAGCATTCCGCAAGATGGTCCGCTGTCTGAAGTGTCGGTGGTGATGGCCATTCTCAAGCTCATGGGATTCTGGGGATTGCTCTTCGTCTGGGTCACGCAGACGCGCATCAACACCGCCAACTACTATCTCGCCACGGTCAACATGCAGGCCTTCTTCGGCAACCTGCTGGGCCTGCACGCGTCGCGCCTGGTATGGGCGGTGGTGGTGGGTATCGTGGTGTATGCGCTGATGCTGGCCGACGTGTTTTCCTATCTGCTCAAGGCGCTGGCCTATCAGGGTGTGTTCGTGGTGGCATGGGTCGGGGTGGCACTGGCGCACATTCTCACCGCGGGCGACCATGGCACCGCTACCGATGGCGCAGCGGGTATCAACCGAGTCGGGCTGGGTGCCTGGTTCTGCGGTGTCGTGCTGGGTTTCGTGCTGATGGAGATGGCGGGGTTCTGGCTGTCACTGTCGGCACCGCTGACCTTCGTGGCATCGATGGGAGTGTATGCCTTGTTGCAGCAGCGGGACAGAGCAGACAAGACCTTGCAGACTGCCGACTGATCTGATGCAACCGACTTGCCAGGGCGCCACGGGGCGCCCGTTTTTCATGTGCGGTCTCGCATGACTGCGGCCTACCGGAACTCAAAAACTTTCGAGATCCGCAACGCATTATCGCCAACTTTCCCGAATTGCCCCATGGTCCGTCTTATCTCGCCAAAGCGATCTTGCTAGCCTCGGTCGCTTTGACAAGGATCAGGAGTTCGGCATGGCAATCATCGGTTTCATCGTCATGGGCGACCGCAGCTCGCACGGCGGGCTAGGGCCTGTTCACATTCAATCTGTGAGTGCGAGAGGTCGCCAAGCGCGTGGCGACCATCATCAGCAGTCGCTTCCCGACGATCATGGATAACGGCCAGCCGGTAGTCTATGACCAGGACGTCACCGACTGCGGCGCAATCCTCTACTCGCGGCACAACAATCACGCTGGCTGGGCTCGCCAGACGACGACAGAAGCACCAACGCGCCACCGGAACAACACGTTCCCCGCCAGGCACCGCGCTTCCAGGAGCACTTCGTCCTGCGCAACAACACCACTGGAGAATTGCTGGCAGGCGTTCCCTATCTGATCAAAACAGGTGATGGCCGGATAGTGGAAGGCGAGACCGATGCCGAAGGCCGCACCGATGTGGTCTGGACTGATTCGCCCCTGCCGCTGCAAGTGATTGCGCGTCCCAAACCGATGGGCGGCGCTGATCCCTACCATGTGCAGGATCAGCGTTGCGAGGATCTCTGATGGGAGAAGGTATCTCGCCATCCTCCCGCCCAGTGGGGCGATCAGGAACACACCAGGGGCCGAGAGGCCGGGTGCTGGAGATCAAGTTTGAAGGCGACAAACTGCGCAGAACGCAAAGGAGCGCCTATCAAACGATAGCAGGCGATCCAAAGAAGTTTCGCTTGCTCGCGATCGCAGAGTGCGATTGTCAACGCGATACATCTGCACCTGTGCAAGACCCCATACCTGCCCCGGTCACCACACCAATGAAACAGGAGCGCAAGGCAAAAGATCACTGGTATAGCCGGAAGCCACCTCTGCCTGCTCCCATACCGCCTCCACAACCGGTCAAGCCGCGCCACGGCCCCATCGCATCACAAGAAGAAGGTATCCCGCTTGCCGACTATCTCAAAGGTGCCGCAGTGGTCGGCGGTACGATTCTGGTGGGTGCCATTGCCATCGCCGCCCTTCCTCTTTAGGCAGCAGGTGCTGCCGCTGCGGCGTTAGTCGTACCCGTAGCCGGTACAAGAACGGCCAATGCGAATCAAAAAGACGAAGAGGATAAACACTGATGAAATACGGTTTGGAGAAAATCGAAGCCCTGCTTCCGGATTTTCAATATGTGGATGATGACCGAATCATCACTAGCGTCGGACTGACCGTCTCTCTTTATTTCTGGGGCGGCCATACACCGGAGAAACGCCAAGCAATCATTGAATTGTTTGAGGCGTACGTAGAAGCCTACGGGAGCGAATTGAAGTGGGGTTGCGATCCCGAGAGCTGGCAGACCAGAAAACTTGCCGACAAAAAAATTCCCAAGCTACGCAACTACGCCGCCAAGCTCGATGAAGATGACTGCATCGAGTGGTACCTTTCTTCCGGCGAGCATCGCGAGCAGGCCACGGAATATGCGATCTTCTGCCTGACTGAACGAGGCTGGCAAAAGGGCTGCATATCAGAGCTTTACTTCCAGCTGCCACGCAGTCACGCATTCGATCTCCACCATCGCAAAGCGCCTGACAGCTTGCTGCTGCGCGCGATCGAACGCGAGGCCATCACCTGGGAACTGCTCGCCGAACTCTGACTATCAATGAGGGAACCCCTTGTTGCTGCGAAGCGCGAAGTGGCAACATCACCAGCGCGCCATCACGCTGGAAAGAAAACATGAAATGAGACCGCTCATGAACGTACCGGTTGCCTGAATGATCCGCGCTCAATGCCGCGCCACCCCCAGATAACTTTCCACAATCTTCTTGTCCGCCGCCAGCACCCCCGCCGGTCCCTCGCAGACCATCTCCCCCATCTCCAGGACATACCCGTAATCGGCCACCTGCAAGGCCGCCCGCGCATTCTGCTCGACCAACAAGGTGGCCACGCCGGTGCTGCGCAACTGGCTGATGATGGACAGGATTTCCTTGGTGATCAATGGTGCCAGCCCCAGGCTGGGTTCATCCAGCATCAGCACCTGCGGCTTGGCCATCAAGGCGCGCCCCACCGCCAGCATCTGGCGCTCGCCACCGGAGAGCGTCCCGGCCGCCTGCTTGCGCCGCTCCTTCAAGCGCGGAAACAAGGCATAGACAAATTCCTGCTGATCCAGATATCCCGACTCACCATTGCGCCGCCGCTTGTACGCCCCCAGCAGCAGATTGTCTTCCACGCTCATGGACGTAAACAATTCACGCTTTTCCGGCACCAGCGACAGGCCACGTGCGACGCGCTCTTCCACTTCCATCTGGCTTACATCCTCGCCCTGGAAGGCAATCCGCCCACTGGCAGCAGCCCCGCCGGGCAAGGCGCCCATCATGGCATTGAGCAGGGTCGACTTGCCCGCGCCATTGGGGCCGATGACGGTGACGATCTGTCCGGCCCGCAGCGTCAGCGCCGCCCCGGTCAGCGCCGGCACCTTGCCATAACGCGCCGAGAGTGCACTGACTTCCAGCAACACCGGCGCGGTCGTAGCGCGCACCTCCGGTGCCACGCTGGCGGGGTTCATCATGGTCGCTGCAGTCATCATTGGGCTCCTCCGAGATAAGCTTCCAGCACCGCCGGGTGCACCTGGATCTGCGCCGGCGTGCCTTCGGCAATCTTGGTGCCGAATTCCATGACCACGATGTGGTCGGTCAACTGCATCACGAAGTCCATGTCGTGCTCCACCAGCAGCACCGCCATGCCCTCGCCACGCAGCTTGTCCAGCAAGGCGGCCAGCGCTTGCTTCTCCTTGAGCCGCAAACCGGCCGCTGGTTCATCGAGCAACAGCAACGCCGGATCACAGCACAGCGCACGGGCAATCTCCAGGATGCGCTGCTGGCCCAGCGCCAGGCTGCCCGCAGGCCGGTCGATCAGTTCACCCAGACCCACGCGTTCCAGCTGACGTCGCGCCTCGCTCAGAATGCGCGCCTCCTCCTTGCGATTGGCCCGCGCCAGACTGGCCAGGATGCCGCGCTGGGGTGCGAACTGGCCACGGCGGAAGGCGCCCATGGCAGCGTTCTCGAGCACGCTCATGCCCGGTACCAGCCGCACATGCTGGAAGGTGCGCGCAATGCCTCGGCTGGAAATCTCGCGCGAGGACAATCCCGCCAGCGACTGTCCGCGATAATTGAGTTTGCCACTGGTGATCGAGAGCACACCGGTGACCAGATTGAAGGTGGTCGACTTGCCCGCACCGTTCGGTCCGATCAGGCCAACGATTTCTCCGGCCTTCACCGAGAAGCTCACATCATTGACCGCCACCAGTCCACCGAACTGCTTGCGCGCGGCCTCCACCTCCAGGATCACGTCACCCCGCCCCGGCTTGGGAATCTGCGCCAGCGGCGCAGCGTCGGCCGGCAACCGGTGCGGCAGGCGACGCCCGAAGCGCGCCTGCAGACGCGGCCACAAGCCCTCATTGGCGAACTGCAGGAAGATCACCAGTGCGATGCCGAAGACGATGGCTTCGAAATTTCCGCCTGTGCCCAACACACCCGGCAACCACTCCTGCAGGAAGTTGCTCAACACTGCCAGCAGCCCCGCACCAAGAATGGCCCCCCACACATGGCCGGCCCCGCCGACCACGACCATGAGCAGATAGTCGATGCCGTATTTCAAGCCAAAGGGCGTGGGATTGACCGCCTGTTGCAGATGCGCGTAGAGCCATCCGGAAATGCCTGCCAGCACCGCCGCATAGACGAAGATGACAATCTTCAGCCGCGCCGTATCCACCCCCATTGCTTCCGGCATCACGGTACCGAACTTGAGCGCCCGCACCGCCCGGCCCGCGCGTGAATCGAGAAAGTTGACCACCGACACCAGCGCCAGGATCAGCACCACCCAGATCAGCAGATACATCGATGCGCCGTTGCCGAAGGTGAACTGGCCCACGGCAATGGGCGGGATGCCGTTGATGCCGTCATGCTTGCCCAGCATCTCCAGGTTGCCGAACAGGTAGTACAGCGACAGGCCCCAGGCAATCGTCGACAGAGGCAGGTAATGCCCGGAGATGCGCATGGTGAGCATGCCGATCAGGAAGGCCGACAGCGCGGTCAGGCCGATGCCGGCCAGCAGCCCGATCCAGGGCGAGAGTCCGAACTGTGTGGTGAGATAGGCCGTGGTGTAGGCACCGATGCCGACGAAGGCCGCCTGTCCGAACGAGATCAGCCCGGCCACGCCAGTGAGCAAGACCAGTCCCAGTGCAACGATGGCATACAGGCCGACGTAGGACATCAGCGTCACCCAGAAGGGAGGCAGGCCCAGTAGCGGCAACACCAGCACGATGGCGAAGAACAGCGCCGGCCACGCGGCGCGATGCGATGTGAATGCGGTCATGACGGGGTCCTCAGGCTTCTTCGTCGATGTGGTGGCTGGTCAGCGAACGCCACAGCAGGATGGGGATGATGACCGTGAAAACGATCAGCTCCTTGAAGGCACTGGCCCAGAAGGACGAAAAACTCTCGATCAGTCCGACCGATACCGAGCCCAGCGCCGCAATCGGATAACTCGCCAGCCCGCCGAAGATGGCGCCGACAAAGCCCTTGAGCGCGATGATGAAACCGGACTCGTAGTTGACGATGGTAAAGGGCGCAATCAGGATGCCACACAGCGCCCCGATGCCCGCCGACATCGCAAAGGACAAGCGGCCCGCCTGGTTGATGCCCACCCCCACCAGTCGCGCACCGAGACGATTGACGGCGGTGGCGCGCAGGGCCTTGCCGGTCAAGGTGCGTTCGAAGAAGACGTAGATCACGGCGATCAGCGCGGCCACCGTCACCAGCACGATCACGCTCTGGCCGGAGACCGGGCTGTCCCCCAGACTGAACTGCATCTCGGTGAAGGGTCGGGTGTTGGTCCCCTCGGGACCGAACATCAGCAAGCCCAGACCGACCATGGCCAGGTGCACGCCCAGCGAGACGATCAGCAAGACCAGCACGCTGGAATGCGCCAGCGGCTGGTAGGCTAGGCGATAGATCATCGGTCCCATCGGCACCACGATCAGGAGCGTGAGCAGGATCTGCCAGGGCATGGCCAGCGCCTGCAGATCCAGGTAATGCGTGATGCCGCAGAGCACCAGCGGCAGTCCGATCTGGGTGGCCAGCAGCAGTGGCAGGCGGCGCAGCAAGCGACTACGCGTGGCCGCCAGGCGCAACGCGGTGCCGGCCTCGACCGCCAGCGTCACCGTACCCAGCGCCAGCAGCAGCAATGCGGTACCGGGGGCCTGGCCGTTCTGGATGGCGGCCAGCGTCAAGGCGCCGAAGGCGACGAACTCGCCCTGCGGCAGGAAAATTACCCGTGTCACTGAAAACACCAGCACCAGCGCCAGCGACAGCAGCGCATAGATGGCGCCGGTCGTGATGCCGTCCTGGATCAGCACGGTCAGAATGCTCGAATCCACTTGTCTCCTCCTGTTGTGGCCGGCCGCCGCAGATCGGGCTGCGACTGGCCGGAGTGGCCCGGTTCTTGTCAGAGATGAACCTTTGGGGCTGCTATCTTGTGTGTGGCGCGGATTACCGGACAGGACATGAAGCTTTTTGCAAAAAACCGGGAGGCTCAGGCCGCCGGTCTCTTGGCTACCAGGGTCAGGATGTCGTAGGACGCCACCAGTTCACCTTCCTGGTTGCTCACCTCCACATCCCAGGCCACCACGCCCTGGCCCTGACCATTGGCGTCCTTCTTGTTGCGGTCGATCTTGCGCTTGCAGGTCAGGCGCGCCGAGAGGGTGTCGCCGATGCCCACCGGTTTGACGAAGCGCAGCGTGTCCAGCCCGTAGTTGGCCAGCACCGGACCGGGTGCCGGCGAGACAAACAGCCCGGCCGCCGCCGACAGCACGAAGTAACCATGCGCAATGCGTTTGCCGAAGGGCGACTGGCGTGCCGCGACGTCGTCAAAGTGCATGTAGAAATGGTCGCCCGAAAGGCATCCGAAATTGACGATGTCGGCTTCGGTGACGGTGCGGCGATGGGTGGTGAGCGAATCGCCGATCTGCAGATCCTCGAAGTAGTGGCGGAAGGGGTGAATGCCCGACTCGCGCACCTGCGCACCACGCACGTGTTCGCCTGCGACGGCCGCCAGCATGGTGGGCGAACCCTGTACGGCACTGCGTTGCAGGTAGTGCTTCACGGCGCGCGAACCACCCAGTTCCTCGCCGCCCCCGGCGCGTCCGGGACCGCCATGCTTGAGCTGCGGCAAGGGCGAACCGTGGCCGGTGGATTCCGGTGCGGCTTCGCGATCGAGGATCAGCAGGCGACCGTGCCACGCTGCCGCCACCGGGATGGCCCGTGCCGCCACGGGAGGACTGCGCGTGACCAGGCTGGCCACCAGACTGCCGCGTCCGCGTGCGGCCAGCGCCAGGGCTTCGTCCAGATCGTCATAGGACATGAGCGTACTGACCGGACCGAAGGCTTCCACTTCATGCACCGGGCTGCCTGCGGAGGTATCGCGCGCCAGCAGCAGGGTCGGGGCGAAGAACGCACCCTCGCGCACGCCCTCGCCTTGCGGCTGGAAGTGGCTGCCGGCGCCCAGGATCACTTCTGCACTTTGTTTGAGCAAGGCCACGCGCTCTTCCACATCGCGCTGTTGCGCATGCGAAGCGAGCGGCCCCATGCGCACCGACTCCAGCGCCGGGTCACCGATCACGGTTTTCGACAGGCGCGCGGCGAGTTTTTCCGAAATTGCATCCAAGTGTTGGCGTGGCACGATGGCACGGCGGATCGCGGTGCATTTCTGGCCGGCCTTGGTGGTCATCTCGCGCGCCACTTCCTTGACGAAGAGATCGAATTCTTCATCGTCGACGTTGACGTCGGGACCGAGGATGGCGCAGTTCAGCGAGTCGGCTTCGGCATTGAAGGGGATGGAGTTGGCAATCAGATTGGGATGGGCGCGCAGCCGGGCGGCCGTGTCGGCCGAGCCGGTGAAGGTCACCACATCCTGCGCCTGCAGGCGATCAAGCAGATCACCGGTGCTGCCGATGACCAGTTGCAGGCTGCCTTCGGGCAGCAGGCCCGACTGCTGGATCAGGCGCACGGCTGCTTCGGCCAGATAGCTGGTGGCGGTGGCCGGCTTGACGATGCAGGGCATGCCGGCCAGGAAGGTCGGGGCGAATTTTTCCAGCATGCCCCAGACCGGGAAGTTGAAGGCATTGATGTGCACCGCCACGCCGCCGCGCGGCACCAGGATGTGGGTACCGGCAAAGCGTCCCTGCTTGCCCAGCGACATGGCCGGGCCTTCATGGACCAGGTTGGAGGACGGGAATTCATTGGTGCCGATGCTGGCATAGGTGAACAGCGTGCCGCTGCCGCCTTCGATGTCGATCCAGCTGTCGGTGCGGGTGGCGCCGGTGTGGGCCGAGATGGCGTACAGGGTTTCCTTGTGCTCGACCAGATACTTGGCCAGCGCCTTGAGGATCGCCGCACGTTGCTGGAAGTCCAGGCGCATCAGCGCAGGCAGGCCCTGACGGCGGGCATGGTCCAGCGCTTCGCCGAAATCGATGGATTCCTGATGCGTACTGGCCACGGACTGGCCATTGACCGCGCTGTGCAGCGCCTGGGACGGGCTCTGGCCGAACCAGCGACCGGCGATGAAACTCTGTAGCAAAGGGGGACGGGTGGTCATCGAAGACTCCTGTGAGCGGGTAGGACGACACGCTGCGGACGAGGACGCACCCGCAGCGTGTTGGAAAATGGGATCAGGCCGGGGCCACGCCGATCAGGGCTGATACTGCCAGGCGCCATCCACGATCTTGACCATCACCGAAGCACGCTGGTCCAGCCCCAGGTGATCGGTGGCGGTCATGTTGTAGACGCCGTGCACGCCAGTGACTTCCTTGGTGGCTTCCAGCGCATCACGCAGGGCCGCGCGGAATTCCGGCGTGCCCGGCTTGGCGCGCTTCAGGGCCACCGGAATGGCCGACTGCAGCAGCACGCCGGCATCCCAGGCATAGCCGCCGAAGAGCGAGACACTGTGCTTGCCATGTTCCGCTTCGTATTTCGCGGTGTAGTCCAGGGCCACCTTGCGGATGGGGTTGGAGGCCGGCAGTTGCGCCGCCACCAGCACCGGACCGGCCGGCAGCAGGGTGCCGTCGAGCATCTTGCCGCCCACGCGCAGGAAGTCGGCATTGGCCACGCCGTGCGTCTGGTAGATCTGGCCCTTGAAGCCACGCTCCTTCAACGCACGTTGCGGCACCACCGCCGGTGTGCCCGAAGCGGCGATGAGGATGGCATCCGGCTTGGCCGCCACCAGCTTCAGGGCTTGCGCGGTGGCCGAGGTATCGTTGGGCGCGAAGCGCTCATTGGCCACCAGCTCCAGCTTCTTGAGACCGGCCGCTTTCTTGAATTCCTCGTACCAGCCTTCGCCATAGGCGTTGGAATAACCGATGAAGGCGATGCGCTGATAGCCACGCGCCACCATGTCGCGGGCAATCGCCAGCGACATCATGATGTCGTTCTGCGGAGTCTTGAAGACCCACTTCTTCTTGGCATCCATGGGCTCGACGATGCGCGCGGCGGCAGCCAGGGAGATCATCGGGGTCTGCGCTTCGGCGGCGACTTCGATCATCGAGATCGAGTTCGGGCTCACCGACGAACCGATGATCACGTCCACATTGTTTTCCGAGACGAAGCGGCGCGCGTTCTTGACCGCCTGCGTGGTATCGGAGGCATCGTCGAGGACGATGTAGTTGATCTTCTGCCCGCCCATCGTGGTGGGCAGCAGTGCGATGGTGTTCTTTTCGGGAATGCCCAGCGAGGCAGCCGGGCCGGTGGTCGATACGGTGACGCCGACGTTGATGTCAGCATGTGCGGCGAGGGCGCAGCCGGCCAGGGCCAGCGCCAGCAAAGGGCGAGCAAACTGCATGGAGGTCTCCTTGATGATTTTGTCATTGTGGTGCTGCGTGCCTGCAATGACGCTACCGATCAAGGGCTCACGTCATCGTTTCTTCTTTCCGGCGCCGTCCAGGCTCACGGCGCCGATTCCGCCAAACAACAGATCCGACACGACCACGGCCATGCGCTCATGGGTCAGTTCACCATCCGGTTTCAACCACATGAACATCCAGTTGATCATGCCGAACAACAGCATGGCCAGCGGCTTGGCCATGCGGCTGCGGTCCAGTTCCGGGCGCACCGCGCACATGGCGTCGGCCACCGCCTTGACCACCTTGCGCTCGCCGTTGAGGATGCGCTTCTGGTCACCCGGCTCCAGGAAACGCACGTCCTCGGTCAGCACCCGATGCTCGTTCTGCGCATCGCGGTATTCCTCCACGAAGCGCTGGATCAGCAGGCGCAGTCGTGGTTCCGGCAACAGATCCTGCTGCGCGACTTCCTCCACCAGCGCACACAGGCGATCGATGTGGTCCTCGCAGATGTGCATGAGCAACTGGTGCTTGTCGGCAAAGTAGTGATACAGCGATGCCTTGGACAGCCCGCACGCCAGCGCCACCTCATTCATCGATGTGCCCACGAAACCATTGCGCGCGAACAAGGCAGCCGCCTGTTCGATGATGGTCTCGCGCTGGTTGTCGTATCCCGCTGCTCGCTTGCGTGCCATAAATGCGTCCTCGTCGATATTTCCGCAAAGTCATGATTGTGCCGTAAATCAAAACTCTTACGAAACATCTATCGGAGACAT
Organism: Herbaspirillum sp. C7C8; assembly: GCF_022627875.1. Lineage (NCBI taxonomy): Bacteria > Pseudomonadati > Pseudomonadota > Betaproteobacteria > Burkholderiales > Oxalobacteraceae > Herbaspirillum > Herbaspirillum sp. C7C8. Next base: position 47,705 of record NZ_JABXGG010000003.1, read on the forward strand.
CCCGCTCTGCAAGCCTCCCTGCCCTGTCCGAAACCCGATACCTCCCGAAGCGGTCAGAAAAAATCTTTAAAACATTATTGACCAACCGGTCGGTCGAAATTATTATTCCTCAAAAAACAGCGCCAGGCAAATGGTTTTTTCCAGCGTTTCAACAAGGAAAGCCAGGCAATCGCCACAGCGCTGCCACCACAAGGAGCCGCTGCGCCCGAGGCGACACGCTGGCAAAGGAGACGCTGTGCCCTGTTACTCGATCGAAGGCGTGATCCCGGTGGTCGACCCGACCGCCTATGTGCATCCGACGGCGGTGCTGATCGGCGACGTCATCGTCGGCCCGGACTGCTATGTCGGTCCGGCCGCCTGTCTGCGCGGCGACTTCGGCCGCATCGTGCTCAAGCGTGGGGCCAACGTGCAGGACACCTGCGTGGTCCACGGCTTCCCCGGACATGACACGGTGGTGGGCGAGAACGGTCACATCGGTCACGGCGCGGTGCTGCACAGCTGCACCGTCGAGCGCGACGCGCTGGTCGGCATGAATGCCGTGGTGATGGATGATGCGGTGGTGGGAGAACAATCCATCGTCGCGGCCAGCGCCTTCGTGCGTGCCGGCATGCAGATTGCCCCGCGCATGCTGGTGGCCGGGCTGCCGGCCAAGGTGGTGCGCGCATTGACGGAAGAAGAGATGGCCTGGAAACGGGCCGGTACCGAGACCTATCACGACCTCACCAAACGCAGCCTGAAGAGCCTGCGGGAGGTCAGCCCCTTGCAGCAGATCGAAGAGAACCGGCCGAGCCTGGCCGCCCCCTTCGTCGAGCCGCTGATCGCGGCCAGGCGGGCCTAGCAAGCAGCATTTTTCAGTTTCGCGGTTTCAACTCACGCAGACGCAGGGCCTGGCCTTGCGGCAAGGACCGCGTTCGTCCTTCACCCGCGTGATTCACCTTCACGGAGAAGCACATGTATGCACAACTCGTAGAAACCGGACTGGCCAAGGTGCGCAGCGCCGAGGACATGTCCGCCCAAGAGCAAGCCTTCCAGGCCCGCATCGATGCCGGGGTCAAGATCGAGCCCAAGGACTGGATGCCCGACGCTTATCGCAAGACGCTGGTGCGCCAGATCTCGCAGCACGCGCATTCGGAAATCGTCGGCCAGCTGCCCGAGGCCAACTGGGTCACGCGCGCCCCGACCCTGGAACGCAAGGCCATCCTGCTGGCCAAGATACAGGATGAGGCCGGTCACGGTCTCTATCTTTACAGCGCGGCCGAAACCCTGGGCGTGTCGCGCGATGCACTGCTGGACGATCTGCATGCGGGACGTGCCAAGTACTCCAGCATCTTCAACTATCCGACCCTGAGCTGGGCCGACATGGGCGCCATCGGCTGGCTGGTGGATGGCTCGGCCATCATCAACCAGATCCCGCTGTGCCGCTGCTCCTATGGTCCCTACTCGCGCGCCATGGTGCGCGTGTGCAAGGAGGAATCCTTCCACGCCCGCCAGGGCTACGACATCATGCTGGCGCTGTGCCGCGGCACGCCCGAGCAGAAGCAGATGGCGCAGGATGCGCTGAACCGCTGGTGGTGGCCGGCGCTGATGATGTTCGGTCCCTCCGATGCAGAATCGGTCAACAGCGCCCAATCGATGCAGTGGCGCATCAAGCTGTTCTCCAACGATGAACTGCGCCAGCGCATGGTCGACCAGACCATCCCGCAGATCGAATACCTGGGCCTCACAGTTCCCGACCCCGACCTCAAGTGGAACGAAGAACGTGGCCGCTATGACTTCGGTGAAATCAACTGGGACGAATTCCACAACGTCCTGCGCGGCAACGGCCCCTGCAACCGCGAACGCCTGGCCACCCGCAAGAAAGCCTACGACGACGGCGCCTGGTTCCGCGATGCGCTGGTGGCGCATGCCGACAAGCGGGCCGCGCGCAAGGCGGCCTGAGTCGCCGCTTCGATATCCGATCCGATTCGTTTCACACACAACCATGCCAGTGGCCGCCATGACAGCGGCCCGCCAACAAGGAAAAGCATCATGAGCAAGGAATGGCCTCTCTGGGAAGTCTTCATCCGCAGCCAGCACGGTCTGGCCCACAAACACGTCGGCAGCCTGCACGCCCCCGATGGCGAGATGGCCATCAACAATGCGCGCGACGTCTACACCCGCCGCAATGAAGGCGTGGGCATCTGGGTGGTGCGTGCCGCCGACATCGTCTCTTCCAGCCCGGGCGACAAGGCGCCGCTGTTCGAGCCGGCCAACAGCAAGGTGTATCGCCATCCGACCTTCTTCCCCATGCCGGCTGAGCTGAAGAACCTGTAAGAGGTAAGCACCATGACCCACAAAACCGATTACGTGCGACGCCTGGGCGACAACGCCCTGGTGCTCTCGCAACGCCTCTCCGAATGGTGCGGCAAGGGCCCGGCGCTGGAAGAAGACATGGCGCTCATCAACGTCTCGCTGGACCTGATCGGCCAGGCCCGCCTGTGGCTGGCCTACGCCGCCGAACTGGAAGGTGCGGGCCGCAACGAAGATCAACTGGCCTTCCTGCGCGATGCCCATCAGTTCCACAACCTGCTGCTGGTGGAGCTGCCCAATGGCAGCTATGCCGATACGCTGGCGCGTCAGTTCCTCTTCGATGTCTGGCATTACTTCCTGCTCGAAGGACTGTGCGAGAGCAGTGATGCACGCATCGTCGAGATTGCGCAGAAGTGTCTCAAGGAAGTCACCTACCACGTGCGCCGCAGTACCGATCTGATGATCCGCCTGGGTGACGGCACCGAAGAAAGCCATCGCCGCATGCAGGACGCCATCGACGCCCTGTGGATGTACACCGGCGAACTGTTTACGGCCGACACGCTGGATCAGGCCATGCAGGCCGACGGTATCGCACCGGACCTGGGCGAACTGCAACAGAAGTGGCAGCAGCACGTCACCGAGGTGATGCGCGAAGCCACGCTGCAACTGCCGGCTGCGGGCCTGTGGATGCAGAGCGGCGGCAAGCAGGGCCGACATACCGAACACCTGGGCTACCTGCTGGCGGAAATGCAGTTCTTGCAGCGCACCTATCCCGGAGCCAGTTGGTGAGCGAGCTGGCATCGCCTGCGCAGGCGCTCCAGGCAAGGATCTGGGAATGGCTGCAAGCCATTCCCGATCCGGAGATTCCGGTCATTTCGGTGGTGGACCTGGGCATCGTGCGCGCCGTCGAGGTCTCCGAGGAGGATGCCGGGGCGGCACGCTGCACGGTGGTCATCACCCCGACCTATTCCGGCTGCCCGGCCATGGGCGTAATCGCCCAGGAGATCGGCGCGGCGCTCAAGCAGCACGGACTGACCGAGGTGGCCATCCGCACCCAGCTGGCACCGGCCTGGAACACTGACTGGATGAGCGAGAAAGGCCGTCGCAACCTGCAGCAATACGGCATCGCGCCACCGGCACAGCAGGTCGTCGACATCCGCGGCATCAGCATCCGGCGACAGGCCGCACCGCAGGTTCCCTGCCCGCATTGCGGTTCGATGCAGACGGTGTGCGTGAGCCAGTTCGGCTCCACTTCCTGCAAGGCGCTGTACCAGTGCAAGGACTGCCGCGAGCCGTTCGATTACTTCAAGGCGCATTGAGCCGTGCTCAATGTCCCAGAACCAAGGCACAACATCATGAGCAAATTCTATCCACTGACCATCTCGGGCGTGAAACAGGAAACGCGCGATACCATCGTGGTCTCCTTCGCCGTCCCGGCCGAATTGCAGGATACCTTCGCCTATCAGCAGGGCCAGCACCTGACGCTGCGCTCGCACATCGAGGGCGAGGAATTGCGCCGCTCCTATTCGATCTGCGCGGCCACCCAGGAAAAGCAGTTGCGGGTCGCCATCAAGCGCGTCCCCGGCGGACTGTTCTCGAACTGGGCCAATGAGTCCTTTGTCCCGGGACAAAGTATCGAGGTGATGCCGCCCATGGGCCACTTCAACGTTCCGCTGGATGCCGCCAACCGCAAGCACTACCTGGCCTTTGCCGCCGGCAGCGGCATCACGCCGATGATCTCCATCATCAAGACCACGCTGCTGACCGAGCCGCACAGCCGCTTTACTTTGGTCTATGCCAATCGCGCCTCGTCTTCGGTGATCTTCAAGGAAGAACTCACCGACCTCAAGGATGCCTACCTCGAACGTCTGAACGTGATCTGGGTGATGAGCCGCGAGCAGCAGGACGTGGAACTGTTCAACGGACGCATCGACCGCAAGAAGTGCGATGCCTTCTTCGCTTCCTGGATAGATCTCAAGGACATGGACGCGGCCTTCCTCTGCGGTCCCGAAGAAATGGTGCAGGCCGTCTCCGATTCTCTGCAGGCACATGGCATGCCCAAGACGCAGATCAAGACCGAATTGTTTGCCGCCAGCACGCCGACGCGTGCGCACGCCTCGCGCCCGGTGGTGGGCAGGAAGGAATGCGAGGTCACGGTGATCGTCGACGGCTATCACAACGTCTTCACCATGGACAAGGAAAAGGAATCCGTGCTCGATGCCGGCCTGAAGCACGGCATCGACCTGCGCTACTCCTGCAAGGGTGGCGTGTGCGCCACCTGCCGCTGCAAGGTGGTCGAGGGCAAGGTCGACATGGATGCCAACTACGCCCTGGAAGACTACGAGATCGCCCGCGGCTTCGTCCTGAGCTGCCAGTCCTTCCCGGTCAGCGACAAGCTGCTGCTGGACTTCGACCAGGACAACTGAGACTGACGCTCTTCCCCGCCCCTTACTTTTTCCGAGCCCATGAGCTACTCATCCATCCTCTTCGAGAACCGCGACGGCATCGCCGTCATCACGCTGAACCGCCCCGACAAGCTCAACAGCTTCACCGTGGCCATGCACCTGGAACTGCGCGAGGCCATCGCCGCGCTGCAGGCCGACACCAGCGTGCGGGTGCTGCTGCTCACCGGCGCCGGACGCGGCTTCTGCGCCGGCCAGGACCTGGGCGACCGCGCCGTCAAACCCGGTGACGGTGCCGTCGACCTGGGCGAATCCATCGACAAGTACTACGGTCCGCTGGTGAAGTCGCTGCGTGCGCTGCCCTTCCCGGTGATCTGCGCCGTCAACGGCGTGGCCGCCGGTGCGGGTGCAAACCTGCCGCTGGCCTGCGACATCGTGCTGGCCGCGCGCTCGGCCAGCTTCGTGGAAGTGTTCTGCAAGCTGGGGCTCATTCCCGATACCGGCGGCACCTACTTCCTGCCGCGCCTGGTGGGTACGGCGCGCGCCATGGGCATGGCGCTGCTGGGCGAGAAGATCAGCGCCGAGCAGGCCGAACGCTGGGGTCTGATCTGGAAATGCGTGGAGGACGACCAGTTGATGGAGCAGGCACGCGCCATGGCGGAACACTTCGCCCGCGCCCCCACCAAGGGCCTGGCCGCCACCAAGGCCACGCTCCATGCCAGCCCGGCCAACACCCTGGCGCAGCAGCTGGACCTGGAACGCGACACCATGCGCGCGCTCGGCCACAGCCGGGATTACCGCGAGGGCGTGAGCGCCTTCCTAGAAAAGCGCGCGCCGCAGTTCACGGGGCAATGACATGAACGCGGCAGACATCAGGCACGCCCTGCCCGCCACGGCCCCGGTGGCCGTCATCGGCAGCGGCACCATGGGCGCCGGTATCGCCCAGGTGGCCGCGCTGGCCGGGCATCCGGTGCAACTTTACGACAGCCGCGAAGGCGCGGCGGCCAAGGCTATCGCCGACATCCGCGCCGGTCTCGACAAACTGGCCAACAAGGGCAAGATCCCCGCCGAAGAGGCTCACGCCGCCAGTGACCGGCTCTGCGTTGCCCACACCCTGCAGGAGATGCGCGATGCACGCCTGGTGATCGAAGCCATCGTCGAACAGCTCGGCGCCAAGCAGGAACTGTTCGGCAAGCTGGAAGACCTGGTCGATGCGCAATGCCTCTTGGCCAGCAATACCTCCTCGCTCTCGATCACCCATATCGCGGCCACGCTGCGTCATCCCGAGCGCCTGGCGGGACTTCACTTCTTCAACCCCGTGCCGCAGATGGCCCTGGTGGAAGTCATCCGTGGCGTGCGCAGTGACGCCACCGTGGTGCAATGCCTGCACGACACCGCGCTGGCCTGGGGCAAGGTCCCGGTGGTGGCCAGCTCGACCCCGGGCTTCATCGTCAACCGTCTGGCCCGTCCCTACTACGCCGAAGCCTTGCGGGTGCTCAACGAAGGCGGCGCGCACCCGGCCACCATCGACGCCCTGCTGCGCGAGAGCGGCGGTTTCCGCATGGGTGCCTTCGAGCTGATGGACCTGATCGGACATGACGTCAACTTCGCCGTCACGCAATCGGTATTCCATGCCTTCTTCAACGACCCGCGTTTTACGCCCTCGCTGATCCAGCAGGAACTGGTGCAGGCCGGATTGCTGGGCCGCAAGAGCGGGCGCGGTTTCTATCGCTATGGCGAGGATGCCGAGATCCCCCAGCCGGCGACCGAACCCGAGTACGAGCTACCCACGGTGCCACTGCAATTGTTCGGGACGCATCCGCTGGTGGAAGTGATCCGCGCGCGCTACCAGGGCCGCGTGGAATACCACGGGCCACGCGCCGACCACCTGCTGATGAAGGCCGGCCCCGGCCGCCTGTACGTCACCGAAGGCCGTAGCGCGACCCAGCAATCCTACGACTACAACATGCCCGACGTGGTGCTGGTGGACCTGGCGCTGGACTATGCCCGCGCCACCCGCCTGGGCGTGACGCGCGCCGACCAGTGTCGCGACCGCGCCTGCCAGGCCGTGCTCGCGGTGCTGCAGTCCTGCGGCTTTGCGGTCTCGGCCATGCAGGACGTGCCGGGCATGGTGGTCATGCGCACCGTCTGCATGCTCGCCAATGAAGCCGCCGATGCCGTCAACCAGGGCGTGTGCAGTCGGAGCGATGCCGACATGGCCATGCAGAAGGGCGTGAACTATCCGCGTGGCCCGCTTGCCTGGGCCGACGCCATCGGCATCGACACCGTCACCAACGTACTGCGCCAGCTCAGTGCCACCTATGGCGAAGACCGCTATCGGGTCTCGCCCCTGCTTCAACGCCTGCAAGCTTCCGGGAGGAAATTCCATGAGTGAGACCGCCTTATCATCCCCATCGACCGAGATGGATCCGCAAACCCTGGCCGAGGCCACGGTGCAAGCCATGTACCCGCGCGACAACGCCTCCCAGGCGCTGGGGATGAAGATCCTGGAGATCGCACCGGGCCGGGCGCGCATGAGCATGCTGGTGCGCAGCGACATGCTCAATGGCCACGCCACCTGCCACGGCGGGTTCATCTTCGCGCTGGCCGACAGCAGCTTTGCATTTGCCTGCAACAGCCGTAACCTCAACACCGTGGCATCGGGGTGCAGCATCGACTACGTGGCACCGGCCATGCGCAACGACGTGCTGATCGCCGAGGCGCAGGAACGCACGCTGGCCGGCCGCACCGGGGTCTACGACATCACCGTGAGCAACCAGGACGGCAAGATCATTGCGCTGTTCCGGGGCAAGTCCTATCGCATCAGAGGCGAGGTGATCAGCGGCCTGCAGGCTGCGCAGTGACCGCGCAAAAAAAAAGAACACCAACATCAACAGAGACAGGAGACCACCATGACCACCCGCACTCCCCAACCCGGCGATCTGGAGCCCATCGAAACGGCCAGTCGCGACGAACTGCAGGCGCTGCAACTGCAACGCCTGAAATGGTCGCTCAAGCATGCCTATGAAAACGTGGCGCACTATCGCCATGCCTTCGACCAGGCCGGGGTGCACCCGGACGACTTGAAGAGCCTGTCGGATCTGTCCAGGTTTCCCTTCACTACCAAGCAGGATCTGCGCGACCACTATCCCTTCGGCATGTTCGCCGTACCGCGCGAGCAGGTAGTGCGGGTGCATGCCTCCAGCGGCACCACCGGCAAGCCCACCGTGGTGGGCTACACGCGCAATGACATCGACACCTGGGCCACGGTGGTGGCGCGCTCCATTCGCGCCGCCGGTGGACGTGCCGGTGACATCGTGCAGATTTCCTATGGCTATGGTCTGTTCACCGGGGGGCTGGGCGCGCACTACGGTGCGGAAAAGCTGGGCTGCACCGTCATCCCCATGTCGGGCGGCCAGACTGAAAAGCAGGTACAGCTCATTCGCGATTTCAAGCCGGCCATCATCATGGTCACGCCCTCCTACATGCTCAACGTGATCGAGGAATTCCAGCGCCAGGGGCTGGACCCTGCCGCCAGTTCGCTCAAGGTCGGCATCTTCGGTGCCGAGCCCTGGACCGATGCCATGCGCCGCGAAATCGAGCAGCGCGCCGGCATCGATGCGGTGGACATCTATGGTCTGTCGGAGGTGATGGGACCGGGCGTGGCCAGCGAGTGCATCGAGAGCAAGGATGGTCCGGTGATCTGGGAAGACCATTTCTATCCCGAGATCATCGATCCTGATACCGGCGAAGTGCTGCCCGACGGCGAGGAGGGCGAACTGGTCTTTACTTCGCTCTCCAAGGAAGCGCTGCCGATGATCCGCTACCGCACCCGCGACCTCACGCGCCTGTTGCCGCCGACCTCGCGCTCCATGCGCCGCATCGGCAAGATCACCGGACGCTCGGATGACATGCTCATCATCCGGGGCGTGAACGTGTTCCCGACCCAGATCGAGGAGCTGATCCTGAAACTGCCGCAACTGGCCCCGCAGTATCAATTGCAGATCGAACGCCACGGCCACATGGACAGCATGTGCGTCTTCGCCGAGCTGCGCGAGGACGCCTCCACCGAACACGTGGAGGCACTGGAGAAGGAACTGCAGCACAGCATCAAGACCTATGTGGGCATTTCCACCAAGGTGACGGTGGTGCCGGCCGGCATGATCGAGCGCACCTCGGTGGGCAAGGCCAAACGGGTGATCGACCATCGCAAGAAAGCCGACAGCGCCGTCGCGTCGGCCCTCCCGGCCTGAGGCATGGCCCGCAAACCCTTGATCCTGGAAGAAAGAGACCTATGCAAGCATTGATTTGTGACGCCATTCGCACCCCGTTCGGACGCTACGGTGGCGCCCTGGGCGCGGTACGCGCCGACGACCTGGCGGCCGCACCCATTCGCAGCCTCATGGAGCGCAACCCCGGCGTGGACTGGAGCCGCGTCGACGACATCCTCTACGGCTGCGCCAACCAGGCCGGTGAAGACAACCGCAACGTGGCCCGCATGGCCGGTTTGCTGGCTGGCCTGCCCATCGACGTGCCGGGCAGCACCATCAATCGCCTGTGCGGCTCCAGCCTGGATGCGGTGGGCATGGCTGCACGCGCCATCAAGTCGGGCGAGGTGGAGCTGATGATCGCCGGCGGGGTGGAGAGCATGACGCGCGCGCCCTTCGTGATGGGCAAGGCGGAATCGGCCTTCTCGCGCAGTGCCGCGATCTTCGATACCACCATCGGCTGGCGCTTCGTCAATCCGCTGATGAAGGCGCAGTACGGCATCGACTCCATGCCCGAGACGGCGGAAAACGTCGCCACCGATTTCAACATCAACCGTGCCGACCAGGACGCGTTTGCTCTGCGCAGCCAGCAGCGCTGGGCCGCAGCACAGGAGGCCGGTTTCTTCGCGGGCGAGATCGCAGCGCTGACCATCCCGCAGAAGAAGGGCGATCCGCTCATCGTCACCACCGACGAACATCCGCGCCCGGACACGACCCTGGCCACGCTGGCCAGACTCAAGGGCGTGGTGCGCCCCGATGGCACGGTCACGGCAGGCAATGCCTCCGGCGTCAACGACGGTGCCTGCGCGCTGCTGCTGGCCTCGCCCAAGGCCGCCGACCTGTATCGCCTCAAGCCCCGTGCGCGCGTGCTGGGCATGGCCACGGCGGGCGTGGCGCCGCGCATCATGGGCTTTGGTCCGGCGCCGGCGACACGCAAGGTGCTGGCGCAGGTCGGCCTGACGCTGGCGCAGATGGACGTGATCGAACTGAACGAAGCCTTCGCCGCGCAGGGGCTGGCCGTGACGCGCGATCTCGGCTTGCCCGACGATGCCGAGCACGTCAATCCGAATGGCGGCGCCATCGCCATCGGTCATCCGCTGGGGGCTTCCGGCGCACGGCTGGTGACGACCGCCCTCAACCAGTTGGAGCGCACCGGTGGCCGCTATGCGCTGTGCACCATGTGCATCGGCGTGGGCCAGGGGATTGCGCTGGTGATCGAGCGGGTAGCGTAAGGCCCTGGCATCGGTCCGCGCGCGCATGTTTGCCGGCTTGCAACATGCCGCGCACGGCAGCAGCACTTCACGAAGTTGACATCGGGATCGGGTAAAATGCCCGGCCACGGCAGTCCTTTACCGAGCTCCGGAGCTCGCCGCCCTGCCCCCGAATCCACCCCGCCGGCCTGCGCGCCGGCCCTTCGCCAGTGCAGCATCATGAGCAAGCAAGCCAACAGCGCCCCCGGCCGCCAGCCGAACCGGGCCAAATCCACTGCCGAGAGCGCCCCGCAGGCGCATGAGATCCGGCCCGGCCAGTCCATCGAGCTGTTGAAGGAACTGCACATCCTCACCCGCGACGGCAAGCTGAATCAGGATAGCCGCCGCAAGTTGAAGCAGGTCTATCACCTCTACCAGTTCATCGAACCGCTGCTGCAAGAAGTGCTGGACGATCATCCCGACGTCAGCCTGGTCGACCATGGCGCGGGCAAGTCCTATCTCGGCTTCATCCTCTACGACCTGTTCTTCAAGGGCCTGCAGGGCGCGCCCCGCATCTACGGCATCGAAACCCGCGAGGAGCTGGTGCGCAAGTCCGAGCAACTGGCCGCGCGCCTGGGCTTTGGCGGCATGTCCTTCCTCAATCTGTCGGTGGCCGATTCGATCACTTCGCCCAGCCTGCCGGAGAAGATCGACGTGGTCACCGCTCTGCATGCCTGCGATACGGCCACCGATGACGCCATCCATTTCGCCCTGGCCAAGGAAGCGCGCTTCATCGTCCTGGTGCCCTGCTGCCAGGCCGAAGTGGCCTCGGTGCTCAATCGCAACAAGGGCAAGTCGCTCTCCAATTCGCTCACCGAGATCTGGCGCCATCCGCTGCATACCCGCGAATTCGGCAGCCAGGTCACCAATGTGCTGCGCTGCCTGCAGCTGGAAGCGCATGGTTACAAGGTCAGCGTGACCGAGCTGGTGGGCTGGGAACATTCGATGAAGAACGAGTTGATCATTGCGCAATACCGCGACCTGCCGCGCCGCCGTCCGGCCGAGCGCCTGCAGGAAGTATTGCGCACGCTGGGACTGGATGAGATGGGCGAACGCTTCTTCGCCCCGCAGGCAGCCTGAGTCGGCCCCGGCCGGCAGCAGCAGGCAGGCGGACGGGAACGCTTCTTGCTCGGTATCAGGGAGGGGATGGGGCCTTCATTTGCGGCCCGCCCTGCCGATAACGTCGGATCAGATCGCAGATCGCAACTCGCAAATTGCAGCACAGGCAGTCAGACCGCCCACCCCGCACGTGGCGGGCTGTAGGGTGACCGGGCGACCGGTTTGGGCAAGGGGCCGGCCGCACGCCGGAATATGCAGATGAGCACATGACATCGACCATCGATATGGAATCGCTGATTGCCGACAACGAACAACTGAGGAGCGAGCTGCAGGATCTGCTGCAGCAGGCGCACATCAACCAGTCCATCATCGAACGCCATCAGGCCTTCGATCTGAAACTGATCGGTGCCAGCGAATTCCGCGAGCTCATCGACGTGATGCTCACGGTGATGCCGGGGGTGTTCAGCCTGGAGACGGTCACGCTGTCCCTCATCGATGGCGACTACGCGATCCAGCGCATCCTGCGCGACCTGCAGATCGGCGTGAACGAATTCCCCAAGCTGCTGTTCCTGAAGGACCCGCTGCACTTCATCGACGAGGATGGTCCGCTGTCGGACGAAAAACCGCGCCTGGGCCAGTACGTGCCGGCCCTGCACGGGCCGCTGTTCCCGCATTACCAGCCGGTGAGCGTGGCAGTGCTGCCGCTGGTGCGCCAGCACCGGCTGCTGGGCTACCTGTCGCTGGGCAGCGCCTATGCCGAGCGTTTCACGCGCACGCTGGCCACCGACTTCATCCAGCGCCTGGCGACGGTAGCCGCCATCTGCCTGGAAAACGTCATCAACAATGAGCGCCTGAAGCACATCGGCCTGACCGATCCGCTCACGGGCGTGAACAACCGCCGCTACATCGAGCAACGCATGCAGGAGGAAGTGGCACGCAGCCAGCGCGATCGCTCGGCACTGTCCTGCCTGTTCATCGACATCGACCATTTCAAGCGCGTCAACGACCAGTTCGGCCACCAGAGCGGGGACGACGTGCTGCGCGAAGTGGCTGCGCGCATCAAGAAGGAACTGCGCCTGTCGGATGCACTGGGTCGCTTCGGCGGGGAAGAATTCGTGGTGCTGTTGACCCACGCCACGCGCGACGACGCGGCACGCATCGCCGAACGCATCCGCGCCGGCATCTGCAGCCGTGGCGTGATGATCGAGGGCTCGCGCGATCCGTTGCGCATCACCGCCTCCATCGGCGCAGCCTCGCTGTCACCGCCGGATCGCGGGCGCGCGGCGGGCGAGGTCAAGCAGGCCATGCTCAAGGCGGCCGACCAGGCGCTCTACCAGGCCAAGGAAGCCGGACGCAACCGCGTCATGCTGGCCACCCACGACTGATCAGGCAGGCTGCGCCGCCACCGGGCGGTCCCGCACGATCCAGGGGGCGGTGATGATGAGCACGCCGCCGATGAGGTCTTGCGCGCGGAGTTCCGCTGCACCGAGCAGCCAGGCCGAGAAGGTCGCGACCAGGATTTCGGCCAGCATGATGACCGCCGTGATATTGGCCGGCAGGCGCGCCACCCCATATTGCAGGCTCAGATTCGATACCAGGAACAGCAACGCCCACAGCGCTACCACGGGCGCGGCGGCCGCTGGCAAGGGCAACGGCCAGGCAATCACGCCGCTGGCTGACAGCAGCACGCCCAACAGACTGGCCAGCACGCCGCTGCCGGCCAGCATGGCCACGGCGCGGGCGCCATCGGAGAGGCCGTGCAGGCGTCGCAACAGCACATTGGTCACCGCAAACAGCAGGCCCGAAGCCACTGCCATCCAGTCCGGCAGGCTCTGCGGCAGCGGCAGGCCCAGACGCGGCTGGTACAGCACGATGAAGGCGCCGCTCAGCCCGAGTGCCACGCGCGCCAGCGAGCGCGGGGTGATGGCTTCATGCAGCACCAGGCGCGCCAGGATGACGGTCCATACCGGCATCAGGTAGAACAGCAGGATCACCCGCACCACATCGCCATAGGCCACCGCGACATTGAAGGAGGCATTGGTCAGGCCGGTGGCCAGCCCCACGGCCAGCAAGGCCGGATGACGCCACAGCAGTGGCAGTTCACGGTAGCGCAAGGTCAGCAGCAGCAAGGCGCAGGCGCTGAAGATGGCTGCCGTGGCCCAGACCGGATGCAGGCCCATGCCTTCCAGGGCGCGGGTACCGGTCCAGGACAGACCCCAGATGGTGGTGTTCAACAGCAGGGCGGCAACAGCGGATTTGGGGAGGGAGTGCATGTTCTGTGTGGGTGGATGCGCATGGAAAAATCCGGAAACCTGCCTACTCTACTTGCGCCGCAACAGCCTTGGCATGGTCGGCGCTGATAGCGAGTATTCATGCAGGTTGAATGCTGCGCGCAGCAGCATTCACCAAATCAAAATGCCGTTCAGTGCAGCACTGAACGGCATTTCCTGGCAGCACCGCCAGGTGTGCAGACTCAACTGCGCTTGGCCTGGGCCTGCAGGCGTTCGTACTTCTCCATCAACTGCTCGGGGCTCTCGCGCCAGGCCGGGTTGAAGGGAATGCACGCGACCGGGCAGACCTGCTGGCACTGCGGTTCCTCGAAATGTCCCACGCATTCGGTACATTTGTCCGGATCGATCTCGTAGATCTGCGGCCCCATGTAAATGGCCTCGTTGGGACATTCCGGTTCGCAGACGTCGCAGTTGATGCAATCGTCGGTAATCATCAGTGCCATTGCCGCACCTCTCTTGCTTGAAACATCATTGCTTGGCGATCTTTTCCTTGAGCCATTTCTCCACCGACGGGAACACGAACTTGGACACGTCCCCCCCCAGCTGGGCGATCTCGCGCACGATGGTGCCGGAGATGAACTGGTACTGGTCAGACGGGGTCAGGAACAGCGTTTCCACGTCCGGCAACAGGTAGCGGTTCATGCCGGCCATCTGGAATTCGTATTCGAAGTCCGACACCGCACGCAGGCCGCGCACGATGACGCGGGCATTGTTCTGGCGCACGAAATCCTTCAACAGGCCCGAGAAACTCTCCACCTGCACGTTGGGGTAGTGCCCCAGCACTTCATTGGCAATCGACAGACGCTCTTCGAGCGAGAAGAAGGGCTTCTTGTTCTTGCTGTCGGCTACGCCCACGACCAGCTTGTCGAACAACCCAGATGCGCGGCGGACCAGGTCCTCATGTCCTCGCGTCAACGGATCGAATGTCCCCGGATATACGGCTGTGACCATGGTGTCTCCTCTCCGGCTATTGAATCAGAAGGCGCATTATGCCTCAATTTGGGTAGCGCTTTTGCGTTGCAATAAATGATAGAAGACCATGCCGGCCTTGTCGGCGCGCACCACTTCCCAGTCCTGCATCCAGGCCGGCGCGTCTTCGCCTTGCAATGGGTACTCGGCTTCCACGTAGATCAATCCGGACGGCGTGAGCAAAGGCATGCACGCCGGCAACACTTTTTCCAGCCAGCCCTGGTGGTACGGCGGATCGATGAAGACCAGGCTGTAGCCGGCAGCCTCGCGGCCGGCGGCATTGTGCACGGCGGCCAGGGCATCGCCGCGCAGGATGACCAGTGCCTCGGCCTTGAGCTTGTCGCGATTGGACTCCAGCTGGCGCACGGCAGCCGCGCTGTTTTCCACCATCACCACGCGGCGCGCGCCCCGGCTGGCAGCCTCGAAACCGAGCGCGCCGGAACCGGCGAACAGATCCAGGCAGGCCACCTGCTCCCACTGCCCGTCGATCAGGTGGGTGATCCAGTTGAAGACGGTCTCGCGCACGCGGTCCGGCGTGGGGCGCAGGCCCTCGGCATCGAGCACCGGCAGCGGCGTGCGCTTCCACTGGCCGCCGATGATGCGTACCTGATGCGGGCCACGGTTGACGGGCTTGGCCGGCTTGCCGCCAGCGGCGGGACCGGATCGCGGGGGACTGCTCTTGCGCATGACTTTCCTTGCTGCGGGCGGCGCGGGGCCGCCGATGTCAAATGAGGTAAATGATTTACTCGGCGGCTGCGCCGACGATGACCGTGGACAACTCGTCCGGATGCACATGCTTGCGGAAGGCCGCGCGCACGTCCTGCACGCTCACGGCACGGATGCGCTCGATCCAGTGGTCCAGGTAGTCCAGTGGCAAACCGTAGAAACCGATCACCGCGAGGTTTTCCAGCAGCTTGGCATTGCTGTCGATGCGCAGGGCGAAGCCACCGGCGAGGTTGTCCTTGGCGGCCTTCAGTTCGGCAGCTGTTAGTCCTTCCTGGAGGAATTTGTCCAGCGTGGCGCGGGTCACGCGCAGGGCTTCGGCGGTCTGTTCCTTCTTGGTCTGCAGGCCGATCTGGAAGGGACCGGGCTGGGCCAGGGGCGAGAAATAACTGTAGACGCTGTAGCTCAGGCCACGCTTCTCGCGCACTTCATCGGTCAGGCGCGAGACGAAGCCGCCACCGCCCAACACATAGTTGCCCACGGTCAGCGCGAAGAAATCATTGTCGCCGCGCTGGATGGCCGGCGCACCGATGAGGATGTGCGATTGCGAGGCCGGATGGGCGATACGCTGCTCCCCGCCCTTGGGCGCGGTCACCGGCGGCAGCGCCGGCAAGGCTGCACCCTGCGGCAGCTCGCGCGTGAGGGCGCTGGCAATGGCGCGCGCCTGCGCTTGGCTGATGTCGCCGATCAAGGCGATGACGGCGCGATTGGCCACGTAGTGGGCGCGATGGAAAGCCAGCAGGTCCTCGCGGGTAATGGCTTGCAGGCTGGCTTCGCTGGCCTCGACGGCATAGGGATGACGACCGTAGGCCGCTGCCATGAAGGCTTTTTCGGCGATGGCTTCGGGCTTGGTCAACTCTTCCTTGAGGTTGGCGATGGCCAGTGCGCGGTCACGCTCAAGACCGGCCTGCGGGAAGGCAGGATGGGCCAGCATGCGGCCCAGCAGGCCCAGTGCGGCATCACGTTCGGCGGACGAGGACAGGGTGCGCAGGCTCACCCCCGCGCGGTCCTGCCCGGCGCCGCCCTGCTGCTGGGCGGCAACATCGGCAAAGCCGTCCAGGATCTGCGCTTCGCTCAGGGCAGGCGCGCCGTCGGCGGCCTCCACGCCGCGTGTCAGGCTGGCCACGGTCAGCTCGGCCAGGCCGGCCTTGTCGGCGGGATCGCGGCGCTGGCCGGCATCGAACTGCACGCTCACATCCAGCATGGGGATGGCATGGTTGGCCACGAACAGCACGCGCGCGCCGTCAGGCTGGGTCCAGGACTGGATGGCCAGGGCGGCCGAGGCGGGCGCGCTGGCCAACAGGGCTAGCGGGAGCAAGAGGAGAGAGAAGGTTTTTTTCATGGAAGAGGACAATCGAAAGCGAGGCTGCATGCGTGCTGTCATGCGGTCTGGTCAGGGGCCGGCTGGCCGGCGATCCAATCGAGGATGGGTCGCCACTGGTCGAGATCGCGCTGCACGCGAGAGGGTGCGATATCCCACAGGGTCAGGCCGTGGGCGGCCAGTTGTACATAGTTCTGGGTGTCACGCAGATGGCCCAGCACCGGCAGCTTCAGCCCCTCGATGAAGCGTTGCAGCTGCTCGGCCGAACGGGTACGGGCATCGACGCGCATGCCGACGATGCCGACCTCGATCTCGCCCTCGCGCACCGCCTTTTCAGCGGCGAGGCGGCGCAGGAAATCCTGCGTGGCCAGGATGTCGAAGATCGAGGGCTGCAACGGTACCAGGATCTTGTCGGCCAGCTTGAGGGTATCGTTCAGACGCCAGCCATGCAGCCCGGCGGGCGTGTCCAGCACCACGTGGGTGCTGCCCTTGGGGGGCTTGGCAACGTAGTCCTCGTTGATGTCCCAGGTACTGATGGGGCGTGCCTGTTCCGGACGGATCGACAGCCAGGCACGCGAGGATTGCTGGCGGTCGATGTCGCCCAGCATGACGGCATGGCCAAGACTGGCGAAATAACCGGCCAGGTTGGTGGCCAGGGTGGTCTTGCCTACGCCTCCCTTGGGATTGGCGACGACGATGACGGGCATGGTTTTCTCCGTAAAGAACAGAAGCCGATCGATCAGGAAGAACTCAGCGACTTGGGTACACCATTAAGCTGGCGTTAATGCCATTCAATACAGCATTCAGCCCGACTTAATGGTGCAAAAAACGTCAATCCTCAATGCAGCAGGCCCGGCGGCGGCGCGGCGGGCTTCTTGCCGTCCAGCGGCAGGGGCACCAGCGTGGCGACGGTGAGCGTATCGTCCTTGAAGTATTTTTGCGCGACCGCCTGCACCTGGGCCGCGGTCACGCTTTTCAAGCGGTCGATGATGCGGTCGATGTTCTTCTGGCCCAGGCCGGTGGTTTCCATCATGCCGATCTCCATGGCCTGGCCGAAGACGGAATCGCGCTTGTAGACCTGGGAGGCGATCAGTTGCGTCTTCACGCGCTGCAGTTCCTGTTCGGACACGCCTTCACTGGCGATGCGCTGGACCTCGGCGCGCAGCAGGCCCTCGAGCTGTTCGGTGGTCACGCCATTGGCCGGACTGCCTTCCAGCGTGAACAGCACCGGACCGCGCGCCACGCCGCTGTAGCTGGCGCCCACTGCGGTGGCCTGACTGGCGGTGCGCACCAGGTTGGCCGTCAGGCGGGCATTGTCATAGCCATCCAGCACGGCGGAGAGCACATCGAGGGCGTAGGCGTCCTGGTCGGCTTCCACATGGCGCAAGGCCGGCACCTTCCAGGCCATCACCACATACGGATTCTCGGCCGGGGCCTTGACGGTGACGCGACGCAGGCCCAGTTGCTCGGGCTCGTTCTGCGGCTTGCCGCGGGGCAAGGGGTGAGAAGGAATCTTGCCGAAATATTTTTTGGCCAGGACCAGCACACGCTGGGCATCGACATCACCGGCCACGACCAGCGTGGCATTGTTGGGGGCATACCACTGGCGGTACCAGCTGGCGATATCCTGCACGCTCATGTGCTGCAGGTCGTCCATCCAGCCGATGACCGGATGGTGATAGGGATGGGCGGTCCAGGCGGCGGCGTTCAGGGCTTCGTTGAGCAGGCCCATGGGCTGGTCATCGGTGCGCCAGCGGCGCTCTTCCATGATGACGCGGATTTCCTTGGCGAATTCATTGGCGTCGAACTGCAGGTTGGCCATGCGGTCGGCTTCCAGAGCCATCACCTTTTCCAGGTGGCTCTTTTCGATCTGCTGGAAGTAAGCGGTGAAGTCATTGGCGGTGAAGGCGTTTTCCTGCCCGCCCAGTTCGGCCACCAGGCGGCTGAATTCGCCGACCTTGTGGTGCTTCGTGCCCTTGAACATCATGTGTTCCAGCGCGTGCGATACACCCGTGGTGCCATTGAGTTCATCGATGCTGCCAACCTTGTACCAGACCATCTGCACCGCCGTGGGCGCGCGCCGGTCTTCCTTGACGACCACCTTCATGCCATTGGCCAGCACGAACTCTTGCGCCGGCGCGGCCCGCACCTGCGTCGCCGTGGTGGCGAGCAGGCTCAACAGGGCGGTGGCCAGGAGGGCTCGGATCTTCAATTTCATGGGCTGTGCTCTGATAAAATGCTGGATTCATTGACCCTGGCGGCCATGCGCGGGGCTTGTGGAAGGGCAATTGTAACCTGTCCACTGCGGTTGTCAGGGCAGCCACGCGTCTGCCGTCCCGCCCTGCCCCGCCCCGGCCGCAGCTACCATCCAGCCTATCCGCCATCCGATGTTCAGTTTCTTCAAGAGAAAACCCAAACCGGAAGCGCAACCCGCGCTGCCGCCCCAGGCCCAGGCCGAGCCCGCACCCGCGCCGCAACCGGTCGTGCCCCCTCCCGTCACGGCTGCCCCTGTCATCCCCCCTGTCGTTACGGCCCCTGTCGTGGCGCCCGAACCCGCGCCGCAAGCGCTGGCCGCGCCAGAGCCTGTTGTGCAAGAGCAGGCCGAAGAAGTCGAGATCGTGGCCGCTCCGGAGCCTGCCCCTGAGGCCAAGCGCTCCTGGCTGTCGCGCCTCAAGGCGGGGCTGTCCAAGACATCGAGCAATCTGACCACGCTGTTCGTGGGTGCGCGCATTGATGAAGATTTGTACGAAGAGCTGGAATCGGCCCTGCTGATGTCGGACGCCGGGGTCGAGGCCACCCGCTGGCTGCTGGACGAACTGAAGAAAAAGGTCAAAAACGAGCGCCTGACCGAAGCCGCCCAGGTGCGTACCGCCTTGCGCGCCCTGCTCATCGACCTGCTGCAACCCCTGCAGCGGCCGCTGGTGCTGGGTCGCGAGAAGCCGCTGGTGATGATGATTGCCGGTGTCAACGGCGCCGGCAAGACCACCACCATCGGCAAGCTGGCGCTGCACCTGCAGGCGCATGGTCAGTCGGTATTGCTGGCCGCCGGCGACACCTTCCGCGCCGCCGCCCGCGAGCAGCTGGCGGTCTGGGGCGAGCGCAACAACGTCCAGGTGATCGCCCAGGAATCCGGCGATCCGGCCGCCGTGGCCTATGACTCGGTGCACTCGGCACAAGCGCGCGGCACCCATGTGGTGATGGTCGACACCGCTGGTCGCCTGCCCACGCAACTGCACCTGATGGATGAACTCAAGAAGATCAAACGGGTCATTGCCAAGGCGATGAACTCGGCGCCGCACGAAGTGCTGCTGGTCATCGACGGCAATACCGGCCAGAACGCCCTGGCCCAGGTCAAGGCCTTCGATGATGCGCTGGGGCTGACCGGCCTGGTGGTGACCAAGCTGGATGGCACGGCCAAGGGCGGCATCCTGGCCGCCATCGCCAAGACCCGGCCGGTGCCGCTGTATTTCATCGGCGTGGGCGAGCAGATCGAAGATCTGCAGGCCTTCAACGCCACCGAATTCGTCGATGCCCTCCTGAGTTGAACCGATGATTGAATTTACCCGGGTTTCCAAGCAATACGCGCGCGAGGTCTATGCCCTGCGCGACATTACGTTGTCGGTGAAGAAGGGCGAATTGATCTTCCTGGCCGGCCCTTCCGGCGCCGGCAAATCCACCCTGCTGAAGATGATCGCGGCCATCGAGCGGCCCACCTCGGGCAAGCTCACCGTCAGCGGGACCGACATCGTGGGGCTCAAGCCTTCCGGGCTGCCCTATCTGCGACGCAACCTGGGCCTGATCTTCCAGCAACAGAAACTGTTGCTGGACCGCAATCTGCTGGCCAACGTGATGCTGCCGCTGATCGTGACCGGCTCTTCCCGCCCGGACGCCGAAAAGCGCGCCCGCGCCGCGCTGGACAAGGTCGATCTGCTGGACAAGGCGCGCTGCGAACCGCTGGAGCTCTCCGGGGGCGAGCAGCAGCGGGTGGCCATTGCGCGCGCCATCGTCAACCGGCCGCAGATCATCCTGGCCGACGAACCCACCGCCAACCTGGATCGCGCCAATGCCAACAAGGTGCTGGCGGCCTTGAAATCCTTCCACGGGGTGGGCGTGACCTGCCTGATTTCAACCCACGACGAGACTTTTCTCACCGGTGCCGACCGCATCGTCTATCTGGACCGTGGCCGCATCGTCGATGGCTGGCACAACGGCGTCGCCAATCCCGTGGAGGTATCGCCATGAACTGGCTCGGACAGCATTTCGCCGCCATCGCCGATGCGCTGCGCCACCTGCTGCGCTCGCCCGGCAATTTCCTGCTCAACGTGCTGGTGGTCTCGATTGCGCTGGCGCTGCCCTTTGCGGGCCTGTCGGCCCTGGAAAATGTGCGGCCGATCTCGGACCAGATGTCGGTGGAGCCGGAGATCAGCCTCTTCATGAAGCCCGACGCCAGCCGCGAGGCTGCCCTGGCGGTGGGCAAGACCATCAGTCAGGTGTTGAAGGACGGCAACACCAACGGCAAGGTCGAATTCATCCCGCGCGAGAAGGCGTTCGATGCCTTGAAGAGCAAGACCGGGCTGGCCGACGTGCTCAACACGCTGGGCAGCAATCCGCTGCCGGACGGCTATGTGGTGCGCCTGCCGGGCTTCGAGAACGCCATGAATGCCACCCGCGTGGATGACATTGCCCAGCAGCTGAAGAAGCAACCGGGCGTGGATACCGTGCAGATCGATTCCGAATGGGTCAAGCGGCTGGCGGCGCTGCTGCGCATCCTGCGGCTGGTACTGCTGTTCCTGGGGATGACGCTGGGTGCGGTGGTGGTGGCGGTGGTGTTCAACACCATCCGTCTGCAGGTGATGACGCAGCGCGACGAGATCGAGGTCTCGCGCTTGTTCGGGGCGACCAATTCCTTCATCTATCGTCCGTTCTACTACACCGGCGCCCTGCTGGGTCTGTGTGCGGGTCTGGTGGCGCTGGGGCTGGTGGTGGCGGCGCAGCAGCCGCTCAATGCAGCCATTCTGGACTTTGCCCACCTGTATGCCTCGGAATTCCAGCTGGCCCTGCCCAGCCCCATGGCCATCGGCCTGCTGCTGGCCGCCAGCGGCTTGCTGGGCTTGTTCGGGGCGATGCTGTCGGTACGCAGGCAGTTGGCCAGGAAGGCTTGAGGTGCAAGGGCTCTCGTTGCACTGATCAGAAGAAATAACGCGTGATGTCACGTCGGACGCGAGACAGGGTACGCTTGCCCTTGGTCATGCGATGCTTGCCATGGCCGGGCGGTGTTGCACTGTCCAGCACTAGCCGATAGGTGCCGGCACCGCCGGCGCAACGACGATAGATCGCCAGTGCCTGCCGGTCGAGCAAGGTCTGCAATGACCACCAGTGCTCGCTCTTGCGCAAGTGCAGAGAGATCACCGGGTCGATCCAGCCGGCAAACCAGAACAGGTTATCGACGAGTAGACGCAGGCTGTTGACGGTTTGCCTGGGCCGACGCGGGATAAGACCCAGGACGCCAAAACGGTCGAATTCAGGAATCTTCCAGATGGCGTCGTGGTGCCCGATGCGGTTGCGTACGTCGCGTATCCGCTTGAGCAGAGCGACCACCCGCTTCCTGAACGCAGCACTGTCATAGGGGAAAGCCTGCGTATCTGGCGCATGCGGAAAGACTGCCGCCAGGATCGCCGCCTGCAACCCTGCTGGCTGCGCGTGATGCGCGAGCGCGCCGATGAGCACCTCCCAGAATCCAAAGGGCAATGTCGCCACCACGTCATCCGGGGTGACGACATGGGCAGATGGTTTCCTGCCTTTGACTTTGTCGATCGCACAGACCACATCATCACGGGATCTCGAACTCAGTTTGTGCACCGGCGGCAGCATCGGAGGAGCGGCGGGATTGACGGCGTGCGCCGGATTCGGTCTGGGCATCATCCAGCCAAAGGAATCGCGCGCGCCGTAATGACGCGACAACGCACCGTGCACGGCATTGCGCAGCGATACCTCGACATCGGCCAGCAGCGGCAACATGCCAGCGGCAACCGCCTGGGTCCAGGCATAACATCCGAGCGTATCGCCGTGCGAAGTCGTGAGGAAGAAGCGCTGGAGAGTGGACAAGCGAGCTGCAGTGAGGTGTTTCAGCATGCCGTGAGCCGGTTGAAAGTGAAGTGCGTCGGGTGCTATACTCGCCGCCATAGAGACAGGGGTTTTCCAGGCAATTGGTCGTGCCCCTGTAAATTGAGGACAAAGCCCGCTGTTGCGGGCTTTGGACTTTCTGGCGAGAAATTCTATCGGGCCAGCCCATCGCCAACAATAAACTTGCCCTCCCCGCGTCTTCTAAACAGCAGCAAGCTCGTCAGATGACGAGCTGCCATCGGGCCAATGCCCGTCCCTGTCGTCCTGGCAGGTCTGCCGCGTCCGTTTGTCTTCGTCTTGCGCGCTGCAAAAAAGTGTTACAAGTTTCTGGCCTCCTTTTGACCCCGATCGCAACTTTTGTCGCCCAAAGGCGACTAATATAAAGGGAATGGAATGCAATGATTGGCTGAAAAGCAATAGGATTGCACTATTGACCCTTCACCATCATGCTATTAGCACTCCGGGGTGACGAGTGCTAGAATACCTTATCGAATTGCTCCAGTTTTCGTGGAGCACTGCATCAAACAGTACCGGCCCGTGTGGCCGCACCAGGGAAGTCGGGAACATCGCCCCTGGTCACCGAAGCCTCTGCTTCCTACCGTTTCAACCGTTTCCGCAAAGGAACCAAGGAGAATCCATGAAATCTGCGTCTGCACAAACTGCACTCATGCCTGCCGAGTCCAATGCACTCGCGCTGGGTTTTTCCGGCAGCCTGGGCAACATCGACGCGTACATCTCGGCAGTGAACCGCCTGCCCATGCTGACCCACGAGGAAGAGGTCAAGCTGGCGCGTGACCTGCGTGAAAAGAACGACCTGGGCGCGGCCCAGAAAATGGTGTTGTCACACCTGCGTCTGGTGGTGTCGATCGCCCGTGGCTATCTGGGCTACGGTCTGCCACATGCCGACCTGATCCAGGAAGGCAACATCGGCCTGATGAAGGCCGTCAAGCGCTTCGACCCGGCCCAGAACGTGCGTCTGGTGTCCTATGCCATGCACTGGATCAAGGCCGAGATCCACGAGTACATCCTGAAGAACTGGCGTCTGGTGAAGGTCGCCACCACCAAGGCCCAGCGCAAGCTGTTCTTCAACCTGCGCAGCCACAAGGAAGGTCTGGACGCAATGACCCCGGCCCAGGTGGAGGCCCTGGCCAAGACCCTGGACGTCAAGCGCGAGGAAGTCATCGAGATGGAAACCCGTCTGTCCGGTCGCGATATCGCCCTGGAGTCGCCCACCGATGACGACGATGACAAGTTCGCGCCCATCGCCTACCTGTCCTCCGACAATTCGGAACCGACCCGCGTGATCGAGGCCAAGCAGTACGACCGCCTGCAGTCCGAAGGCCTGGAAGCCGCCCTGTCCAAGCTGGATGACCGCTCGCGCCGTATCGTCGAAGCCCGCTGGCTGGCCAATGACGATGGCTCGGGTGCGACCCTGCATGAGCTGGCCGACGAGTTCGGCGTCTCGGCCGAACGTATCCGCCAGATCGAGGCAGTGGCGCTGAAGAAGATGAAGACCGCGCTGCAGGCTTACTCCTGATCGATTCTTCGATTCTTCAGACCGGTTCAGCAGCACCAACAAGAAAGGCGCCCTCGGGCGCCTTTCTTTTCATTCAAACGATTTATATCGTTTATCTCTTTTTTATCTCTTTTTTATCCCTTTTCCCGCAGCATCACGAGAGCAGCAGCTTGATGTCATGCGCCAGCGTCTGCGGACCCTGGCCGTGCTTGACGAACAGCCGGATATGGCCCTGCGGATCGAAGACGTAGCTGCCGGCGGTGTGGTCCATGGTATAGCTGCCCGGCTGCTTGCCCGGCACCTTCTGGTAGAACACCTTGAATTCCTTGGCCACCTTCTCGGTCTGTTGCAGGTCACCACGCAGTCCGAGGAAGCGCTTGTCGAAGGCAGGCACGTATTGCGCCAGTACTTCCTGGGTATCGCGCTCGGGGTCAACGGTGACGAACAGGACCTGCACGCGGTCCGCATCCGGACCCAGTTCCTTCATCACGTTGGACATCTCTACCATGGTGGTCGGACAGACGTCCGGACATTGGGTATAGCCGAAGAACATCACCACCACCTTGCCCTTGAAATCGGCCAGGGTGCGCGGCTTGCCGGTGTGGTCGGTGAGCGCGAAATCGCGCGCATAGTCCAGCCCGGTGACATCGGTATTGTTGAACTTCAGTTCAGGTTTGGAGGGACCGCAAGCCGCCAGCAGCGTCGCGCAAGCGGCCAGCAGCAGCGCCGAGAAGAATCTTTTCATGAGGTCAGAAACTACGGAACAGGAAGTAATGGTCCACCAGCAACACCGCAAACAGGATGGACAGATAGATGATGGAATAGGCAAAGGCCTTGCGCGCGATCAGATCGGTGTAGTGACGGTAGATCTGCCACGAATACCAGAAGAAGATCGCCCCCAGCACAATGGCCGAGCCCAGGTAGATCAGCCCGCTCATGCCGATGGCAAAGGGCAGCATGCTCACCGCCAGCAGTGCGATGGTGTACATGAGGATATGCAGCTTGGTCACCTCCATGCCATGCGTGATGGGCAGCATCGGCAGGCCGGACTTGGCGTAGTCGTCGCGGCGGTACATGGCCAGCGCCCAGAAATGCGGCGGGGTCCAGATGAAGATGATCATCACCAGCACCCAGGCCTGCATCGGCACGTCATTGGCCATGGCCGCCCAGCCCAGCGCGGGCGGCATGGCACCGGCCAGGCCGCCGATGACGATGTTCTGCGAGGTCGCCGGTTTCAAGATGATGGTGTAGATGATGGCGTAGCCGACGAAGGTGGCGAAGGTCAGCCACATGGTCAGCGGATTGACCAGGTTGTACAGCACCCACATGCCCAGGCCGCCCAGCACGCCTGAGAACACCAGGGTCTGGCCCACCGTGATCTCGCCGCGCGCCATCGGACGGCGGGCGGTGCGCGCCATGCGCGAATCGATCTCGCGCTCGACCAGGCAGTTGATGGCGAAGGCCGCACCGGCCAGGAGCCAGATGCCCAAGGTGCCGAAGACGACCTTGCGCCAGTCCGGCAGATCGGGCGTGGAGAGGAACATGCCGATCACGGCACAGAACACCGCCAGCTGCGTCACGCGCGGCTTGGTCAGTGCCCAGTACTGGGCGATGCGGTTGGGTTGGGCGGTCAATGTGGTCATGGCGTGACGGGCCGGGCGGATGCTGGTGGAGCAGCGGCGGCCAGGCCGGAGGGTGCGTAACGGACCTTGTAGTTTAACATGACCATCAGGATGACCAGCAGCGCCGCGCCGCCGTTATGCAGCACGGCAATGGCCAGCGGCCAGTTCAGATAGATGGTCGCCAGTCCAGTACAGAGCTGCAAACCCAGCACCGTCAGCATCCAGCGGCCGGTCTTGCGCAAGCCCTCCTCGCGCAGCGCCCGGTGTGCCAGCCATACAACATACAAGATGACGACAAAGGCAAAACTGCGATGCACCCAATGGATGGCGGTCAGCGCTTCGACCGGCAGGTAATCGCCGGAGGCCGTCATGCCAAGGTGGCGCCAGAGCGTGAAGCCATGTTCGAAGTCCATGTCCGGCACCAGCTTGCCATTGCACAGCGGGAAGTCGGAGCAGGCCAGCGCCGCGTAATTGGTGCTGACCCAGCCGCCCAGCGCGATCTGCAAGCCCAGCAGCGCGGCCCCCACGGTGGCCGGCACGATCAGTGCGCGTCCGCCCGCCGAGACCGCTGCATGCGGCTCCTGCCGCGCTGCCAGCCAGGTCAGCATGGCCAGCAGAGTCAGTCCGAGCAGCAGATGCGTGGTGACGATGATCGGCTGCAGCTTCATGGTCACGGTCCAGGCACCGAAGGCCCCCTGCAGGCAGACGAAGCCCAGCAGCGCCGTCGGGAACCACGGACGGAACTGCAGTTCGGTCTTGCCCGAGCGCATCCAGCGCCGCCACGCCACCACCATCAGCACGATGATGAGGAAACCCACGGCCATGGCGAAATAGCGATGGATCATCTCGATCCAGGCCTTGGCCCAGGTCACCGGACCAAAGGGCATGGCCTCTTCTGCGGCATTGATGTGTTCATGCGCCAGGAGCGGATTGGCGTGGCTGTAGCAGCCCGGCCAGTCAGGGCAGCCCAGGCCCGAATCGGTCAGGCGCGTGAAGGCGCCGAACATGATCAGGTCGAAGGTAAAGAACAGCGTCACCCACACCAGCTTGCGGTATTTGTTGACCACACCCTGGGCGCGCCACACCAGCGCCAGCGGAATCAGGGCCACCACGAGCCCGGTCAGGCCCAGTTGTATCAGCGTCGTTGCATTCATCTTGAGTCAAACTTGCGTCACCACACACTCGCCTCCACGCGGCATCAGCCGATGGAGGAAGCGCGCAGCAACTTGGAAATGTCCTTCTTCATCTTGCCGGGGTCGGGGTCCTTGGGGAAGCGCATCATCAGGTTGCCCAGCGGGTCAATCAGATAGATGTGGTCGCGCGCCGAGGTCCCGGCATCGACCGGCAACCAGGACTGCAATTTGCCAGCGTCAACCCGAAGGATATCGGTTCCGTCGAATTCGCGCAGGAGCAGGGTCGCAATCGGTACGCGGTCGGTGACCAGCCACACCCGTTCGATGCGGTCCATTTCCTTGCCTTGCATGAGCCGCAGCTGGCGCATGGTCAGCAGTTTGTTCTGGCAGGGCTCGCCGCAGTCGCCGCCATCGACCTGCAGCATCACCCACTTGCCCTTGTAATCCTGCAGCCGGGCCGGGCCGCCATCGATGGCGCTGCTGCCGAGATCGGGGATGGGATACTGGCGTGGATCGATCAGCGCGCCATAGTTGTTGCGGCTCTGCGGCTTGATCACGTAATAGGTCAGATAGGAAGCGATCAGCGGTGCGGCGCACACGGCCAGCACCGCCAGCATCTTCCAGCGGCCGCTGCGGCGACGACGCGCCTCGTCCTGGGCGGTGGCTTGAGGCGATTGCGAAATATCAGGCTTTGTCATGACGACCACGTTTGAATCCTGTCACGATGAAAAAAAGAAGGGCCATCCCCGCCAGCGCATACCACTGCACGGCATAGCCACGATGACGATCGATGCCCAGCGAAGGGGCCGGCCAGTCGCGTACCAGGGTGTCGCCTGCCGCCCCGCCCTGCTCGATCACCAGCGGTGCCAGCGGCAGGCCGCTGGCCTTGGACAGGGCCGGCAGATCCAGATTTTGCAGGATGGCTTGAGGACGCGGTGCATCGGCTGTTCCCAGTTGCAGGACATGCCCGGCATCCCGGCGCAGGATGCCGTCCACCTCGGTCACGCCCGACGGAGGCGGCACCTGCGGCACACGGGTGCGCTCGGCCGCATCACGCGGCGCCCAGCCACGCACCACGACCACGGCTTGCGCACTGTGCTCGGGCTGGAACAGCGTGAGCACATGGAAGCCCACGGCGCCGTTGTAGGGGCGGTTCTCCAGGTAGAGCGTCCACTGCGGGAGGAAGCGGCCGCGCAGGCGGATGTGGCGGAACTCCGCATCGCCTGCATCGGCAGGCAGCGCCACCAGGGGCGCCTGGCTGCCACGCGCCTGCATGCGCTGCTGCAGCGCCAGTTTTTCTTCGGCACGATGGGTCTGCCACTGGCCCAGTGCAAACCCGGCGGCAGCCACGATCAGCGTGGCGCAAAACGGAATGAGGCGAAAAACGAATCGGGTCGGCATCGATGAAGTTTGGCCTTACAATGAAGCGCACACGGGACAAGAAAAATCACATACACACCAGCGTCGCAGCATACCGCATGCACGCCTTCGGAGACAGGATTGCATCCTCATGAAAATCGTCGTCGCCATCGCCTTCATCCTGATCCTGGCCAGCCTGGCCTCGGCACTGATCTTTCTCATGCGCGACAAGGGCCGCAGCAACCGCACCGTCCAGGCGCTCACCTTGCGGGTCGGCTTCTCGGTGGCGCTGTTCCTCTTCATCCTGCTGAGCTACAAGCTGGGCTGGATACAGCCGACCGGCATCCGCTGAGCTCCTCCCCACGCATCGTACGCATCGCATAAAAAAGCCGCACCGAGGTGCGGCTTTGTCATTGCAGAAGGCGTGCCCGCCTTACAACCAGTACACCACCACATACAGCCCCAGCCACACCACGTCCACGAAGTGCCAGTACCAGGCCGCACCTTCGAAGGCGAAGTGATGGGTGGGCGTGAAGTGCCCGCGCAGCACACGATAGAGCACCACCGACAGCATGATCGCACCCATGGTCACGTGGAAACCGTGGAAGCCGGTCAGCATGAAGAAGGTCGATCCATAGATGCCCGAGCTGAGCTTGAGATTCAGCTCGCTGTAGGCGTGGATGTATTCATAGGCCTGGAAGCCCATGAACACCGCGCCCAGCAGGATGGTCAGGAACAGCCACACCGCCGTCCGGGTACGATGTCCGGCGCGCATGGCGTGGTGCGAGATGGTCAGCGCCACACCCGAGCTCAGCAGCAGCAGGGTGTTGATGGTCGGGATGGGGAACGGCCCCATGGTGGTGAAATTCTCCACCGTACCGGCCGGGCCGACATTGCCCCACTGGCCGGTGAAGTCGGGCCAGATCATCTTGTGGTCGAGATCGGCCAGCCACGGCATGGTGATGCTGCGCGCATAGAACAGGGCACCGAAGAAGGCGGCGAAGAACATCACCTCCGAGAAGATGAACCAGCTCATGCTCCAGCGATAGGACAGGTCGATGCGCTCGCTGTAGAGCCCGGACTCGGACTCGCCGATGGCATCGCCAAACCAGTAGTACAGCACCACCAGCACCATCAGGATGCCGAGGATGTTGACGTACGGTGCCCATGCCAGACCATTGACCCAACCCGAGGCCCCGATCATGGTGATGAGCATGGAAATGCCGGCCATCATCGGCCAGCGCGACGGGCCTGGAACGAAGTAATGGGGCGCCTTGGCTTGTTGAGAACTCATGTTCTTCTCCCGGTACGAAATCCGATTGTTCTGGCCTGGGGCAAGAGCAGCAAACACGAGCATTAAGCTGCATTAAATACTCTTGCGATCCAGGGTTCACTTTTCCTTAATGCTCTTTTTCGGTCACGCTCACCCACCTGCGGCGCCGCGCACCACCAGCTTGACGATGCTCACCAGCACGGCGACGAAGATCGCCGCACCGAGAATGCCGGCGATGATGACGTGGACCGGATTCAGGCGTGCCGCATCCGACTCGTAATCCTTGCGCTTGCGCACGCCGAAGAAGGACCAGAACACCGCCTTCATCGTCGCGCCGAACGACGCCTTGCGCTGCGCAGCCTGTTTCAGCTCATCGTTCACACCAGCTCCTCCGGGCCTCTCAACCCGCCGTCTTGTTCTTGCCGTTGATCTCGAAGAAGGTATAGGACAGCGTGATCGTGGTCACCTCCTTGGGCAGCTTGGGATCGATGTAGAACACCACCGGCATCTGCTTGGCCTGATTCGGCCCCAGCGTCTGCTGCGTAAAGCAGAAGCACTCCACCTTCTTGAAGAAAGCCGCCGACTGCAGCGGCGCATAGCTGGGGATGGCCTGGGCATCCACATTGCGCGGCTGGGTGTTGACCACTTCATAGGTGACCTGGGTCATCTCGCCCGGATGCACCTGCAGGCTGGACACGGTCGGACGAAAACGCCACGGACCCTGGGCATTGCCGTCGAACTCCACGGTGATGGTGCGCGACTTGTCGATCTGCGTGTTGGCCGGCGCTTCCACGTTTGCATCCTTGGGCGTGAGGAAGTTCACGCCCGTGACCTCGCAAATCTTGCGATAGACCGGAATGAGCGCGTAGCCGAAGCCGAACATCAGCACCGCCACCACCAGGAGCTTCTTGAGCATCACGCGGTTCAGGCCGGGTGCTGCTCCCTCCTCCGCCGGATCGTCGTCTCTGCTCATCGGGCGAACCAGATGCGGTTGACGAAGATGCCGACGAAGAAGGCCAGCGCCACCAGCCCCAGCAGCAGGGCGGTGCGCAGGTTGTTGGGTTTCTTGCGTTCGGTCATGAGGCTTGCCTTTGCATTAGCTGCGATGACTTGTGTTATCCACTGGCGCTCACTTCACCACCGGCGGTTCCTCGAAGGTGTGGAAGGGCGCCGGGCTGGGCACGGTCCATTCCAGTCCTTCCGCGCCTTCCCAGGGCTTGGCCTCGGCCTTCTTGCCCCCCTTGATCGAGGGGATCACCACGAAGAACAGGAAGTACACCTGCGACAGCCCGAAACCGAAGGCACCGATGGAGGCGATCATGTTGAAGTCGGTGAACTGCGCCGGATAATCCGCATAACGACGCGGCATGCCCGCCAGCCCCAGGAAGTGCATGGGGAAGAAGGTGATGTTGAAGGTGATCAGCGAGGCCCAGAAATGGAACTTGCCGCGCCATTCGTTGTACATGAAGCCGGTCCACTTGGGGCCCCAGTAGTAGTAACCGGCGAAGAGCGCGAACAGCGAACCGGCCACCAGCACGTAGTGGAAGTGCGCCACCACGTAGTAGGTATCCTGCATCTGGATGTCGATGGGGGTGACCGCCAGGATCAGCCCGGTGAAGCCACCCATGGTGAAGACGAAGATGAAGCCCACCGAGAACAGCATCGGCGTCTCGAAGGTCATGGAGCCGCGCCACATGGTGGCGATCCAGTTGAAGATCTTCACGCCGGTGGGCACGGCGATCAACATGGTGGCGTACATGAAGAACAGCTGCGCGGTCACCGGCATGCCGGTGGTAAACATGTGGTGCGCCCAGACGATGAAGGACAGGATTGCAATCGATGCCGTCGCATACACCATCGAGGCATAGCCGAACAGCGGCTTGCGGGCGAAGGCCGGGATGATCTGCGAGACGATGCCGAAGGCCGGCAGGATCATGATGTAGACCTCGGGGTGACCGAAGAACCAGAAGATGTGCTGGTACATCACCGGGTCACCGCCACCGGCGGCATTGAAGAAGGAGGTACCGAAATGACGGTCGGTGAGCGTCATGGTGATGGCGCCGGCCAGCACCGGCATGACCGCGATGAGCAGATAGGCGGTGATGAGCCAGGTCCAGCAGAACATGGGCATCTTCATCAGCGTCATGCCGGGCGCGCGCATGTTGAGGATGGTGACGATGATGTTGATCGAGCCCATGATGGAGGAGGCACCCATGATGTGCATGGCGAAGATGGCCATGTCCATGCCGGGTCCCATCTGGGTCGACAGCGGGGCATACAGCGTCCAGCCGGCTGCGGTGGCACCGCCCGGCACCAGGAAGGAACCGGCCAGCAGCAGCGCGGCCGGCGGCAGCAGCCAGAACGAGAAGTTGTTCATGCGCGCAAAGGCCATGTCGGAGGCGCCGATCTGCAGCGGAATCATCCAGTTGGCAAAGCCCACGAAGGCCGGCATGATCGCGCCGAACACCATCACCAGGCCGTGCATGGTGGTGAGCTGGTTGAAGAACTCCGGCCGGAAGAACTGCAGGCCCGGATGGAACAGCTCGGCCCGGATCAACAACGCCAGCACCCCGCCCGAGAGCAGCATGGTGAACGAGAACCACAGGTAGAGCGTGCCGATGTCCTTGTGGTTGGTGGCGAAGAGCCAGCGGCGCCAGCCGTGCGGGTGGTCGTGTGCGTGCTCATCGTGAGCGTGCCCATGCCCGTGATCGTGGGAATGATCGGGGGCGTGATCGACGGTGGTAGTCATGTCCGGTTCTCCAAACGATTACTTGCGGGCGGCCAGGACTTCAGCCGGCTGCACGATGTTTTCCTGGGCCTTGTTGGACCAGTTGTTGCGCGTGTAGGTGATCACGGCGGCGATTTCGGTGTCGTTCAACACACCCTTCCAGGCCGGCATGGCGTTCTTGCCGTTGAGCACGAGGTGGATCTGGTCCGCCTTGGGACCGTTGACCACGGCACTGCCATCGAGCGCCGGGAAGGCACCCGGCACGCCCTTGCCGTTGGCCTGGTGGCAGGCCACGCAGTTGGCGGCATAGACCTTCTCGCCGCGCTGCTTCAATTCGTCCACCGTCCAGACCTTGTTGGGATCATCGGCCTTGGCGGCCATTTCCTTCTTCTTGCCGTCGACCCATTTCTTGTAGTCGTCTTCGCTGACCACGTTGACCACGATGGGCATGAAGGCGTGATCCTTGCCGCACAGCTCCACGCACTGGCCGCGATAGGTGCCGATCTTCTCGGCGCGGAACCAGGTGTCGCGCACGAAGCCGGGAATCGCATCCTGCTTCACGCCGAAGGCGGGGATGGTCCAGGAGTGGATCACGTCATTGGCGGTAGTGACGATGCGCACCTTCTTGTTGACCGGTACCACGACCGGGTTGTCGACTTCGATGAGGTAATTGTCGTTTTTCTTCAGACTGGGATCGGTGACCTGCTCGCGCGGCGTGGCCAGGTTGGAGAGGAAGGAGATTCCTTCACCTTCGCCTTTGAGGTAGTCATATCCCCATTTCCACTGCATGCCGGTGACCTTGATGGTGAGGTCGGCATTGGAGGTATCCTTCATCGCCACCACCGTCTTGGTGGCCGGCAGGGCCATGCCGATGACGATCAGGAAGGGCACCACGGTCCAGGCGATTTCCACGGTCGTGCTTTCGTGGAAGCTGGCGGCCTTGTGGCCGACCGACTTGCGGTGCTTGATGATGGAATAAAACATCACGCCGAACACGGCCACGAAGATGACCAGGCAGATGATAAGCATCAGGATGTGCAGGTCATAGATCTGCTCGGCGATCTTGGTCACCGGCGGCTGGAAATTCATCTGCAGCACGGCCGGTCCGCCCGGACTGTCCACCACTGCCCAGGCCGGCAAGCCGGCCGCCAGCAGCGAGGCACCGAGGGTCAAGGATTGAAGGCGCTTCGCAAGTTTCATGGATTTCCTCAAAAGCCCAAAATTATAAGAATGAGAGTGCTGCCATCCCGCCACCCCTGGCGGCCAGCTCACGTTGCAGCTCCTGCGCGAAGGCGCGCCGTTGCCACAAGCTCATGAACCGGCCTACTTCCACACGCTGCCCCCGACTTTCCAGCGCCACCAGCGACTGGCGACCGACCGGAAACGCGATGCGCATGCCCTGCAGCTGCAAGCTGCTGCGGTGTGAGCGACCGCCCTGGATCACGTCAACCTCCAGGCCATGATCGGCCAGCACCACTACTTCGCGATCTGTGGCGTGGCGGGCGTAGACCAGCAAGGCCGCGCCCACCGCCACCAGTTCAATGAATGAAAAAATCAGGATGATCCATGCACCGCGCAGCGTGAAGCCCAGCGCGACCGTCAGTGAAACCGTACAAAGGATTGCGAAGACCCACGCCAGTTGGCGTGGCGCAATCGAACAATTGCGCTTCAATATCCATTCCCGCGTCTCCATGGCACCTCGCCAGCATGATTGTCGGTCGAGCGTGTCTCTGTCTCTGCTTCTAGTTCTATTTCTCACCGCAGGGAACACGCACTGGATGCGGACTGGTCCGGTCTTGCCGGGTCGTCTTGCGATGAACGCTATCCGTGGCTATCCGTTCTGCGGTCTTTATTTATTCTTGCTATTCGTTCGTACTGGAATTTCTTTGTGTGAATTTTTTTACCCATTTGAGTATAAGGGCTAACGTCGCCATGGATCAAGCACGCACCGCCGCATTGACAACGGTGGTGCTCCCGGCCTCTCCGGGACGCCCTGACACCGGCCGGACAACGGCCAGGGACGTGGCTTTTCGGCGAAATGAAGGATTCTTCCGGGAGCGGCAGGGCGTAACGATACAGCAACTATCCGGCAGGCCGGATAGGGCTGGACGACTAAGCCTTATATGAAGAAACGACTATCGCGACGGGCGTTCGAAGCGAATGATGCTCTCGCCGGCCGCGGTGGTCTTGGGCACGGGGCGGAAGGCGTGGCCGTAGACGATCTCGAAGCTCAGCGGGATCTTGCCATCGGGCTTGCGCATGGCCTCGAAGGCCGCTAGCAGGCGCTGGTACTGGCTGCGGCTCATCATGCTGCGGCGCCGTGATTCGAGTGGATTGCCGCCCCAGGCGCGCACGTCTTCCAGCAGGCGCTGGGGGGTCTGGTAGGTCACGGTGATGGTTTCCATGTCCATCACCGGTGTGGAAAAACCGGCATTGACCAGCATGTCGCCGAAGTCGTGCATGTCGACGAAGGGCAAGGTGTGCGGTGCAAGATCGATTTGTTCGAAAGCGCTGCGCACTTCGCGCAGGGTATCGGGACCGAAGCAGGAAAACATCAGCAGGCCCTCCACCCGCAACACGCGACGCCATTCGGCAAACACGCGGTCGGGCTGGGGATGCCAGTGCAGGGCCAGGTTGGACCAGACCAGGTCCAGCGCATTGGCCGCCAGCGGCAGGCGGGCGAAGTCGGCGCAGACCAGTTCCGGCCCGCCGGCATTCGGACCGGAGCCTAGCCACTTGTTGATGGAGCCGAACAGGCGGTTCATGGCCGTCTGCGCACCGCGCTGGTGGTCGGCGGCCTTGGCCAGCATGCCATAGGCGCCGTCCAGGCCAATCACCTGCGCCTCGGGGTAGCGCTTCTGCAACACCGGCAGGTCGGCCCCTTCGCCGCATCCGGCGTCCAGCACTTCGCGCGGGGCGATTTTCACCAGGGCCAGGCGCTCCTGCATGCGGGCCGAGACTTCGCGGCGCAGGAAATCGGATTCGGCCACGCGCCGGGGTTCGCCGAAACGGCGGCGTACCAGGGGCAGATCGATGGGAGCGCTCAGCTTGGCGCTGGCAGAAGGCGGCGGCAGGGACATGGGCAATGGAACACAGGAAGATGGACTGCACAGCAGCGTGGCAAGCTCGGGCGGCCAGCAGAGGGCCGCCGATCCACGGGGCTGATGCGATAATGCGCGTAGTTTAGTCGAAATCCATTTTCCCCGGGCGCCACTCACATGGATCTCAAATCCTCCAAACCCGCTGCTGCATCGCCCCAGGCCAAGCCTGGCACCGCCTATCGCGCCGTGGCCGGCAAGCCGGCACGGCCGGGCAAGCCCGCCGGTCCCGGCTGGCTGCAGCGTTTGCTGGCACAGGTGCCGCAGTTGTTGCCGTCCTCCTGCGCGCTGTGTGGTGCCGCCGGGCGCGAGACCCTGTGCGCGCCCTGCCACAAGCGCTTCTACACCCGCCAGCACCGCCGCTGCATCCAGTGCGCGCTGCCCATGCCGGTGACCGGCAAGGAGTTGCGTTGCGGCGCCTGTCTCAAGGATCGCCCGGCTTTCGATGCCACCATCGTGGCCACCGATTATTTCGCTCCTTCCGACCAGCTGGCGCTGGCCCTGAAGTTCGGCGGCGACCTGCGACTGGCCCCGCTGCTGGCGCGCCTGATCTTCGATGCCACCCGTCGCAATCCGGTACCCGGCAGTGATGTGCAACTGCCCATGCCGACCCTGCTGGCCCCGGTGCCGCTGGGCCTGGCGCGGCTGCAGGAGCGCGGCTTCAACCAGGCACTGGAGATCGCCCGTCCGCTGGGCAAGCTCATGGACATCCCGGTACATCCACGCCTGCTGGAGCGCAAGAAGGAAACCGAAGCGCAATCAGCCCTGCCGGTGGGCGCCCGGGTGCGCAACGTGCGCTCGGCCTTCGCCCTGCCCTTCGCCGCCATGGACCAGGTGCGCGGACTGCATGTGGGCATCGTCGACGATGTCATGACCACCGGGGCCACCTTGAATGAAGTGGCGATCGTGCTCAAGCGGCACGGCGCCCGGCGCGTGACCAACCTGGTCTTTGCGCGCACCCTGCCGGTCTGAAGCCGGCCATCCATTTTTCAGCAGGAGAAGTTTTTTGTTCCACGTCGTCCTGGTCGAGCCGGAGATCCCTCCCAATACCGGCAACATCATCCGCCTGTGCGCCAATACCGGTGCGCAACTGCATCTGGTGGAGCCACTCGGCTTCCCGCTCGATGACGCCAAGATGCGGCGTGCCGGGCTGGATTATCACGAGTACGCCAACATGCAGGTGCACAAGGATTGGGACAGCTTCCTGGCCCATCGCCGCGCGGATCCGCAATTTGACGAGGCACGCATGTTCGCCATGACCACGCATGGCTCCACGCCCTTTGCGGGCCTGGCTTTCCGTCCGGGCGACAGCTTCGTGTTCGGCTCCGAAACCCGCGGCCTGGCGCCGGAGCGCCGCGAATCCTTCCCCACCGCACAGCGCATCCGCCTGCCGATGCGGCCGGGCAATCGCAGCATCAATCTCTCCAATACGGTGGCGGTGGTGGTGTATGAAGCGTGGCGGCAGAATGGCTATGACGGCGGCAGCTGAAGACCGGTCACCGGCATGAAAAAAACGGCTCCCGAGGGAGCCGTTTTCGTTGGCAGGCGGTCAGCCCAGCAGCAGTGCGTCGTCCGCGAGTTTCTCGCCACGCGTCTGCTCGAACATCTTCAGCAGATCCGGCACATCCAGACCGGCGCGTTCCGGCCCGGACACATCCAGCACCACGCGCCCCTGGTGCAGCATCACGGTGCGGTCACCGTAGTCCAGCGCCTGGCGCATGCTGTGGGTCACCATCATGGTGGTCAGCTTGCTTTCGGACACGATCTTGGCTGTCAGTTCCAGCACGAAGGCCGCCGTCTTGGGGTCCAGTGCCGCCGTATGCTCATCCAGCAGCAGGATGCGCGACGGTTGCAGCGAGGCCATCAACAGGCTCACCGCCTGACGCTGCCCCCCCGAGAGCAGGCCGATGCGGTCGGTGAGGCGGTTTTCCAGCCCCAGGTTCAGGATCGCCAGCTTCTCGCGGAACAACTCGCGCATCTTGCCGCGAATGGCGAAGTTGAAGCCGCGACGACGCCCACGCGCCATCGCCAGGGCCATGTTCTCCTCGATGGTCAGGGCCTCGCAGGTACCGGCCATCGGGTCCTGGAACACGCGCGCCACCAGGCCGGCGCGATCCCACGCCTGCTTGCGGGAGACGTCGGTGCCGTCGATTTCGATCTTGCCGGTATCGACCAGCAGGTCACCGGAGATGGCATTGAGGAAGGTGGACTTGCCGGCGCCGTTGGAACCGATCACGGCCACGAACTGGCCAGTCGGGATTTCCAGCGAGAGGCCGCGCAGGGCCGGGTTCTCGATGGGGGTGCCGGGATTGAAGGTGATCTTGAGATCGGTGGCTTTCAACATCTCAGGCTCTCTTTCTCAGCAGTTTCAATTTGCGCTTGCCCATGGGCAGCACCAGCGCCAGCATCACCAGCACGGCGGTGACCAGGTTCAGGTCCTGCGCCTGCAGGCCGATGAAATCGCTGTTGAGTGCCAGCGCAATGAAGAAGCGATACAGGATCGCCCCCAGGATCACTGCCAGCGTGGTCCACACCAGGCGACGCGCCGGCAGGATGTTCTCGCCGATGATGACGGCGGCCAGGCCGATGACGATGGTGCCGATGCCCATGGAGATATCGGATCCGCCCTGAGTCTGCGCAAAGAGCGCCCCGGCCAGCGCCACCAGCGAGTTGGCCAGGGCCATGCCGGCCAGCGTGGCGCGGCCGGTCGCGATGCCCTGGGCGCGTGCCATGCGGGCATTGGCGCCGGTGGCGCGCATGGCCAGGCCGATCTCGGAAGAGAAGAACCAGTCCAGCAGCAGCTTGGCGGCAGTCACCACCACCAGCAGGATCAGCGGACGTCCCACGTAGTCGGGGATCCAGTCCGGTTGCAGGATGGTGAAGATGGTCGGTTCGGAAATGAGCGGCACGTTGGGCTTGCCCATGACGCGCAGGTTGATCGAGTACAGCGCGATCATCATCAGGATACTGGCCAGCAGGTCCATGATCTTCAGGCGCACATTGAGCCAGGCGGTGATGAAACCAGCCAGCGCCCCGGCCAGCAGGGCCACGAAGGTGGCGAGGAAGGGATTGTAGCCCGCTGCGATCATGGTGGCGGCAACCGCGCCGCCCAGCGGGAAGCTGCCATCGACGGTAAGGTCAGGGAACACCAGGATGCGGAAGGAAATCAGCACGCCGAGGGCCACCAGACTGAAGATCAGACCGATCTCCAGCGCGCCCAGGAGGGTATACAGCGACATAAAAGGACTTTCTTAAAAAAACACATTCGGCACGGCGCGGTACGCCCTGCCGAATGTCTTCTGCATGGCGCCGGCGCAGCACGGGTGGTGCGGCGCCGGCGGTGCATGGCCGGCGGATCAGGCTGCGGTCATGCTTAGTTGAGCACCTTGGTGGCCGACTTCAGGAACTCCGGCGACAGGGTCACGCCCTGCTTCTGGGCAGCGGAGGTGTTGACGTACAGCTCCAGGTTCTTGACCGGCGACGAGGCAATATCACCGGCCTTCTCCCCCTTGAGGATACGGGCCACGACCTTGCCGGTCTGGCGGCCCATGTCGTAGAAGTTCACGCCCAGGGCTGCGATCGCACCGCGCTTGACGCTGCCGGTGTCCGACGCGATCAGCGGGATCTTGGCATCGTTGCAGACCTTGGCCAGCGATTCGAAGACCGAGACCACGTTGTTGTCGGTGGTGGTGTACATCACGTCGATCTTGCCGATGAGGCTCTTGGCGGCCGGGGCGACGTCCACCGAACGCGGGGCGGCGGCTTCCACCAGGGTCAGACCGGCCTTCTGCAGCTCGCCCTTGAGGTTGTTCAAGGCCGACACGGAATTGGCTTCGCCCGGATTGTAGACCACGCCCACGCGCTTGGCCGCGGGTACCACGCGCTTGATGATCTCGACCTGCTTGACCGGGTCCAGCATGTGCGACAGGCCGGTCACGTTGGTGCCGGAGGGCTTCCAGTCCTTGACCAGCTGGGCGGCCATGGGGTCGGCGATGGCCGAGTAGACGATGGGGATGGTCTTGGTGGCGGCCACCATCGGCTGTGCCGAGGGGGTGCCGATGGCCACGATCACGTCCGGATTGTCGCCCACGAACTTCCTGGCGATCTGGCCGGCGGTGCCGGCATTGGCCTGGGCGCTCTGGAACTCCCACTTCAGGTTCTTGCCGGGCTCGAAGCCTTCGGCGATCAGTTCGTCCTTGGTGCCGTCACGCACGGCGTCCAGCGCCGGGTGTTCGACGAAGGACGTGACGGCCACCACCTTCTCGGCCGCCAGCGCCGAAGCGCAGATGGCGCTCAGCGCCAGGGCGCCGGCGATGGCGCGCAGTGACTTGGAAACTGCAAACATGGTCCTCTCCTCTTTCATGGTAATCAGGCCTCGACGTTCCTCTCGTGCGGGCCCGTTATGCGCTTATGGGGTAAATCGGTGTGCTGTGTCGTACTGATCCTGCCCCAGCCCGATACAGCAGATCCCGCATGGCAGCGGGATCTTCAGGCCGGGTCCTGCTTATTGCTTGATGACGGTCTTGGCCGAACTCACCAGTTCGGGCGACAGAGTCACGCCCTGCTTCTGCGCGGCGGCGGTGTTGACGAACAGTTCCAGCTTGCTGCTGGTGGCCGAGGGGATGTCGCCGGGCTTGTCGCCCTTGAGGATGCGGCCGACCACCTTGCCGGTCTGGCGGCCCAGATCGTAGTAGTTCACGCCCAGGGCGGCGATGGCGCCACGCTTGACGCTGTCGGTGTCGGACGCCACCAGCGGGATCTTGGCGTCGTTGCCGACCTTGACCAGCGCTTCATAGGCCGAGACCACGTTGTTGTCGGTATTGGTGTAGATCACGTCGACCTTGCCGATCAGGCTCTTGGCAGCCGAACCGACGTCCACCGAACGGGGGGCGGCGGCTTCCACCAGGGTCATGTTGGACTTGGCCAGCAGTTCCTTCAGGGCCTTGACCACCACGGCGGAGTTGGCTTCACCCGGGTTGTAGACCATGCCCACGCGCTTGGCCTTGGGCACCACGCGCTTGATCAGGTCCACCTGCTTGTCCAGTTCCAGCAGGTCGGACACGCCGGTGACATTGGTGCCCGAAGCCTTCCAGTCCTTCACCAGCTGGGCCGCGACCGGATCGGTCACGCCGGAATAGACCACCGGGATGCTCTTGGTGGCGGCCACCACGGCCTGGGCCGAGGGCGTGGCGATGGCAACGATGACGTCAGGCTTGTCGCCGATGAACTTGCGGGCGATCTGGGCGGCGGTGCCGGTATTGCCCTGGGCGCTCTGGTATTCCCATTTCAGGTTCTTGCCGGCGTCGAAGCCTTCTTCCTTCAGCTCGTCCTTCACGCCGTCACGCACGGCGTCCAGGGCCGGATGCTCGACGATGGCGGTCACCGCGACAAACTTGTCGGCAGCCATGGCCGGGGCTGCGCACACGGCAGCCAGGGACAGGGCTGCGACCATCGCGCGCAGTGTCAGCTTGTGGTTGTAGGACATGCAGTCTCCCTTGGAAAAATATGAATGATTAGCCAAAAACCCGAAAAGACGACAAGTCTAGCCTAGCGCCTGTGAACAATCAATTTGCATGAGGACGCGCTGCCAGCCCCGATGGCAGGCCGCTCGGATGACTCGCATTGTGCGGTCGGCATGATCGGTATGCGTTGCACTGCACGGCACAAGGCCGCCCCGTTGCTATAATCAGGCCCCATGTCTTCCCGCCTGCGTCCCTCCCCCAAGCGACTTGCGCCGCGCCGCCCCTGGCTGCGTCGGCAGGGCTGGGTCAGTCTGGCGCTGGTTCTGGCGATGGTGGCCGCGCCATGGTGGCAACAGGCGCTCGCCCGCACGCTGCGGGACGTCCCTGCCATGGCCATCTGCAGCGTGGGCGGTGGTGCTTCCGGCAATGCACCGACCCATCTGGCGGCCGGCCACTGTCCGCTGTGTTGCGGCAGCCAGGCGGCCTGGCCGGCACCGGACTGCTCATTGGATACGACGGTCATGCCCGGCGTCAGCTATCCACTGGCCCGCACCGCTGCGCGCGTGCGTTCGGCCAGCCTGGCACCAGGCTCAGCCCAGGCGCGCGCACCGCCGGTCTGAAGCCGCCGTCCCTGGCGCCTTTGCGCCACCCCTGGCGGGCCGCGCGCCCGCATTCTAGACATGAACGAGACAATCAGGACTTATCGATATGAAGCATTTCTTCCAAAACCTGGCCGCCCTGGCCATCACTTCCACCCTGCTGGCTGCCGCCCCGCTGTCCCAGGCCCATGAATACAAGCTGGGCCAGCTGGAAATCGGCCATCCTTACGCCCGCGCGACGGTGCCCGGCCAGCCGGCTGCTGGCGCCTACCTGAGCATCGAGAACAAGGGCAGCACGCCGGATCGCCTGGTGAGCGTGTCCTCCCCGGTGGCCAAGTCGGGTGAAATCCACACCATGGCCATGGAAGGCAACGTCATGAAGATGCGCGAGCTCGATGGCGGGCTGGAAGTCAAACCCGGCCAGAAGATCGCCATGCAGCCGGGCAATGGCTACCACATCATGTTGATGGGCCTGTCCAAGCCGCTGCAGGCGGGCCAGAAGGTACCGGTCACGCTGACCTTCGAAAAAGCCGGCAAGGTCGAGGTGACCTTCAATGTCGAAGATGGCAAGGCTGCCGCGGGCGGCATGAAAGACATGAAGGACATGAAGGACATGAAGGACCACATGCACCACTGAGCAGCAAACAGGCCGGCGGACAAGGCCGGTTCCTGAAACGGCAAGGCCGGCAGCGCGCCATGCGCCTGCCGGCCTTGTCGTTTGCAGCGTGCCGCGCTCAGCCGGCCAGCTTGCGCACCTTGGCCAGCAGCTTGCTGGTGGAGCGGTCATGCTCGAAGGCAATGGCCAGCACCTGGCCGCCATAGGCCGCTACCGCCTGGCCCTCGGGGATGGCGTGCATGTCGTAGTCGCCGCCCTTGACGTAGATCTGGGGATGCGCCTGCTGCACGGCTTCCAGCGCCGTGTCTTCATCGAAGGGGACGACCAGCGACACCGACTCCAGCGCCGCCAGCACCGCCATGCGGTCCTCACAGGTATTGATGGGACGGTCATCGCCCTTGCCCAGGCGCTTGACGGAAGCGTCAGTATTGACGGCCACCACCAGCGAGGCGCCCTGGGCACGGGCTTGCGCCAGGTAGGTCACGTGGCCGCGATGCAGGATGTCGAACACGCCATTGGTCATCACCACCGGCTTGGGCAATTGGGCCACGCGCTGCTGGAGTTCATCGCGGGTGCAGAGTTTGGATTCGAAGTCGGCCATCTTGAGGAGCATCGTTGCAGGATGAAAAAAGCCGCAACCAAAGGGTTGCGGCTTTGCGATTGTACTGCCTGTGAAGGAATTTTCCCGATCAGGCTGCGGCCGCGCCGGCCGGCATGATGCGCTGGGTCACTTCCTTGCGGTAGCGGTTGAGCTCCTGGACGTTGCTGAAGGTACGTTCGAACAGCAGCGACATGTTGTGCAGGATGCGGTCCACGACCTTCTTTTCCCACTCGCCGTCGAACTTGATCTGGTTGTCCAGCCAGCGTTCCAGCCATTCGGGGTCCGGCAGGCGGCTCTGGACGGTGTCGTTGGGGAAGAGGGCCTGGTTCACGTGCAGGTTGGTCGGGTGCAGCGGCTTTTCGGTACGACGCGCCGAGGCCATCAACACGCCGATCTTGGCAAACGCCGCACGGGCCTTGTCGCCCACTTCGTTGAGGGCCTTCTTCATGTAGCGCAGGTAGGCGCCGCCGTGGCGGGCTTCATCCTGGCTGATGATCTTGTAGATCTGCTTGATGACCGGCTCGGTGTGCCAGTCGGCGGCGCAGCGATACCAGTGGTTCAGGCGGATCTCGCCGCAGAAGTGCAGCATCAGGGTTTCCAGCGGCGGGGCCGGATCGAATTCGAAGCGCACATTGTGCAGCTCTTCTTCGGTCGGGCACAGGTCCGGGCGGAAGCGGCGCAGGTATTCCATCAGCACCAGCGAGTGCTTCTGTTCCTCGAAGAACCATACCGACATGAATGCCGAGAAATCGCTGTCCCCGCGATTGTCGCGCAGGAACATCTCGGTGGCCGGCAGGGCCGACCATTCCGTGATGGCGTTCATGCGGATGGTCTGCGCCTGTTCGTCGGTGAGCAAGGAAGCGTCGAACTTGTCCCAGGGAATATCCTTATCCATATTCCAACGGACCTGCTCTAGCGATTTGAACAATTCTGGGTACAGCATCTCAGTATGTGCCTATATGCGTTAAGTGTTTGATTTTAACAAGATTTTCCCGATCCATACTAAAACGGTCAGGTTTCAGCAATATGACAGAGGCCCGGCGCGGCGGCGCCCAGGGCCAGGCTCTGCCATGGCGAGGATCAGGGGGAATTTGGCTTGCGGGAGGCTGGCTTCTTGTTTTGCCGGGATTGTACAACAGCGGTGCCAACCGGCGCGCTCGTATTTTCCGCACCCTGGGGCGCTTTCCGGGCCGGTGGCTTCCTGGCTGCCGCCTTGGCC
This sequence comes from Herbaspirillum sp. C7C8, assembly GCF_022627875.1. Classification (NCBI taxonomy): domain Bacteria; kingdom Pseudomonadati; phylum Pseudomonadota; class Betaproteobacteria; order Burkholderiales; family Oxalobacteraceae; genus Herbaspirillum; species Herbaspirillum sp. C7C8. The sequence goes on from NZ_JABXGG010000003.1 coordinate 91,626, forward strand.
CCCTTGGCCGGCTTGGAAGCACCCACAGGCTTGGCTTTCAGGCCGGTCTTGGGCTTTGGGGCAACTGTCTTATTTTCGCGACGTTTGGGCGTCTTCGCGGGCTTGGGCGGCTTGGCGGGCTTCAACAGCGGCGCCTGCTCGGGCAGTCCGCCGGCCAGGGCATTGCCGACGGCGTGCTTGAATTGCTCCTGCAACACATTCCACCAGGCATTGGGATTGGCGATGGCAGACTGGAAATCCGGCGGCGGGGTATCGGCCTCGCCTGCAGCAGCCGGCGGGGGCTCGGCGTGTGCTGCAGTCGTTTGCTCTTCAGCAACATCGGGGGCGGATGCTTCTTCCGTTGCTTGCTCCGGTTCGGCAGCGGCGCCCGGCCACATCGGGAAGCCGAAGGGGAAGCCCGGTGCCGGGCTGGCCGCGTCATCGGCAGCGGCCTCGGCCTGCGGCGTACCACGCGAGGCCATGATCTCGCTCATGGCCTGGAGGGTGGAGAGGGTCGCGCTCTGCACCTCCAGGGTCTGGATGGTGGCCTTCAACATGTTCAGGTTCAGCTCCAGCCAGGAGGCCACGGTCTTGAGGTCGCCGATCTTCTTGTTGATGTCCTCCACCGACAGCGAGGGCGTGGCCATGGCGGGGGCGCCCATGCTGCTCCACATCTTCTTCATGAAATCGATGGTATCGGCTACCGAGCCTGCGCCCGGCATCTGGTCCTGATTCAGCATTGATCGCTCCTGTTGTTGTGGTGTCGCTCTCAGCGTGGCGGACGCTGCATCCGGCAACTGCTCGGCAGAGCGGTCTGCTCGGCCGGGATGTAGCGCTCGGTACGGAATCCGAAGCCGCTGCCCTCGTTGTCGAAGCGGATGCCGCCGCTGTCGGCGCGCTGCATCTGCATCAGGTAAAGCGGCTGGATCAGTTGGTGATCCTCGGCCCGCATGGTCGCCTCGTGGAAGGCGTTCTGATAATGCGCGCCTTCCAGGGCATATGCAACCGCCTTGGGGTCGGTGCTCCTGGCCTTTTCGATGGCCTTGACCAGCATGTCGATCATCACCTGCATGCGCAGGTAGAGGTAATCGTCCTTGGGCTGCGGGTAGCGCTTGCGGAATTGCTGGTAGTAGGCATCGCTGGGTGAACCGGGATTGCCCCCCGCGTTGGGATGCCACTCGGCTACCGCGCGCACCACGCCCACACCCGCATCACCAATGGCCGCAGGTGCGCCCAGGCTGTTGGCATAGAAGGTGTAGAACTTGGCCTTGAAGCCGGCATCGCGTGCGGCCTTCACCAAGAGCGTCAGATCGTTGCCCCAGTTGCCGGTGATGACGGCATCGGCTCCGGCGCTGCGCATCTTGGCGATGTAGGGCGAGAAATCCTTGATCTTGCCGATGGGATGCAGCTCGTCCCCGACGATGGCGATGTCGGGTCGCTTGGCCGCGAGCTGCTCGCGCGCGGCCTTGGCGACCTGGCGGCCGAAGCTGTAGTCCTGGCCGATCAGGTAGACCTTCTTGGTGGAGGGATCGGCCTTGATGGCTTCAGTCAGGGCCTGCATGCGCATGTCGGCGCTGGCATCGAAGCGGAAATGCCAGAAGCTGCATTTCTCATTGGTCAGCGCCGGATCGACGGCGGAGTAATTGAGGAACAGGACACGATGATCCGGCTCGCGCTGGTTGTGCTTGTTGACCGCATCGATGAGCGCGGCCGCCACCGCCGAGCTGTTGCCCTCGATCAGAAAGGGGATACGTTCGTCGGTAAGCTGGCGGAACTGTATCAGCGAGTCTTCCACGCCCAGTTTGTTGTCGAAGGTGGAGAGTTGCAGCAAATGCTTGCCATCGGGCAGGCTCACGCCGCCGCGCGCATTGACGCGCTCGATGGCGTAGTTGATGTTGCGCACCACCGCCTCGCCGGCATTGGCGAAGGGACCGGAGAGCCCGTCAATCATGCCGATGCGCACCGGTGGCAAGGGTGCAGCGAAGGTGGAGGCGGTGACCAGCGCCATCAGGGCGGCGACCGGGAACACACGCAGAAGCAAGCGGGAGGACAGGGACAGGTTCATCGGTGAGCAAAGGACAGCAAAAAAAACGCATTGTACGTGGTTTGAAATGCCCCTCTCCGGCCAGTTGCCCCCACGACGCCCTGCAACTGATCCGATACACTGGCGGTCATGAGCGAAGTTTCCCGTCCCGCCCGGCGCTGGCCGCGCCTGCTGATCCTGATCGCATCGAGCCTGGCACTGCATGTCGCGCTGGTGGACTGGGGGCGGCGTCACATCATCGTACCGGGCCAGACGCAGGCACCGACCATGACGGTGGAACTGCGCCCGGTCCCACCGCCCGCGCAGCCGGTGGCACTGCCGGCGGCCAAGCCAACACGGCCGAGCTCGGCCAGACCCGCGAACGCTGTCAGGCGCCCGGCTCCCCGCCGCGTACCGGAACCCTCCATCGACCCGCCCGACGAACCCATCCGCGAGACCGTCGAACGCATCCCCATGCCCGCACCACAAGACCCGCCAGCGGCCTCCCTCCCCACTTCCGCCAGTGGAGCAGGCCAGGCAGGTCGAGGGGAGGGAGAGGGAAGCGCAAGCGCCGACCACGGCAACAACGGCAACAACGGCAGCGGCGAAGCCCCTGATGCCGCCCCCGGCAAGGTCTACCAGACCAGCGCCCCGCCTAGCGTACTGCTGGAGTACGACGTCACCGGCACCAAGGACCAGCAGCCGGCTTACGGTCGCGGCAGCATCGCCTGGCACAACGAGGGCGACCACTACAAGGTGGAAGGCAAGGCCAAGGCGCTGTTCTTCACACTGCTCAATTTCACCAGCGTAGGCGCACTCGATGCCTGGGGCGTCTCGCCGGAGCTCTACACCGAACAGAAGGGCTTCAAATCGGCCACCAACACCCATTTCAACCGCGAACGCAACGTGGTCAGCTTTTCCGCGTCCACCACGAGTTATCCGCGCCGTGGCGGCGAGCAGGACCGTGCCAGCCTGATCTGGCAGCTGGCCGCCATCGGCCGGGGTGATGCCGGGCAGATGCAGGCTGGTGCGGTGATCGACCTGTTCGTGGCCGGCGTGCGCGACGGCGAAATCTGGCGCGTGCAGGTATTGGGCCAGGAACGCCTCACCCTGCCTGTGGGCGCGCTACAGACCTGGCACCTGGTGCGCATGCCCAAGCCCGGTTCCTATGATGACCGCGTCGATATCTGGCTGGCGCCGCAGCACGAATGGTATCCGGTGCGGGTGCGCTATACCGACCTGCGGCCCAACGGTGACTATACCCAGCTGGACTTGTCTGGCCTCAAACCCGCGGGTCAGTGAGACCAGATCCTGCATGCCCTGTCAAAATCGGAAACAATTGCGCACAATTACGCGCCCGGACGGCAGAACCGTGCCCCGGCATTCTGGTCGTATTCCTTCATATGGCTCGGCCTTGCCTCATCGCCAAGCCCCACAGAGACCAACACGAAGAGCTCGCCATGAAAAAACTTTCACATCGCCTCCAAACCACCCTCGTTGCACTGCCGCTGGCCGCGCTGCTGGCCAGCGGCCCCGTCCTGGCCGCCGACGGTCCGCATCCGGTGGAAAAACGTCCCTACAACCTGCCGCCCTCGGCCGAGCTGCATTACACCATCAGCGCCAAGCAGAGCGGGCTCGACCTCAAGGGCGAGGGGCTGGTGAAGTGGACGCAGAGCAAGACTGCCTACAGCGTCAACACCGAAACCCGCGCCATGCTGCTGGGCAAGATCCTGGAAACCAGCAGTGAGGGCAGTATCGACGCCTACGGCCTGGCGCCGGCGCGCTTCGTGGAGAAGCGTCTGCGCCGCGAACCGACCACCACCACCTTCAACCGTGAGCAGAACAAGATCACTTTCACAGAGTCTGCGGAAAGCTTCCCGCTGCAAGGCGGCGAGCAGGACCGCACTGGTATCACCTGGCAGTTCGTGGCCATCGCGCGGGCCAATGCCGCCCGGATGAAGCCGGGCTCGGAATGGAATTTCTTCGTGGCTGGTCCGCGCGATGCCGAGCAATGGACCTTCAAGGTGATCGGCCGCGAGAAGATCAAGACTGCCCAGGGCGAGACCGAAGCCCTGCACCTGTTCCGCAATCCTCCGCCGAATGACCAGGCCCAGAAGCTCGACATCTGGCTGGCGCCCAAGATGGAGTGGTATCCGGTACGCCTGAAGTTCACCGATCCCAATGGGGACTATATCGAGCAGGTGCTGGATTCGGTCAGGAAAACCAACTAAGCTAGCCGCTGTTGAACGCGCGGGGCCTGGGCCGGCAGCGATGCCGCCAGGCCCCGCGTTGATTCTTGTCAGTCAATTCCCCCTTACGTGTTGAGCCCGCCCATGTCCGCTGCCCCCGCCATCGCCCCGACCCTGAACACCCAGAGCGCCTTGGTGCTCTTCTCCGGCGGCCAGGATTCCACCACCTGCCTGGCCTGGGCGCTGTCGCGCTATCAGCGGGTGGAAACCATTGGCTTCGACTACGGCCAGCGCCATGCCATTGAACTGGAAGTACGCCCGGCCCTGCTGGAGAAGATGAAGGGTCTCTCGCCTCAATGGCAGACGCGCCTGGGGGAGGATCACATGATCGACCTGTCGCTCATCGGCAAGATCTCTGACACGGCATTGACGCGCGATGTCGAAATCGCCATGCAGGACAATGGCCTGCCCAATACCTTCGTACCCGGACGCAACCTGCTGTTCATGACCGTGGCCGCCACGCTGGCCTATCGCCGGGGCCTGAACGTACTGGTCGGCGGCATGTGCGAGACCGATTTCTCCGGCTATCCCGATTGCCGCGACGACACCATGAAAGCCCTGCAAGTGGCGCTGAATCTGGGCATGGCCACGCAATTGAAGGTGGAAACACCGCTGATGTGGATCGACAAGGCCCAGACCTGGGCCCTGGCCGAATCGCTGGGCGGTGTGCCGCTGGTGGACCTGATCCGGGCCGATACCCACACCTGCTACCTGGGCGAACGCGGCCAGCTGCATGACTGGGGCCATGGCTGCGGCAAGTGCCCGGCGTGCGAACTGCGGGCGCGCGGCTATCAACAGTACGCGGCCAGCCAAAGCCCGGGCTGATCGGGCACAATAGGCTCACCACCCCAGGAACGAGCCCCATGCCCCGCACCCGCACCACCACCCTGCTCGCCCGCGGCGCCGCCGCGCTGCTGCTATTGCTGGCCGGCGCCGAGATCGGCCGGCGCATTGCCGACCTGCCCGGCCTGCCAACCCTGATCGATCTGCAGTTCGACCTGACCCCGCACAGCCAGAGCTACAAGGTGTTCGAGGCCAATCCGATTGCGCGCTCCAGCCATCCGCAAGCGCTACCCACGGCGCTGCGCACGCTCGATCTGGAGCTGCCCTGGAAGGACGGCAAGCGACTGCCGTTGATCGACTTCATCAAGGGCACGGCCACCCAGGCCTTCGTGGTGATCCAGGATGGCATTGTGATTTACGAGCACTACCTCGATGGCTATGATGCCAAATCGCGCTTTGCCTCGTTCTCGGTGGCCAAGTCCTTCGTCTCGGCGCTGACCGGCGTGGCCCTGAAGCAGGGCAGGATCAAGTCCCTGAACGAACCGATCGGTCGCTATCTCAAGCCCGACGAGATTGCGCCGGCCTACGCCAACATCACCATCGCTCAGTTGCTGGACATGCGCTCGGGCATCGATGTCGAAGAGAACTACGGTGGCTCGCTCGCTTCGCCGGTGGTGCGCATGTACGTCAGCACCGACCTGCAACGATTCATCGCCCGCCGCGACGGCCTGCGCTTTGCGCCCGGCTCACGCTTCGAATACCGCAGCATCGATACGCTGGTGCTCTCGCGCGTACTGGCGCGCGCTACCGGCATGCGGCTGTCCGATTTCGCCCGGCAGGCGCTGTGGGAACCGCTGGGCATGGAACAGGATGCCAGCTGGAGCGTCGACAGCGCCCGCCATGGCGTGGAGAAGGCCTTTTGCTGTCTCAATACCACGGCGCGCGACTTCGCCCGTCTTGGCTTGCTGTACCTGGATGGCGGACGCATCGGTGAACAACAGATCGTCAGCCCCGCCTGGGCTGCCGCACCGCGCCAGCCGGTCAACAACGGCAATGCCCTGGACTACCGCGATGGATGGTGGATCCCGCCGGGCAACGCCGATGATCGCGACTTCTCGGCCATTGGCGTCTTCGGCCAGTACATCTACGTCAACCCGGCCACGCGCACGGTGATCGTCAAACTCAGCGACTACGGCACCGAGCAGGACGAAGTGCTGACCCTGCTGGCCATGCGCAGCATCAGCCATGCGGTGTCCGGCAAGGATTGATCCGGCCGGCACAATATTGATGCCCATGAAAAAACCGCCTGTCTTGCAACAGGCGGTTTTCATTTGGAGCGACGATCAGCGGAAAAATTTTAAATGATATAAATCGTTTATATTTTTTATCCGAACATCGGAAATCAAAAACCGGAAATCAGAAATCAGAACAGCTCGTTCTTCATCTGCGTCTTGGCCTTTTCTTCTTCCGGCGTCATGCCACCGCGATCGCCCATGCCCAGATCACGCACCATGGCGCTGGGCGGGAACTCCGCATAGTAGTACTCGCCGCCCGATTCGATCACGCCATCCGGCACCTTGCGGTCCACATTGGGCACGTCCTTGAGGGCCTTGGACATGTAGCTGATCCATACCGGCAGAGCCAGGCCGCCACCGGTTTCGCGGTCGCCCAGGCTCTTGGGCTGGTCGTAGCCGATCCAGGCAATGGCGGTCAGGCCGGGTTGATAGCCGGCGAACCAGGCATCCATGGAATCGTTGGTGGTACCGGTCTTGCCGGCCAGATCGGTGCGCTTCAACGACAGTGCCTTGACGGCCGTGCCATGACGTACCACGTCGCGCAACATGCTGTCCATGATGAAGGCATTGCGGGCATCGATGACGCGGTTGGATTCATCGTCGGCAGTGGCCGGCTTGGCCTGGGAGAGCACCTCGCCGTTGTTGTCGGTGACCTTGGTGATCAGGTAGGGATTGATCTTGTAGCCGCCGTTGGCAAACACCGAGTACGCGCCCACCATCTGCAGGGGCGTGACGTTGCCCGCCCCCAGCGCCAGGGTCAGGTAGGGCGGATTCTTGTCGGCATCGAAGCCGAAGCGGGTGATGTATTCCTGCGCATACTTCACACCCACCCGCTCGAGGATGCGGATGGAGACCAGGTTGATCGACTTCTGCAAGGCGCGGCGCATGGAGATCGGACCTTCGAACTTGCCACCGTAGTTCTTCGGTTGCCATACCTGGCCGCCGGTCTGGGTGAAGGTCAGCGGCGCATCATTGATGATGGTGGCCGGCGACAAGCCCTTTTCCAGCGAGGAGGAATAGATGAAGGGCTTGAAGGACGAACCCGGCTGGCGCCAGGCCTGCGTGACGTGGTTGAACTTGTTGCGGTTGAAGTCGAAGCCGCCCACCAGCGAACGGATCGCACCATCATGCGAATTCACCGAGACGAAGGCCGATTCCACTTCCGGCATCTGGGTGATGATCCAGTTGCTGCCATCCTGGAACACCCGGATGATGGCGCCACGACGAATCTTCTTCTGCGGCGGTGCCTTGTCCGACAGCAGGTTGGCGCCAAAGCCCAGACCGGCGCCGGAGATGCTGATCTCCTCGCCGGTGGCCAGCATGGCGGTGATTTCCTTGGGCTTGGCTTCCAGCACCACGGCCGAGACCATGTCGTCACTGTCGGGGTGATCGGCAAGTTCCACGGCCACCGCATCTTCCACGACCTCCTTGGTGGCCTTCTCGGGCAGGTCCATGTAGCCTTCCGGACCCCGATAGCCATGGCGGCGCTCGTAGTCGATGATGCCACGGCGCAGGGCGATGTAGGCGGCGTCCTGGTCGGCCTTGGTGATGGTGGTGAAGACGTTCAGGCCGCGCGTGTAGGTCTCGTCCTTGTACTGCGCGTAGACCAGCTGGCGCGCCATTTCGGCCACGTATTCGGCGTGCATGCCGAAGGCCGAGCTATCGCCCTTGACGTGCAACTCCTCATCCTTGGCTTGCTGGTATTGCGCATCGGTGATGTAACCCAGCTGGCGCATGCGCAAGAGGATGTACTGCTGGCGCGCATGTGCGCGCTTGGGATTGACCACCGGATTGTAGGCCGAGGGCGCCTTGGGCAGGCCGGCCAGCATGGCCGCCTCGGCGATGGTGAGATCCTTGAGCTGCTTGCCGAAATAGATCTGGGCGGCCGAGGCGAAGCCGTAGGCGCGCTGGCCCAGATAGATCTGGTTCATGTAGACCTCGAGGATCTGGTCCTTGGTGAGGTTGTTCTCGATCTTCCAGGCCAGCGGGATCTCGTAGAAGAACTTGCGCACCGCCTTCTGCAGGAAGGTCGGCTCGTTGCTGGTCAGGAAGAAGTTGCGTGCCACCTGCTGGGTAATGGTGGAAGCACCGCCACCGCCGCCGGAGAGGTTGGAGAAGGTGGCGCGCACAATGCCCTGGTAGTCGACACCACCGTGCTCGTAGAAACGGTCATCCTCGATGGCCAGCACGGCCTTCTTCATGATGTCCGGGATGTCCTTGAAGTGGACCAGGTTGCGGCGCTCCTCGCCGAATTCGCCGATCAGCACGCCATCGGCGGAGAAGATGCGCAGCGGGATCTTGGGACGATAGTCGGTCAGCGTATCGAGGTCGGGCAGCTTGGGATAGGTCAGGGCGACGACGAAGGTCGCGCCCAGGATCACCATCACCACCAGACCCAGCACGGTACCGAACAAACCCAGGATGATGCGCAGCGACCAGTGCAGGCGCTTGCGGGGCGCCTTTTCTGCGGGGGCATCCGCCGATGCCGGTTTGCGTTGATCGCCGCCGTTGGAAGAGGAAGACATTCGAATTAAGCGTTAAAGCAGGCCGAAGCTGCGGGCCGGAGCCGGGTGAAAGAAACAAGCCCGCATTATAGCGGCTCGCCCTGACGGGCCGCGTGGCGAGGTGTTGCAAATAGACCAAAGGACAACGGGCCGGTTCCGGGCAGGATGCGGGGAAGTGCGGCATTGGGGGCAAATTGCTGAAAATTGGCGGGCATTCCTCAAGTTTTCGCTATTCCCACCCTGCCGAACAGGCCGGAGAATCCGAAGCTTCCCTTTGCATGAGAATGGCATATGGCAGGCTTCTCCCTCTTCTTTGGTCGCAGCAACCCACGCCTGTGCGCTGGCCTCGACATCGCGCCCGACCGTGTGCGACTGGCGCTGCTGCGCCGCATCGGCCAGCGCGCGCAACTGCTCAAGCTCACCCAGCGGCTGACCGGCGGGGTGATCTGCCAGGACGGGCAGATCACCGATTTCGAGGCGCTGACGCTGATCTGTCGCTCCCTGCTGGACGAACCCGGTTGCGAGGGCGCTGCCGTCGCGCTGGCGGTACCGGCGCGCTGCCTCACCGGCCAGCGCCTGGTGCTGCCGGCCGACGCCCATCCGCTGCAACGGCAGCAGCAGGTCCACGCCGAGATGGCCGCCTACGGCATCAGTGCCGAGGACCATGCACTGGATTACCGCGAGCTCGGCCCGCAGCCGGGCTCGCCGCTGGACCGGCAGGTACTGGCGGTGGCCGCTTCGCGCCTGGCCATCGAGGACCGCCTGTCGCTGGCCGCGGCCATCGCCCGCCCGCTGGCCACGCTGGCGCCGGAAGACCTGTGTCTGGCGGCCTGGCTGCGTGAGGACAGACGTACCGACCAGACCGCCATACTGCGACTGGATCGCGGCGCGCGCTGGCTGCTGCATGGTGATGGGCCCAGCCATGCCCTGCCCGAGGTCAGCGCGCGTGGCGCTCACCTGGCGCTGCTGGCCTGCGCTGCGCCCCTGCTGAAGCCCTTGCCACGCCGGCTGCTGTTGAGCGGCGACCATCCCGCCCTGGGGCCGATCGCCCGCGCCTTCGCCAAATACGGCGGGCTCGATGCCCAGATAGCCGCCCCGCCTTCCGCGTTGATGCTGGCTCCGCAGATCGCCGCGCAGATGCCGCCCGATTATCAGCTTGCCCTGGCCCTGGCATGGGAGGGACTGGCATGAGATGCGGAATGGATTTTTCGCGCTCCCCGGCGCAGCGGCGGCGCGCGCGCGAGCGCGGCTTTTATCGGATGCTCGCCTGCGCCCTGCTGCTGGGCGCTGCGCTGGCAGCCCTTCCCGGCTGGCGCGTTCGCCTGCATACGGCGTCGCTGCAAGAGGCCAATGCGCTGCTGACCGGACAGTTGCACACCCTGACTCCCCAGGCCCGGCAAAGCGCCGCGTTGCGCAACCAGATTGCGGCGCTGGAAAAGCAGGTCACCGCGCACCAGCAGTTGACCCGACGTCGTCAGCAGGCTCCCCACCTGATGCGAACCGCGGCGCAGGCGGCCCAGTCCACCCCCGGGCAAATCCGGCTGCACCGGCTTCTGTTGCAAGGGGAGCGCGGCGAGTTGCGCGGGCAGGCCGCCAGCGCCCAGGCGGTGCGCGACTTTGTCGTCGCCCTCGACGCCGCCGGACTGGACGGCACCGCCCTGCATGACCTGCAGGCTGAGGACGGTGCCTATGCCTTCACCCTGGCCATCCCCTTGCAGCCCTCCCCGTCGCCCGCGCAAGGAGCTGTCCGGTGAGCCAGGTCCGCTGGCGCACGCATCCGGCGCACTGGCCCCGGTTGGCGCGCCTGGCCCTGTGCTTGCTGGTGGCGCTGTCATGCGCCGGCAGTGGACTGCTGCTGGCCGTGAGCGATCTGGAAGACAGCCGCCAGGCAGCGCGCCAGCGCCAGCAGGATTTGCGTGCGCAGTATCAGGCGGCACTGACGCAGCGGGCGCAGCAGCCTGCCCTGCGATCACGTGAAAGCGCGCTGCTCATGCAGCTGACCGCACAACAGGCGCAGTTATGGTCGGCCGACCAGTTGCAGCCGGATCTGCTGCACACCAAGCTGGCCCGTCGCGCCAGTGAATGCGGACTGACACTGGAATCCTTCAAACCGCTCAGCGGCAAGCTGGCCGCCACCATCGCGCTGCGCGGCAGCCACGCCGGCCTGCTGCGTTTCGTCGAACTGGTCAGCAGCCTCCCCCTCCCGGTGCTGTTCGAGCGGCTCGACATCAACGTGAGCGAACAGGGCGACCAGGCAATACTGCAGCTACATGCCACCGTGAGCACCCCCGGGGCTGCTCTCGTTTCCGGAGGTGACACGAAGGAGTCCGCACCATGAGCCTGCCCTGGCTGGTCTTGCTGCCGCTGTCGCTGGCGGGGATCGTGGGGGGCGTGTTGCTGACCATCGATCCTCCCGATGAAGTGCAGGCCACGCGGGCCTGGATCGCGCAACTGCAGGCGCGGCCCGCGTCCCCCCTGCCCCTTCCGGCTGCTGCCGGACTGTCCGGACCGGCGACGGATGACGCACAGCCTGCCGAGCATGCGGACTTGCCCGATCCCTTTGCGCTGAGAGAAGCCCCACCCGCCAGCCCGCACCGGCAGACCATCTCCCATGTTGACGCCCGCGACGATGAAGACGAGGAGCAACACAGCGGGCACCAGGCCGCGACCGGCACCGCCACTCCACCCGTCCCGACGCCGGCACCCGAGCTGCGACTGCTGGGCACGCTGCGGCGCGACCAGCAATGGATCGCCATCGTCGAACTGCAGGGGAGCACCCGGCAGTTGCAAACCGGCGACGAGCTGCCCGGCAGCCTGGGCCGGGTGCTGGCGGTGCGTGAAGAGGAAATCGATATGGGCCGGGAAGACGGTGCCCGCCAAACCCTGACCATGGCCAGCCTGCCGACGGCCAGTGCGCCAACGATGGCGGCGACGCGCCTGGCCCCGACCCGCGCGCCGATGCGCAGCGTCCGGCGCCGCCTGATCCGACCCGGAGTATCCCCATGAAGATGATCCTGCTCCTGCTCGCCCTGCTGGTGAGCCAGCTTGCCAGCGCAGAGAACCGACTGCTGTCCCTGCACCTGCATCCGGGTGCCGACGGCACGATGCTGGAACTGCGGCTGCAGGCACCGATGGACCCGGCACAAATCGGGACCTTCCATCTGATCAATCCACCGCAACTGGTGCTGGACCTGCCACGGACCAGCGCCGTCGACACGCTTGCCCGCACTCTGGCCGGCAGCGGTCTGGTCAGGCGCATCCAGCTCGCCGCCGATGATGAGCGGCTGCGCCTTCAGGTTTCGCTCAAGCAGGCCGTCACCTATCAACTGCGCGCCGATGGGGATCGTCTGATGGTGGAACTGGCGCAGCGTCCTGCGGCGGATCCGGTCGCGCTGCAATCGATTGAGCTGCGCCGTGGCCCACTGGGCGAGGCGCGCATGACAGTGGAACTGGGCGGCAACGAACACACCGTGCAGGTACGCCAGCTGGGCTCACGCCTGATCGTCGACATCGCCGGAGCCAAGGTACCGCTGGCCTTGCGGCGGCAGGTGGAGACCAGCCAGTTGGGTACGCCGGTCCAGCAATACCGGGTACTTGGCCATCAGGACGGCGCCCGCCTGGTGCTGGAGATGCAGGGCGCGTGGCGCTACCAGGCTTACCAGACCCGGCGGCAGCTGATGATCGATGTCCTGCCGGTCAGTCCGGGCGCTGGCGGCAGGAGCGCGGAGACGGGCTTGCAGGAGGGCAAGACCTATGGCGGGCAGCGGCTCTCGTTGAACTTCCAGAACATTGACGTGCGCACCGCCCTGCAAGTGCTGGCCGAGCAGGGCAGTGTGAACATCATGGCCAGTGACACGGTCACGGGACAGTTGAGCCTGCGCCTCAAGGATCTGCCCTGGGACCAGGTGCTGGATCTGATCCTGCAGGCCAGGGGGCTGGAAATGCGACGCCACGGCGAGGTCCTCTGGGTTGCGCCACGCGACGAGATGCTCGCGCGCGAACGCCTGGAGCTGGAGCAGAAGGCCAGCATCGCCGACCTCGAACCACTGCACGCCGAAAGCTTCCAGCTCAATTACCAGCGCGCCGATACCTTGCGCAAGGCGCTGGGCATCGGCGAAGACGGCAGCACCCAAGCCAATCGCCGCAACGCCCTGCTCTCGCGACGAGGCAGCGCCATGATCGACGGCCATACCAACCAGTTGCTGGTCACCGATACCCTGGCCGTGCTGGCCAACGTACGCAAGCTGATCGAGCGCATCGACGTGGCCTCCCGCCAGGTCCTGATCGAAGCCCGCATCGTGGAAGCCGATGACAGTTTCTCGCGCAACCTGGGCGTCAAGCTCGGGCTGGCCGCCACCACCCGCGGGGCCGCCGTGGGCAATGGCTACGCCGCCATCGGCGAGCGCAGCGGCCAGACACCCGCCACACCTGATCTGTACCTGCGCGAACCGGCCCTGAACTTGCCGGCCGATGGACTCAGCGGTGCCGCCCCCGGCAGCTTCGCCTTCACCCTCTTCAATGCCGCCGCGCAGCGCTTTCTCAACATCGAATTGTCGGCGCTGGAGGCCGAAGGCCGCGGCAAGATCGTCTCCAGCCCGCGCCTGGTCACAGCCGACCAGCAGGCCGCGCTGATCGAACAGGGCGAAGAAATTCCCTACCAGCAAGCCGCCGGTAACGGCAGCACCGCCACCGCCTTCAAGAAAGCCAACCTGAAGCTGGAGGTCACCCCCCAGATCACGCCGGATGGCAACGTCATCCTCGATGTGGACGTCAACAAGGACAGCCGGGGCAGCGTCACGCCCGGCGGACTGGCCATCAACACCAAGCACATCAAGACCAAGGTCCAGGTGGAGGATGGCGGCACGGTCGTCATCGGCGGCATCTATACCCAGACCGACAATGACCATGAGACGCGGGTGCCGCTGCTGGGCGACATCCCGGTGCTGGGGGCGCTGTTTCGCAGCCAGAGCAAGGTGCGGGACAAGACTGAACTGCTGATCTTCCTGACCCCACGCATCGTCGCCGCGCCGCGCCCGTATTGAGCCGCAAGGACCTGACCACGGGATTTTTCCCCGGTGGCGGGGCAAAGAACGGTAAAATCGCTGTTCCAGGCCCGTGGCGCCGGGCGCGAGCCCGCCAGCAGCGGGCAACACAGCCGTCCACCGGGCGGCAGGCGACCGTGCCGGCAGACGTGCGGCGCCATGACATTGGCCAGTAGCGCAAAGCGCAGAATTCTTAGATATGACGGGAAGCATCTTCCTTGTCGGCCTGATGGGAGCCGGCAAGACCACCATAGGCCGGGCCCTGGCCAAAAAGCTGAACAAGCGTTTCGTCGATTCGGACCACGAGATCGAAGCGCGGACCGGCGCCACCATCCCGGTGATCTTCGAGATCGAGGGCGAGGAGAACTTCCGTCGCCGCGAAGCCGAGGTCATCCGCGAGCTCGCAGCCCAGCCCGACATCGTGCTGGCCACGGGCGGCGGTGCGATCCTGCGTGCCGAGAATCGCGAGAATCTCAAGAAAGGCGGCACCGTCGTCTACCTGCGTGCCAGCATCAACCAGATCCTGCAACGCACCGGGCGCGACAAGAACCGTCCGCTGCTGCAAACCGCCGACCCGCGCCGCAAGCTCGAAGAGCTGTCGCGCCAGCGCGATCCGCTGTATCGCGAAGTGGCCGACTTCGTGGTCGAGACCAACCGGCCCAATGTGCAGTTCCTGGTACAGACCATCATCAGCCACCTGGAACTCTCGCCCAAGGAAGGTGCCTGGCAAGCGGTACCGGCACCTGAGGAAACCATCGTCCTGGAAACCGCCAGCGCAGTCCTGACCCAGGCTGCCGATGGCACCACCACACTCTCGCGCAGTCATTCCACCCAGATCCTTCATGGCGCTGCCAGCGCCGAACCCAGCCTTCGCAGCATGAACCAGAACATCGCCTCCGCCGCCACCACGATCGCCTCCCTGACCCTCAACGTCGACCTGGGCGAGCGCAGCTATCCCATCCACATCGGCCGCGGGCTGCTGGACGACCCCACCCTGCTGCCGCAATACGTCAAGGGCAAGCGCGTGGCCATCGTCACCAATGACAAGGTCGGCCCGCTCTACCTGGACAAGGTAGCGCAGGCCCTGCGCGCAGCCGGCAAGCAGGTCACCGAGATCGTGCTGCCCGATGGCGAAGAGGAGAAGAACTGGGCCAGCCTGATGAAGATCTTTGATCGTCTGCTGGCCGACAAGTGTGATCGCAAGACCACTCTGGTCGCGCTGGGTGGCGGCGTGATCGGCGACCTCACCGGCTTTGCCGCGGCCTCCTACATGCGCGGCGTGCCCTTCGTGCAAGTGCCCACGACCTTGCTCTCGCAGGTGGATTCGTCGGTCGGCGGCAAGACCGGCATCAATCATCCGCTGGGCAAGAACATGATCGGGGCCTTCTACCAGCCGCAGGCCGTCATCGCCGATACCGCCACCCTGCACACCCTGCCTCCGCGCGAGCTGGCGGCCGGCATAGCCGAAGTCATCAAGCACGGCGCCATCATCGATGCGCCCTTCTTCGACTGGATCGAAACCAATATGGCGCGCCTGGTCTCCAAGGATGACGCCGCCCTGGCCTATGCCATCCAGCGCTCCTGCGAGATCAAGGCCGAGGTGGTGCGCCAGGACGAGCGCGAAGGTGGCCTGCGCGCCATCCTCAACTTCGGCCACACCTTCGGCCACGCCATCGAGAATGGCCTTGGTTATGGTCAGTGGCTGCATGGTGAAGCGGTGGGCTGTGGCATGGTGATGGCGGCGGACCTGTCGCAGCGCCTGGGCTACATCGATGCCGCCACGTGCGAACGCATTCGTGCCGTGACCGCCGCCGCCGGCCTGCCCACCGTGGCTCCCGACCTGGGCACGGAACGCTGGCTGGACCTCATGGAAGTGGACAAAAAGAATGAAGGTGGCGCGATCAAGTTCATCCTGATCAAGCCGCTGGGCAGTCCTCTGATTACCAACGCGCCGCAGGAGTTGCTCTTGCAAACCCTGGCGGCCTGCACCGGAGCATGAACATGCACACTGAAGCGCCTGACCATCTCGCCCCCTATGCCGCCCACTCGGCAAGTTCGCGAGGTCGGCGCTACAGTGAAACCCCGCCCGGATCGCGCAGCGAGTTCCAGCGCGACCGTGACCGCATCGTCCACTCCACCGCCTTCCGCCGTCTCGAATACAAGACGCAGGTCTTCGTCAATCATGAGGGCGACCTTTTCCGTACGCGCCTGACCCACAGCATCGAAGTCGCACAGATTGCCCGTTCGTGCGCGCGCAACCTGCAACTGAACGAAGACCTGGTGGAAGCCATCTCGCTGGCACACGACCTGGGCCACACTCCCTTCGGTCATGCCGGGCAGGACGAGCTGAACCACTGCATGAAGCATCACGGCGGCTTCGAGCACAACCTGCAGAGCCTGCGCGTGGTCGATGAACTGGAGCAGCACTACGCTGCCTTCGATGGCCTGAACCTCACCTTCGAGACGCGCGAGGGCATCCTCAAGCACTGCTCCCTGCACAATGCCCGGCAGCTGGGCGAGATCGGCGTGCGTTTCCTGGAAAAGAAACAGCCTTCGCTGGAAGCGCAACTGGCCAACCTGGCCGACGAGATCGCCTACAACAATCACGACATCGACGATGGACTGCGTTCCGGACTGCTGACCATGGAACTGATGAGCGAAGTCGATTTCTTCGCGCGCCATCTGCGCGAGGTCGAACAGACCTACCCCGGCATCACTGGCCGTCGCGTCATTCATGAGACGGTGCGTCGCATGATCAATGCACTCATCATCGATCTGAACCAGACCTCGCGCAGCCGCATCGCCGAGATCGCACCCCGCGACATCGAAGATGTACGCAATGCACCGCAGTTGATCGCCTTCTCCGATGCCATGGCTGCCGAAGCCGCCATCCTGAAGAAATTCCTGCGCGAGAAGCTCTACCGCCATTACCAGGTCAACCGCATGACCGCCAAGGCACGCCGCATCATCGCCGAGATGTTCGACACCTTCATCGGCCAGCCCAACCTGCTGCCGCCGGATTATCAGGTCAAGGGCATCGTCGATGAAACCCAACGGCTGGACAAGCAGGCGCGCAAGGTGGCCGACTACATCGCGGGCATGACGGATCGCTATGCCATCCGCGAACATCGACGCCTGTTCGTGATGGAGTGAGGCGTGAGCGAGTGGGTGCAAAGCCCACGTTGAACGCAGTGTCTCGAGACGTTGCGTTTTCGTTCAGCTCATCCGTGCGCGCTCATTGTCTTGCTGCCAGCACGATTTCATTACCTCACTGCAATTGAAATCCCGCTGCCAGCAACTTGCGCACATTTCGTTACATTTTTTCTTGATTGCCTGTGCCCATCTCAGGCCGCCCGACGGCACGCACGGTATCGCCGCAAATCCTTTTCCAGCAAGGCTCTTCGAAAGATTGCGCGAATGCAATGCAGACTTGTCAACGAACTATCCCAGAAACTGAAGGATGTAAATTTCTGTCAACATCAAGTCCGCTTTGAACGGGCCGTTATGCAGCAATGGAGTGGATGCGCATGGTGCGCAGTTTCGCTTCCGTGGATCCGTCTCCCCCTTGATGCCCGGATCCCCTTTTTTTTCAGGAGACCGTCATGGCAATCGGCAACACCACCGGCGTGGACACCAAGTCCCTGCTGCCCACCACCTCCGCTTCCCCCTCGTCGAGCTCTGCAGGGGCGTCTGGCAACGACCAACTGTCCGCGACCTCGGACGACAGCGCCAGCAGCGACAAGATCGCCCAGGCCAAGCAAGCCAACCTGCTCACCGTGAGTGGTGCCAAGGCCCAGTTCAACCTGTCCATCGTGCAATCATCGCTGGAGGTGTCGCTGCAGACGCAGAACGATCCGCTGTCACTGGTCTACAAGACGGCCATCGAGAACATCAACGACATCCTGCGCCCGCAGCTGGGCGACAACGCAATCCAGACGGCGGCAACGCAAGACAATTCGCCCGAGGCTACGGCCGGGCGTATCGTTTCCTTCATCACCAACATGTTCGACCTCTTCAAGCAGAACAACCCGGACAAGGAAGACGCCAGCAACATCGATGACTACATGAATCTCATCTTCAAGGGCGTCGACCAGGGCTTCAAGGAAGCCCGCGGCATTCTCGATAGTCTCAACGTGCTGCAGGGTGACATCGCCGGCAACATCGACAAGACCTACGACCTGGTTCAAAAGGCGCTGAGCGACTTCATCAACAAGGTCAAGGGCGGCAAGCAGGAGGGTGAGGATGGCACCGGCAGCGATGGCAATGCGGATGGACAGGGCGGCACGCTGGTGGCCAGCGAGACGACGGTGAGCATTTCCGTCTCGGTGAGCCAGACGCGGATCAGTACCAGCGCGTGATGCGATCCGGCGCCAAGCTGGACATCACCCTGCTGACGGTCGCCAACGGGCGGCCGTTTTTTTTATCGGTCTTTGGAGAGGCCATCGAGCCATTCGGCTGTCTCGTCAAAGCCGCTGTTCTGCGCATGGACGTTGACGGCCCTGAACAACAGACAGTGAAAGACCAGGGAGAGAATCTGGGCCGCGAAGAAGAACAACCATTTTCCGGGGCCACCGGAAAATTGGAATTCCGGCTCGAAGATGAGAAAGAGCTCAATCGCGCTGGCCACGGCCTGGATCACGCACAGTATCTTCATCACCGCGGCGCCGATCCGGCTGGGATGGAGGTAATGAATCCACGGTATGGCGGCGATCACAAGGAGCAGCAGAACATCGAAACCGATCGGCGGACCGAACCGCCTCATGATCAGGCGCAAGATGGTATTGAAAGTACCGAAGGCGATGAAGGCAAGCAAGGCCTTCAGCAGACGGGGATGATCGAGTTGATACACAGGTTCTGATTGCAAATCACACTCCTTGGCATAAAAAACATGACCCACGACTAAGCGTCTTCACGCGTCACCTGACTCGCATAAGCGGTGACGAGCACCCAGGCCACCGACAGAACAAGATCCATCGCCGTTGCAATCCCTGTGTTACCAAGGCTTGCAAGATCAAGGTGGAAATCAGCCAGGCGCCACACCTCTCCCAGCATGAATAGATAAGGCAGCAGCATGAACGCGATGATGAGCAGCCATCCCGTGCGGGTCGGCATCGCGTAATGCCAGATCAGCAGCCATAGCGGGATGAGAAAGAACAGCGAATAAGCGCTGGCGAAGACCAGTCCGCGAAAGATGCAGACTCCGGTGAATACGATGACGGCCAACAGCAGCTCGGGGTATTTCAGGCGCTTGCTCATCCTTGGGCCTCGGGCTGACCCGGAACGCTGGACGCATCAGGCGGCGTCGTCTGCGCGGGACCGGAGGTGATACGCGCCGCATAAACGATGAGGAACAAGAAGACAAGGGGCAGCGCGGATGGCAGTAAATACAGGGCAAGATAGTCTGTCGGCAGGGAGCTGTCGGAGAACAAGGTATAGATGAAGATCAACTTCCAGAGGAGATACAAGCTCGCTACCGCGGCGAGGGTAGCGATACAGTGATATCCGCCCTTGCTGGGAAAGAGGTAATGCAGTGTCAGAATCAACGGCAGCAGCAAGGATGAAAGCAGGAAGCGCTCCTGAAGCCATAGATAGATCAGCACATTCAGGGAAATGCTGAGGACGGTCAGGATCAAAATGAGCACAAGCAGCAGTCTCGCTCTTTGGATGCGTATATTTTTCATGGTGACGGGAGGTTCCAGGAGGATGGTCATGACAGGGGCACCGGATGCTCGTTCAGACCATGGCGTTGTTCACTTGGGCGGCGTAGAAAATCAGCAAGACCATTGCCACCATCGTGATCAGGAAACTGGCGAAGAGAACGGAAAAACCAGAATAGTCTCCGAAGCTCACTGGGTAACCGGAAGTGCGCCATATCAGTCCTGTGACCAGCAGGACTGGCAGTACCATGCAGCCGGTGATCAGCCACCATCCGAGTCTGCTCGGCCAGTGGTAGTGCACCAGCAGCAAGGCCGCATGGAATAGCAACACCATCGAAAAACCTGCTGTCAGTTCCGATCCGGCCAGCGCGAATGTTCCGATGATCAGGATGAGGAAGCGAAACAGCTTCGGGTGTTTCAGTTGGCTGCGCTTGATCATGCGGGAGCGAAAGAAAGGCGGGATGGAGCAAAGGCCGCCGGGATACACGAGGTCTGGAGGAAAAGTGCCCGCAGGCCGCTTGCTCCAGGGCGCCGGGCGAACGCGCGCCGCTGACTGATTGGGTCAGGCAGATGCGGTGACCACTGCCGATCTCCCACGTGCAAACTCATCCTCGGTTCCTTTCCATGATCGCGATGTCCGGTCTGGACGAGAGGAAGGAGCGTTGCGGCATCTCATCGACAGACACGACTACGAGGGCAGCCATGGTAATGAAAGACGAGTCCATCGCTCACAAATGCAGCGTTTTACATGGCATAACTAAAAATAGTTGGAGAACTCTATGGCATCGGGCCGCATGTTGTGGGCCGCATAAAAAAAAAATGGCTGCTCCCACAAGGAGCAGCCATCGTTCATGGACTTCATGAGGCATGGGCATCCACAAAAGCGGATGCCCATGACAACGCAGTCAGCCGTTCACATCACCCACGCAACTTGGCAAACGCCGCCGCCATCGCATTGTTGGCCGGTGCCTGCTCACGCCCGCGCTGGTTCTGGTGTTGCGACAGACGGCGCGAATCGGTGCGATCACCGCGCTGTTCGTTGCGCGCGCCCGGGGCAGGCGCGGTGTCGTTCAGGCGCATGGTCAGGGCGATGCGCTTGCGCTTCTCGTCCACTTCCAGCACCTTGACCTTGACCACCTGGCCCGCCTTGACCACGGTGTGCGGGTCCTTCACGTAGCTGTTGGACAGCGCCGAGATGTGGACCAGGCCATCCTGGTGCACGCCGATGTCGACGAAGGCACCGAAGGCCGCCACGTTGGTGACCACGCCTTCCAGGATCATGTCCACGCGCAGGTCCTTGATCTCTTCCACGCCTTCCTTGAAGGTCGCGGTGGTGAATTCAGGACGCGGGTCGCGGCCCGGCTTGTCGAGCTCCTTCAGGATGTCGGTGACGGTGGGCACACCGAACTTCTCGTCGGCATACTTGGCCGGAGACAAGCCCTTGAGCAGCGAGGTCTGGCCCAACACGCTCTTCACATCCTTCTTGATGTCGACCAGGATCTTTTCCACCAGCGGATAGGATTCCGGGTGGACTGCCGAGGCATCCAGCGGGTTCTCCCCATTCATCACGCGCAGGAAGCCGGCCGCCTGCTCGAAGGTCTTCTCGCCCAGGCGCGGCACCTCGCGCAGGGCTGCGCGCGAATTGAACATACCCTTCATATCCCGATAGGACACGATGCTCTGTGCCACGCTGGCGTTCAGTCCTGAGACGCGCGCCAGCAGCGGCGCGGAAGCGGTGTTCACATCGACCCCAACCGCGTTGACGCAGTCCTCGACCACGGCATCCAGCGAGCGCGCCAGTTGCGACTGGCTCACGTCGTGCTGGTACTGGCCCACGCCGATGGACTTGGGATCGATCTTGACCAGCTCGGCCAGCGGATCCTGCAGGCGGCGCGCAATCGAGACCGCGCCACGCAGCGACACGTCCAGGTCCGGCAATTCCTTGGAGGCGAATTCGGAGGCCGAATACACCGATGCGCCCGCTTCGGATACCACGATCTTGGTGAGCTTGAGCTCCGGGCGCAGCTTGATGAGGTCCTGGGCCAGCTTGTCGGTTTCACGCGAGGCGGTGCCGTTGCCGATCGAGATCAGCGAGACATTGTGCTTCTCGGCCAGTTGCGACAGGGTGTGCAGCGAACCGTTCCAGTCATTGCGCGGCTGGTGCGGATAGATGGTGTCGGTGGCCACGACCTTGCCGGTGGCGTCCACGATGGCGACCTTCACGCCGGTACGCAGGCCCGGGTCCAGACCCATGGTCGAACGCGGGCCGGCCGGTGCGGCCAGCAGCAGGTCCTTCAGGTTGCGGGCGAAGACGTTGATGGCTTCGGCCTCGGCCTTCTCGCGCAGATTGGTCATCAGCTCGGTTTCGAGGTGCATGAAGACTTTCACGCGCCAGGCCCAGCGCACCGTGTCGGAGAGCCACTTGTCGGCCGGACGGTCCTTGTTGGACACACCGAAACGTGAAGCAATGCGACCTTCGCAGGGATTGTGCGGGGCATCCCACTTCGGCTTCTCTTCTTCGGTATCCAGGCGCAGGATGACGTTCAACATCTCTTCGCGGCGGCCACGGAACAGCGCCAGCGCACGGTGCGAGGGGATGGTGGAATAGGTCTCGGAGTAATCGAAATAGTCGGCGAATTTTTCACCGGCATCCTGCTTGCCCTCGATCACCTTGGATTCGACCACGCCATGCTCGGTGAGGTATTCGCGCAGGCTTTGCAGCAGCTCGGCATCTTCCGAGAAACGTTCCATGAGGATCTGGCGCGCGCCATCGAGGGCGGCCTTGGTATCGGGCACGCCGGGGTTGTCGCCGTTGTCGGTGGTGAAGGCGGGCTTGATGAACTTGGCCGCTTCTTCTTCCGGGTTCAGGGTCGGATCATTCAGGAGCGCATCGGCCAGCTCGGTCAGGCCGGCTTCGGCGGCGATCTGGGCCTTGGTGCGGCGCTTGGGCTTGTAGGGCAGGTAGAGGTCTTCCAGGCGGGTCTTGTCTTCCGCGTGGGTGATGGCGTCCAGCAGCACGGGCGTCATCTTGCCCTGCTCTTCGATGGAGGCGATGATCGCGGCGCGGCGGCTTTCCAGCTCGCGCAGATAACGCAGACGTTCTTCCAGCAGACGCAGTTGGACATCGTCCAGTCCGCCGGTGACTTCCTTGCGATAGCGGGCGATGAAGGGAACGGTGGCACCTTCGTCCAGCAAGGCGATGGCGGCAGCGACCTGAACCGGCTTGGCGGCGAGTTCAAGGGCGAGTCGTTGTTCGATAGAAGGCAGCATGGTGAAACCCAGTCAACAGTTGAGCAATTAAGCAGTTAAGCGTTTATGCAGTAAGGAAAAACAAGCGTTGGATGATACGCAATTCGGCCAGCCAAGCCAATCTTGACATTGCCCGATGGCACTCCGAAGCGAGGCCGCATGGGCTTCATCGGGTCATACCCGGCCACGCGCGGATTGGACGCGCGGCCGCAAAGCCGGGATAATCGACGCTTTCGCACTGCGCGTCCTCGTCTTTTTGCACCATGTCCATCCGCCTCATCGTCGGTCTCGGCAACCCCGGCCCGGAATACGAACAAACCCGCCACAATGCCGGCTTCTGGCTGGTCGACAACCTCGCCGGCCCGGTGCGCCTGGCGCGCGAGCAGCGCTTCAACGCGCTGGCGGGCAAGACCAGCATCGCCGGCAACGAAGTCTGGCTGCTGGAACCACAGACCTACATGAACCGATCGGGACAGTCGGTGGGCGCACTGGCGCGTTTCTACAAGATCAATCCGGACGAAGTGCTGGTGGTGCATGATGAACTGGACCTGCCACCGGGCGTGGCCAAGATCAAGAAAGGCGGTTCCTCGGGCGGGCACAATGGCTTGAAGGACATCACCGCCGCCCTCGGCACCCAGGACTACTGGCGGCTGCGCCTGGGCATCGGTCACCCGCGTACGCTGGGGCTGCAACAACCGGTGGCCGACTTCGTGCTGCATCGGCCGCGCAAGGAAGAACAGGCGCTGATCAACGAGGCGCTGGACAAGAGTCTGAACGTCATCCCCCTGCTGGTGCAGGGCAAGTTCGAACAGGCCATGATGGAACTGCATACCGGGAAGTAAGCCCCTGCAGAGCAAAGCACGGATGAACGAAGGGCGCCCGCCATGCGAGCGCCCTTTGCTTTATCTGCTTACTTCAGCGAGGACAGCTTCTGTTCCAGTCCCTTGGCATCGACTGCACCCGGGATGCGCGAGCCATCGGTGAAGAAGATGGTCGGTGTACCGGTGACCTTGAGCTTCTTGCCCAGCGCCAGCACTTCTTCATGCGGTGCATTGCAGGAGGCCGGGGCCGCCGGAACTTCCTTGCCGTTGAGCATCCATTCGTTCCATGCCTTGCTCGGATTGGGCGCGCACCAGATGTTGCGCGACTTCACGATGGAGTCCGGCGAGAGGATGTTGTACTGGAAGGTGTAGTAGGTGATGTTGTCCACTTCCTGCAGGGTCTTGTGCAGGCGCTTGCAGTAGATGCAGTTGGGATCTTCGAAGATGGCGATGACGCGCTTGCCATTGCCCTTGACGGTCTTGATGGCCTTGTCCAGCGGCAGCGCCGAGAACGGCACCTGGTTCAGCGAATCGATCTTTTCCTTGGTGTAGTCGCGATAGGTCTGCGAATCGACCACGCGGCCGATGAAGAGGTACTGGGCCTTGGCATCGGTATAGATGACGTCGCCGTCGACCTGGATTTCATACAGGCCGGCGTAGGGGGTCTTGGTGACGGACTCGACCTTGGCATCCTTGCCCAGGCGCGGTTCAATCAGTTTCTTGATGGTGGCCTCGGTGCTGTCGGCGGCCCCGGTTTGCGCATGGGCGGTCACGCCCACGAGGGTGGATGCCAGCAGACATGCTGCCATGCTCAGATGGCGCAAGGAGCTCGCACCTGCGGTCAAAAAATTTTTCATACTCATCCTGATTCAAATCAAACGCGCTTCCAATCTTCGGAACATCGGCCGCAAAGCCGCGCCGGAACTGGGGTTGCACATGTCTATCAACAAAGTCGGGGGAAGCTGTCGTGCTGGCAAAGACGCGCATCGATGCTGTCGTGCTTCACCAGAGGCCCTACCTTACCTGAAATCGCCCTCTCTTACTGCCCCAGCGCGTGGGCAATCAGGCGGCGTTTCAGGAGGGGCAGATGGTTGACCAGGCTCATGCCGATGTTGCGCACCAGGCGCACCGGCTCGGCCTCGGTGGAGAAGAGGCGATGCAGGCCGTCGGTAGCGATCTGCATGAGCAGCACTTCTTCCTTGCGGGCGCGGGCATAGCGTCGCAATACGCGCTCGTGGCCACAGTCGTACTGCGGCTCGCGCTTGAGCAGGATATCGATCAGTGCGGCCACATCGCCGAAGCCCAGGTTCATGCCATGGCCGGCCATGGGGTGCACCACATGGGCGGCGTCGCCGATCAAGGCCACGCGCGGGGCGATCATCGCGTGCGGCTTGATCAGGCGCAGCGGGAAGGCCTTGGCCACTTCCGGCTGTAGCGGGGCAAGCGCCCCCAGCACCGGTGCGGCCCACTGGGCCAGGCGTTCGGCCAGGGCCGACAGCGGCAGCTGCAACAGCTGGTCAGCCAGCGCCTGCGGTGCGGACCAGACCAGCGAGACGCGTTGGCCGGGAAGTGGCAACAGTGCGATCACGCCGTCGGTGGGGCTGAACCATTGATAGGCCACGCCGCGATGGGGCAGTTCGCAGGAGAAGTTGGTGACGATGGCGTTCTGTCCGTAGGCGCGGTAATCGAGTCCGATATCGCACTGGCCGCGCACCCAGGAGTTGGCGCCATCGGCCCCGACCACCAGCGCGGCCGACAGGGGCTGACCGGACTCCAGCGTCAGGGTGGCGGACTGCTCGGACACGGTCAGCGCGGTGGCGCGGCCTTGCACCAAGCGCACATTGGGAGCGAAGCGCAGGGCCGCGTCCAGCGCCTGGTCCAGATTGCGATCCTCGACGATCC
The DNA here is from genome assembly GCF_022627875.1 of Herbaspirillum sp. C7C8. Lineage (NCBI taxonomy): Bacteria > Pseudomonadati > Pseudomonadota > Betaproteobacteria > Burkholderiales > Oxalobacteraceae > Herbaspirillum > Herbaspirillum sp. C7C8. The sequence continues at coordinate 117,130 of NZ_JABXGG010000003.1, forward strand.
AGGCCAGGGCATCGGTGCGGGCCGCGTAGGCATCGAAGGAGAGCAGGCCGGGACTGGCCTTTTCGGGCAGGCCGTCGCCTTGCACGGTCATGTTGTCCACGGGCGCGATGCGTGCGCCATCCATGGCATCCCAGACGCGCAGGGAAGACAGCAGGCGGTGCGCGGTATGGTTGAGTGCGTAGACACGCACGTCCCAGCTGGCTGGATCGGGGGCAGCGGACTTGGCCGGAGGGGCGAGCAGGGTCACCTTGAAGCCCGCCTGGGCCAGCCCCAGCGCCGCCGTCTTGCCGACCGCGCCGTCGCCGACGATGCAGATGTCAGTGCCAGCCGCGGCCGGCGAAGAGGAATGGGTGTGTGCTTGGGTAGTCATGCCGGCGATTATAAACGGGGTGGCGGAAACTATTTTTCAAAAAGGACTTGCATAATTTCTTAAAGTGTCTATACTTGTCCGTCTTGGCCTGGTAGCTCAGTTGGTAGAGCAGAGGATTGAAAATCCTTGTGTCGGTGGTTCGATTCCGCCCCGGGCCACCAAGTTATAGAAAACGCCAACCTTCGGGTTGGCGTTTTTCGTTTCTGCTGCAGAAACCCGTCTGCTCGCGGCTGCTGGTTCCGATTAGCCTTATCCCCTCCTCGAATCGCATAAGCGCTAATTCACGAACTCCCCGAACATCTTTCCGATATGGCTGCTTTCAGCCTTGCCATCGACCCGCGAATAACATACGTTACCGGCATCGAATGGTCACGTGTGGATATGTGTCGACAAGTTGGGTGGGGCCACTATGATGAAATTAATCATCGTCGTGCCCTGGCTGTGCCTTAAATCAGGGGGCGCCAGCAATTCTGGCGTCGAGACTAAATACCAACCACAATTCGTCTTCACGAGATCGACTTTGAGGATACTTGCCTGCCTCTTGATGCAGGTTTTGGAACTCAGCAGTTAGCAGTCAGTCTGATCGCGGTTTGATGAGCAATCCCGCCTTATAACAAGCGAAGACTACGAAATCGTTGAGTGGCATTTGCTGCTTAACAGTCGCCGTGTTCACATCGGCCGTCATCATGCTGACACTCACTGAAGATCAATATAAAAAATTCCTCGCTAGCGATATTCAGAATTTCATCGCTGCTGTTGCCGATGAATTTCTTTCTGAACGTGAAGATATGCTGGGCAATCCAGGGCGTAGCGAGGTTATCTTGCGTATGCAATCTGCATACGACAATGGCCTTAATCTCGGATTCACGTCTACAGGACACCTCATTTACATGATGTACATGTCTGCTGACTACCCAAAGTTATTTGAACGCCCAGAGACACAACGCTATCTGAATAAATCCGGTGGCTCCCCTGAACAGCGTCTGGATGAAATGAAATCCGTGTTGCGGCATTTAGGCAGTACGGTTAAGCAACGAGAAGAGAGGAGCCGAGAATGGTAGCCTTACCAGCGATTCCATTAGTTGGGGAAGTCCTCACGTGGCTCGGTTTGGGTGCGGCTGGTGTTGGAACCGCTGCCATCCTAGAACGCAATAAACGTGCAGAGCAAGCTCAAAACTCGGAATTATCAAAAGCGGAGGTTACAACGCTGTCGAAAGAGAAGTGCAGAGACTGTCCGCCAATAAATGGTTTCCTTTCACATCCTAATCACAGTATGTCTGATATCTCCCGAGCTTATCAGGCGCGCGTTACCGGTTATGCACCGGGAACTGAATGGAATTACGAGAACCGGGATTTTGATGGCTTTCAACCAGACAAATGCTTGCTTCAAGAGGCCAAATCGCAGTACACAAACTTTTTTGATGATGAGGCACTAGAGCCCAAACTCTGGTACGTACTTAGTGGCAAATACGAAAAATTGATGAATCAAGCTAGAGCACAGCATCGCATTGTCAGTATGAGTTTTCCGGCTGCGCTGAGCTGGTATTTCATGGAAAAGACTATGTACCTTGTTATGAAGGGTGCATTTGCACGGGATGAGCTAATCCGCATCAATCCAATTTATATGCCCTAATACCTATGGACATCCATTTTTCTTATCGCTACGACCAAAATATTCTTCCGGATGTCGCTACTCAGTTGCAATCACTATGGCGCACGGCAGTTTTGTTAGATCAAGTAGGCGTACCTATCGCCGATTGGTGCCCTCCCGCAGACACCCCGGAAAATTCATTGCGAAACAAAGCATTCGAGGACCATGGTCCATCTAAAGCTGCATTAGCCATTTTCAAAGAGGAAGACAAAGACCGGGACGAGATGGATGTTCGCTCGATGGTCATTTGGAACGGGCTTCTTGAGGAAGGCTCCATTTTGATGAGTCACACTTTGGTCGTACGTGACTACCCCTCTAAATCTTCGTTTAGCCTGCGTTTTAAGTCTGTTCCAGCGCTAACAGAAAAATCACGAATGATTACGGTGATCAAGGGGTTATTAGAGATTTGGCCCGCGCCCTTTATTTCAGTCACCGATCCTCCGTACGATGTCATACATAAGGTATTTGATGATCGACCAGGTGTCGGTTGGATGCTTTATCTTCCCAAAGTAATTAAAGCTTCTCAGGTTCCTGAAGCGCAGGAATTGATTCCCGTTGAGGACAGCACTGGGAAGCAAAAAGGGACTATCGTCGTCAGTATCTTGGATGAGCCCTTTTCGGTTCAAAACGAGGAGCACATCAAGGTGGCTACCTCCATTGAAATAAGGCTCGTTGAGCAGGATTTGCTTCCTCGCCGTAGTGAAATGTGATTTGGGCAAAGTGCTCACTTGCTTTTGACTTTAAGCAGTGTGCGTTTTCAAAAATTAAAAAAATGCCCCGATGAAAATTCGGGGCATTGCGCTTCTGGAAACGTCAGGTGAAGACTAGTGAGCATATCTGCAATTCAGGGTATTTTTACGGCGTTGCTGATAGGAAACAGAGTATCGGATTGAAAATCCTTGTGTCGGTGGTTCGATTCCGCCCCGGGCCACCAAGAATGTTTCAGCAAAAACACCAGCCCTCACCGGCTGGCGTTTTTCATTTCCGAGACTGGAATCCGTGGCTTGATGCACTCCGCACTTCATAAGCGTGCTGCGGCCACCAAAACTTGCGAGGCCCGAGAGCCGCTGCTTACAACGCGCAGCACTCGGAGCGCCTCGCCGTCTCTTCCTTCCCGACATGCCCACCCGCAAGCTCAGGCGCACAACACTTCATTGACGAAATTGCTTTTCGTGCACCCATCCTTTGTTGGTCAATAAAACGGTATCCATCGCCTTGAGCGGCTTGTCCCTGGATCCCGCATCAGCTTTCAGCTCCTTGAATTGCGCTTGCACCTGTTCGCTTAGCGCCCAATCAGGCAGGTCACTGACGCTGTACTCGTAGTTCACACGCGAGAGTTTGTGCCCGAGAATATCACCCGGCTCGCTGAACTGCTTCACCGCTGTGACCGTCGCCTTGCCGAAGCAGAATCCCCCGTGAGAATCACCAGAGAGTCCCTTGACGGCATCTTGCTTGTAGAACTTCCGGCCGAGTTCGGTGAGCTCATAGGTTTTTTCCTTGTTACCTGCATCCGTCGCACTCACCACGCCGACGCTGACCAGTGCATCCAATTGCCTGGAGGTATTCAACCAATCACTTCGCGATGAAAACGGGAATTTGACCGTTAGATAGCAACGCGGATAAACCACATCCAGATGCTGCTGAATCGCCACCTTGAAATTGCTTTCGTTGGCCGTCTTCGGATCGCTACATCCAGCAACAGCAGCTACCAGCACCAACAACATCAAACCTCTGCGCATATTCGCCCCTTGAACAATGAAGAGGGCACAGAAGTTAACAGCTTGAAACTGCAGTGCACATCGCGGAAGTTTGAGATTGCTCATCTATAACGCAATGAGAAGCGGATGCGCTCACGATGAGCAGATCAGCTCAATTCTTCTCCCCCCCATTGACGAACCGCACCTCCACCCTCCTGTTGCGCTCATCACTGGCCGGCAATCCCGGCAGCGGCTGTGAATCCCCATACCCCGCCACGATCACGCGGCGCGCCGCTTCCGGTGCACTGCGTCCGATCAGCAGCAAGCGTGCCTCGCGCGCACGCGCCGCCGAGAGCGTGAAGTTGTCATCGTAGACCGTGCAATACGCACGCACATCGGTCACCGGGGCCTTCACCGGCTTGTCGTCCGTATGCCCTTCCACGTAGATGCGCCCCGCCGGATGCTGCTGCAGATACTCCGCAATGCGCTCCTCGACCTGCGCAAAAGCCGCACGCGCTTCAGGTTCCACGCATGCACTGCCGCGACGGAACGCTCCTTCCTTCAAGGTGATCTTGCCGGCCTCGGTATCCACCGCTACCAGCCTGGACGCCCCCTGCTGCGCAAACACGGTCTGCACCTGGCGCAGGACGACCGTCAACCCGGGACCGTCAGCTTCGCGCCGGGCAGCCACCGTGGGTGCGGCTGGCGGCGCAACGGGTTCAGACCGCGCAGCAGGCGCAGACGGGATGGCCGCAGCGGCCGGCAAAGGTGCCGGGGGCGCTGGAGATGCCGGAGATGCCGCCACCGGCGCTGCCTCGGCGCGCACCTGTGCAAGCGTCGGCCCACCTGCCCGGCTCACCGCCAGCAGCACGATCAATACCCCCGCCAGCGCCGCCATCAGACCAGTGGCGGCAATCCACTCGTGATCGGATTCCCTCATCACAACCTCAGGAAGAACGCCCGGACTGGCGCTGCAGCGCCTCCATCCACTCGCCATGACGCAGATGCGCCCGTTGCGCCTCGGCCTGTTGTGCAGCCAGCAGAGCCTGTCCGCTCTGCGTGATGGCCTCGACCAGGCGCTGCAGATCTGCCGCCTGCTGACGCACCTGCTCTTGCTCCGCCGTAGCCGCCACCTCCTTGAGCTTGGCCATGCACCACGCCAGACGTGCCTGCTCGTGCGCACGCAGCGTCATCCATGACTTCAGGATCAGAAACGCCAGCATGCTCCACGCCGCAATCTTGAACTTGCTGCCCAGCGCATCGATGACGGCCGCCAGTGCGCCCGGCGCAGCTTGCGCACCGAGTATATCCGCGGTGGCAGTCAGCGCCAGCCCCAGCCCCACGAAAGTGCCCAGCAATCCCAGCATCAGGATCAGCCCCGGCATCACGGCGGCCCAGCGTTCCGGGGCGGTGGCCACGGCCTGGCTCAATTGCTCCGGAGTGGTGGTCGGCGGCAAAAGCCCTCGCTCGCCCGTGAGCCCGGCCAGGCGCGCTTGCCAGTGCAATGGACGGGCATTGCGCGCCAGCAGCAGCGGCAGCACGATCACGACCACCAGCAATAGCAACGCAAACAGCCATTGCAGCCCGCCATAGGCCGAACCGTCCCATTGCGGCAGCAGGAAGCCCCATACCGACTTATCCATGGCCAGCCCCCGCCTGCATGACGAAGCTTTTCATTCTTGTTCTCCCCTTGTTCTTTACATGGTCAGCGTCTTGTTAGGACTGGAGATTATCAGAAAGACCACACCGAGGGACAAAAAGCCCCGTTCACTCCGGATTACCCTGGCACCTCACCCATCCAGGAGCGCGCTGATACACCAGCTCACCGCCCGCGCAGGCTGGCTGTTCTGATACCGCATCCCCCCTGCCGCATGAGACCCGGCCCGCAGCGAAGGCTTGCGAGCCGATTCCAGTCCGGCGACAATCGCGCGATGCGCCTCCCATCCCTGCTCCGGTTCCGACACCTTGTCCTCACTCTCACCAGCATCGCCCTGCTGACCGGCTGCGCCACCGACCTGGTGCAGCGCGCCGATGCACTGGCTGCGCCCGCCGGCCTGCAACGCGAGCAGGTTCAGGGTGGTCCTTTCCTGCTGACGGCCTATGTCCACGCCCGCCCCAACGCGCCCCTGCTGCGCGTCTATCTGGAGGGCGACGGCCGCGCCTGGATCACGCGCAACCAGGTCTCGCCCGATCCGACCCCGCACACGGCCATGGGGCTGCGGCTGGCCGCCAGCGATGGTGGTGATGTGGTGTACCTGGCGCGCCCCTGCCAGTTCACGCCGATGGCGCGCAATCCCGCATGCCAGCCGGCCTACTGGTCCGGCCTGCGCTATTCCCCGGAAGTGGTCAGTGCCATGGATGAGGCTCTGAGCCACTATGTCACGCGCCTGCAACCGGCGCGGCTGGAACTGGTGGGATATTCGGGAGGCGGCGCCCTCGCCGTACTGCTGGCGGCGCGACGCAAGGATGTCAGCGCCATTCGCACCGTGGCCGGCAATCTCGATCATGTGGCCGTCAACCGCTGGCATGCCGTCTCGCAGATGCCCGGCTCGCTCAATGCCATCGATGTCGCATCCCGGGTGGCAGGCATCCCGCAACGACATGTGAGCGGTGCCGACGATACCGTCGTCCCCACCGCCATCACGCGCAGCTATGTCGACCGGGTGGGACGCTGCGCCGCACTGACGATCGTGCCGGACATGGCGCACGAAAGCGACTGGGACCGCGCCTGGCCCAGCCTGCTGGCGCTGCCGCTACCCTGTACTGCCCAGCGGCCATGAGCCATGGATGGACCGGCTTGCACCGGCTCCCGGTTTTTCCAACAAAACTTCATATCCGCATGACCAAAAAAACAGCTGAAACCGCCGTCAGGGCCTGCTGACGGGCAGTGCCCTGTCTTTTGGCCTGACGATGCTGCCACCGGCCCCATGCAGGCCGGTTTCCGGATAGGGAATTCCCCGATATCGGCACCATCATGCCTGGCTGACAATGCAGGAACAATCAACACTCGCCGTCCCTCACCGGGACGCGGAGAAAAACCATCAGGGGCCCGCATGCAGACCGTCATCAACAAGCCGGAGAATTTCGCGTCGTATCGGTATCACGACCGGGCCTTCAATTGCGACACCGCCAAGATCCTGCCGGGCGAATATTTCTATACCGGCGAGGACATGATGATCGTGACCGTGCTGGGCTCGTGCGTGTCGGCCTGCCTGCGTGATCGCGTCACCGGTGTGGGCGGGATGAATCACTTCATGCTGCCCGATGGCGGCGGCGAGGCCGACAGCCCGGTTTCGGCCTCCATGCGCTATGGCACCTATGCCATGGAAGTCTTGATCAACGACGTCCTCAAGGCCGGTGCCCGGCGCGAGAACCTGGAATGCAAGGTCTTCGGCGGCGGCGCGGTGCTGCGCGGCATGAACGCCATGAACGTGGGCGAGCGCAATGCCGCCTTCGTCAAGAACTATCTCTCGGCCGAGAAGATCCGCGTGGTGGCCGAGGACCTCAACGACATCTGGCCGCGCAAGGTGCATTTCTTTCCGCGCACGGGCAAGGTGCTGGTCAAGAAGATCAAGGATGCCGCTGCCGATCTGGCCAGCCGTGAACGTGAATATGCGTCCAAGCTGCAGGCCAAGCCGGTGGGTGGGGAAATTGATTTGTTCTGACCTTTTCGGAACGCTTTCAACGCCACTCATCTTCCGCACATAAGTCCTTCCATCGCATGCAGGAAGGCTCGTCAATTCACGATATTGAACGCAATAAAAGAGAGTGATTCGGGTCTATTGTATCCAAGTGGATACAATCCTGAGCGATATCGCATACAATGCTTCCATCGCTCCCCATGTACATCATCAAGGAAACAGGCAAGTTTCAGTCGTGGCTGACCCGCCTGAAGGATCCGCAGGCGCGAGCGCGTATCCTGGCTCGTATCTGGCGTGCCAGCCAGGGCAATTTCGGTGACTGCGAACCAGTTGGCGATGGCGTCAGCGAAATGCGGATAAATTACGGGCCCGGATATCGCGTCTATTTTGCAAGAGAGGCCGAAGTGACCTATCTCTTGCTATGCGGGGGGAACAAATCCACCCAGGCGCGCGATATCGCGGCCGCAAGGGAATTATGGAATCAATTGAAGAAATCATGACATTGACCGGGATATCAAGGGAGTCACCATGACCAGCCGAAAACTTAGCAACAAGGATCTGCACGTTTCTACCTTTGATCCTGCCAACTATCTCGACAGCAAAGAGACCATGGCAGCCTATCTGCAGACTGCGCTCGAAGAGAACGATCCTGACTTCCTGATGGCCGCACTCAATGACGTCATCCGCGCGCAGGGTATCGCGGAGGTAGCTGGAAAAGCAGGCTTGGGGCGTGAAAGCCTCTACAAGACCCTCAAGCCGGGTGCGGAGCCCAGGCTGGGCACCGTCCTTCGCTTACTCGGGGCACTCGACCTGCGCTTGAGCATTGCCGCACCTCAAGGGGCGCGCAAAACCAAACGATCCGGCACCGCAGAGAAATCGTCAGGCCAATCTCCTGCGACAAAGAAACCGACACCGCGACGCGCCGCCATCACCAAGAGGGCACCGGTGAACAAGCCCGGCACGACGCGCGCCACCAAGAGCCGAAAACAAGGCAACCAGATCTGCGCTTGAGTCCTGCCCCATCAAAAAAAATGCCGTCCGGCGCAACACCGGACGGCATTCTCACATCTCAGGCAGCTCCGGTTCCGGAGCCGTCAAGCCTTCACTTCTTGAGCGTGGTCAGGCCTTGCTCAGCCAGCGCCTTCAACCATCCCAATCCCGCCGAGGTCGCCCCCGCCGGGTTGTATTCGCAACCGATCCAGCCCTGGTAACCCAAGGTATCGATCAGCTTCAGCAGATACGGATAGTTCAGCTCGCCCACATCCGGCTCGTGGCGCTCGGGCACACCGGCAATCTGGATGTGACCGATGCCGGGCATGTCGCGCTTCAACTTCACGGCCACGTCGCCTTCGACGATCTGGCAGTGGTAGCAGTCGAACTGCACCTTCAAATTGGGCGCGCCCACTTCGGCGCAGATGGCTTGCGCATCGTCCTGGCGATTGAGGAAGAAGCCGGGAATGTTGCGCGTGTTGATCGGCTCGATCACCACGGTCAGGCCAGCCGATTCGGCCTGGTGCGCCGCATAGGACAGGTTGTCCAGATACACGGCGCGATGACGCGCGCGATCCTGCTCGGGCTTGATCAGGCCGGCCATCACGTGCAAGGTCTTGTTGCCGATGACGGAGGCGTACTTCAGCGCAGTCTCGATGCTGCGCTTGAATTCGTCCTCGCGGCCCGGCAGCGAGGCGATGCCGCGCTCACCGGCGGCCCAGTCGCCCGGGGGCGCGTTGAACAGCGCCTGGGTCAGGCCATTGGCCTCCAGGCGCGACTTGATCTCTTCAGGCTGGTAGTCGTAGGGGAACAGGAACTCGACGCCGGAGAAGCCATCCTTGGCGGCGGCGGCGAAGCGATCCAGGAAATCGTGTTCCACATACATCATGCTCAGGTTGGCGGCAAAACGCAGCATCGGATTCTCCTTGGTAACGAGGGAGCCAGTGTAGCGCGAACACGCTTGCGCGCGCCCACACCGGCAGAAGGTGCAGAAAACGTCAAAGCCCGCAGGCACAGGCATGCGGGCTTTGAACGGGACATCACATTACTTGTTGACCATGCCCGGCTTGGTAGCCAGGGTGGCAATCGAACCCACCACCAGCATCACCGCCAGCATGTACATGCCGGTGGCGTTGTTGTGGGTCAGGTCCTTCAAGTAACCGATCAGGTAGGGACTGACGAAACCGGCCAGGTTGCCCACCGAGTTGATGGCGGCAATACCGACGGCCGCCGCCGCACCCGACAGGAAGGCGGTCGGCAGCGACCAGAACAGCGGTGCGCAGGTCAGCACGCCGGCTGCGGCCAGCGACAGCGAAGCGATCGAGATGGCGGTGTTGTCGGCGAACAGTGCTGCACCGACGAAGCCCACGCCGCCCATCAAGGCGGGAATCACCAGGTGCCAGCGACGCTCACGCATGCGGTCGGCGCTGCGGCCGATCAGATTCATCGCCACGATGGCGCAGCCAAACGGAATGGCCGACAGCAAGCCGATTTCCAGGTTGCCCTTCACGCCGGTGGCCTTGACCAGGGTCGGCATCCACAGTGTCAGGCCGTATTGGCCCATGACGAAGGAGAAGTAGATCAGGCACATCAGCCAGACACGCGCATCCTTGACGATGGCGCCGAAGCCGTGCTTGCTTTCCTTGCCCTTGGCGTCGCCATCGATATCGGCTTGCAGGCTGGCCTTTTCTTCGTCGGAGAGCCACTTGGCGCTCTTGACGTCATTGTCCAGATACAGGATCGTGGCCACGCCGATCAGCACGGCCGGGATCGCTTCGATCAGGAACATCCACTGCCAGCCTTCCAGTCCACCATTGTGATGGAAGGCATCCATGATCCAGCCCGACAGCGGGTTGCCCAGGATGCCGGCCACCGGAATGCCGGACATGAAGACCGCGATCACCTTGGCACGACGGTGCGAAGGGAACCAGTAGGTCAGGTAGAGGATGATGCCAGGATAAAAACCGGCTTCAGCCAGGCCCAGCAGGAAGCGCAGGATGTAGAACTGCGTGGCGTTCTGCACGAACATGAAGACCGCCGACAGGATGCCCCAGGTGATCATGATGCGGGCGATCCAGATGCGCGCGCCGACCTTGTGCATGAGGATGTTGCTGGGCACTTCGAAGAGGAAGTAGCCGATGAAGAACAGACCTGCCCCCAGACCGAAGACGGTCTCGGAGAAGCCCAGGTCCTGCGACATCTGCAGCTTGGCGAAGCCGACGTTGACGCGATCCAGATAAGCGATCACGTAGCACAGCATGAGGAACGGCATGATGCGCCAGAAGACTTTCTTGTACAGTCCGTCCTTGGATTTGTCATTGACGTCGAGTCCGACGCCGGTAGTGCTTGCGGTGGTCATGGTGTTACATCTCCCGAAGAGTGTCGCGGCTGTCTATGCACGGCCGCTGGTTGCTTGGTGCCCGTGGTCTGACGGGCAATTTATGGATTCAATCGGACCCGCGTACCGCTCTTTTCGGAACGATACGAAGGCCGGCATTGATTGGCCGGTCTTGGGCCGGCTTGGCTGCACCCACCACCTTCCGTTGGGCGCAAGCGGGGCATGGCGGGCCAACATCGGCCGCCATGACGCGTTGTTGCTATGGGTTGCTGAAGCTGCCTGAGCGCTATCGCTACTGCTACCAGCGCGCCTTGAAGGTGTCGCGCAGATCCTGCAGCGCGGGCTCTTCCAGCGGCGTGGCACGGCCACCGGCCAGGTGCCACAGTTTGGCGGTTTCTTCCAGCTCTTCGAGTGCGAAAGCGGCCTTGGAGACCGAGCTTTCCCACACCACCGGACCGAGCCGCTCCAGCAGCACGCCGCGCACCTGCGTGGCGATCTTTGCCACATGCTCGGCCACTTCCGGTGCACCCGGACGGGCATAGCGGATCAGCGGGATGTGGCCAACCTTCATCACGTAATACGGCGTGATGGGTGGCAATACATCCTGCTCGCTGTAGACGCCATTGATGGTCAGCGACACCAGATGTGTGGAGTGCGTATGTACCACCGCGTGCATCTCGGGATTGTTGTCGTAGATGGCGCGATGCAGGACCAGGGTCTTGGAAGGCTTGTCGCCCGAGACCCATTCGCCGGCCACGTTGACCTTGGCGATGGACGCCGGATCGAGGAAACCGAGGCAGGCATCGGTCGGCGTGATCAGCCAGCCGTCATCCAGGCGCGCACTGATGTTGCCGGCCGAACCGACGGTATAGCCGCGCTGGTAAAGAGAAGCGCCGATGCGGCAGATCTCTTCGCGCAGCGCGCTTTCGTTGGTGTTGCGGCTCATGCCGTCTTCCCGTCGAGATAGCGCAGTGCCTTCTCGAAGAAATCGACGCTGCCGAAATTGCCCGACTTCAGGGCCAGCGCCACCGGTTGCTCATCCAGCGTGGCGGTCGCCGGCACGCCCGGATCGATCTGCGGGCCGATGCGCAGGGCGCGCACGTCCAGCGCCTGCACCACCGCACCGGAAGTCTCGCCACCGGCCACCACGAACTGGCGCACGCCACGTTGCTTGAGACCTGCGGCAATCGATGCCAGCGCCTGTTCGACCAGGTGACCGGCCTTGGCCACGCCCAGCTCCTTTTGCACCGCCTTGACTTCGTCGGGGGTGGAGGTCGCGTAGATCAGCACCGGCTCGTTCTTGATGTGCTCATCAGCGAAGGCCAGCGCCTGTGCCACCACGTCTTCACCACGGGCCAGGGCCAGCGGGTCGATGCGGAAGGCGGGACGCTTGGCTTTCCATTCGGCCACTTGCGCATTGGTCGCCTTGGAGGCGGAACCGGCCAGCACCACCGACAGGCCATCGACCTTGGGCAGTTGCGCGGCTTCACCGGCGGCAGTGAGCAGACCGGCGCGGCGGAAATTCTCGGGCAGACCCAGCGCCACGCCGGAACCACCGGTGATGAGCTTGAGTTCGGCGCAGGCTTCGCCCAGCGTGAACAAGTCCTTGTCGGAGACGGCGTCGGCGATGGCCATCTTGACGCCTTCGGAACGCAGTGCGGTGAAGCGCTCCTGGGTTGCGGCCGCGCCGCGTGCCACGGTGTCGTAGCGCACCAGGCCGACCTTGGATTCGGTCTGGCGCTGCAGGACGCGCACCAGGTTGGCATCGGTCATCGGGGTCAGCGGATGGTTTTCCATGCCCGACTCATTCAACAACGCATCGGCCACGAACAGGTAGCCGCGATAAATGGTGCGGCCGTTTTCCGGGAAGGCCGGGCAGGCAATGGTGAAGTCCACGCCCAGTTCCTTCATCAGCGCATCGGTCACCGGACCGATGTTGCCTTCGTCGGTGGAGTCGAAGGTGGAGCAGTACTTGAAGAAGAACTGCGTGCAGCCCTGCTGCTGCAGCCAGCGCAGTGCCGCCAGCGATTGCTCGATGGCCTCGGCAGCAGGAATGGTGCGCGACTTGAGCGCGATCACCAGCGCATCAGCCGCCACGGCCGGCATTTCGCTGGGCACGCCGATGGTCTGCACGGTGCGCATGCCGCCGCGCACCAGCATGTTGGCCAGGTCGGTCGCGCCGGTAAAGTCGTCGGCGATACAACCGAGCAAGGGACGGGATGTGGACATGAAAACTCCTCGATTCAGATGCAGGGACGACGCTGAATTACTTGGCCTTGGCCGGCGGCAGGTCGATGCCGGGGAAGATCTTGATGACGGCCGAATCATCCTCGCCGCCATGACCGGCGGTGGAAGCCATCATGAACATCTGGTGCGCAGCGGCCGACAGCGGCAGCGGGAATTTGCTGCGGCGGGCGGTATCGAGCACCAGGCCCAGGTCCTTGACGAAGATGTCCACGGCCGACAGCGGGGTGTAGTCGCCGTTCAAGATGTGCGGCACGCGGTTTTCGAACATCCACGAATTGCCGGCGCTGTGGGTGATGACGTCATACAGCGCATCCGGATTGACGCCTTCGCGCAGGCCCAGTGCCATGGCTTCAGCGGAGGCAGCGATGTGCACGCCCGCCAGCAGCTGGTTGATGATCTTGACCTTGGAGCCGATGCCGTGGGTGTCGCCCAGGCGATAGACCTTGCCGGCCATGCCCGCCAGCACGTCTTCGATCTTGGCGTAGACCTCGGCAGGGCCCGAGGTCATCATGGTCATCTCGCCGGAAGCGGCGCGTGCGGCACCACCGGAGACCGGTGCGTCCAGCAGCAGCAGGCCCTTTTCTGCCAGGCGCTTGCCCAATTCGACGGCGAAGTCAGGCGCCACGGTGGCGCTGGAGATGACGACGCTGCCCGGCTTCATGGCGGGGACGGCGCCGTTCTCACCGAAGAGCACCATCTCGGTCTGCGCGGCATTGACCACCAGGGTGATGACCACGTCGACCTTGCCGGCCAGCTCGGCCGGGTTGGCACAGGCCACACCGCCGGCGGCGGCGAACTTGTCCAGGACTTCCTTGCGCACGTCGCAGGCATGCACATTGAAACCGGCACGCAACAGCGAGCTGGCCACGCCATAACCCATGGCTCCCAAACCGATCACACCTACATTCTTGGACATAATTGCCTCCGCATTGATGACGCCGCTGCCGCTCTTGACGGGCAGAACATTGCGCCGGGTTGATGATGCAACGCCGGCAGAGGCCGGCGTCAGAATTTCAAAATTTCGTAAAACTTATAAATCGTTTATAACATTTAAATCATTTGCTGCCGTTCAAGCCGGGACACTCTCTTCAGGACTGTCCCTGGCTCAAGCGCCGTGCCGCATTGAACATGTGGGTCTGGGCGGCATTGCGGGCTGCCATTTCATCACCGGCGCGAATGGCCGCGACGATGGCCTCATGTTCTTCGCGCACCTGGCGCGAGAAATCCTCATACCGCGCTTCATTGCCACGCGTCACCGCCGTGGCCGCCTCCAGATACTGGGACAGGAACTCCAGCGTCTTGATGAAGTACGGATTGCGCGTGGCCTGTGCCAGTGCGCGATGGAAGGCCACATCGGCGGCCACGCCATCACCGCCTGCGGCGACATCCACACCGATCTGCATCAGCGCCGCCTCGATGGCCTGCAAGTCGTCGTCGTTGCGGCGCTTGGCCGCCTGCGCGGCGACCTCGGCTTCGATGGCGCGGCGCAGCTCGACGATCTGCAGCACCGCGTCGGGCGAACTGACCTCGGTGTAATCGATACGCAGCGGCTTGATACCCGCCTGCTCGGTCACGAAAACACCGCTACCCTGACGCGGCTCGACCACGCCCTCATGCTTCAGGCGCGCAATGGCTTCACGCACCACCGTGCGACTCACACCGAACTGTTGCGCCAGCACCGCCTCGGTGGGCAGCTTGCTGCCCCGGGGGAAGGCACCGGCGTCGATGTTTTCCAGCAATTGCCTGGCCACAGTGTCGCTGAGCGCCTGGGCGGGGATCTTCTGAAACATGCTGTCTCGCGGTCGTTATCGTAAAGTTATCCGGTCATCATACAAATTTATTTTGAGCTGGGCAATCCGATTTTTTCTCTTTACGCGGAGTAACAGCCTCGTTTGGCAAATTTTGTCGACTGATGACGGAAATTGATGTGATATATGCAGCAGTTCGCTCCAGACATCAAGAATACGAATATCTGCGCGAAAGCTGCGTGGGCGGGCCGGGGGCTCTACAATCAGGGCTTTCCTGCCACGGATGTGTGCCGCATGCCTTACGATCTCTCGGACAAGCTCGTCATCGGAATTTCTTCGCGCGCCCTCTTCGATCTCGAAGTGGAGAACGCCATCTACGACGAGCAGGGCGTGGATGCCTATGCGCAATACCAGCGCGACCACGAGAACGATCCGTTGCAACCCGGCACGGCCTTCCCGCTGGTCAAGGCGCTGCTGCAACTCAATGAACTGATCCCGGAACGTCGTCTGGTGGAGGTGGTGGTCATCTCGCGCAATACGCCCGACACCGGCCTGCGCGCCTTCAACGCCATTGCCGCCCACAAGCTCGACATCAGCCGCGCCGCCTTCACCGGGGGCGGGCCGACTGCGCCCTATCTGCAAGCCTTCAAGATCGACCTGTTCCTCTCGCGCGACACCGGCGACGTACAGGAAGCCATTGATGCCGGGGTAGCGGCTGCCCAGCTGTATGCCGCCCCGCTGGACTACAGCGCACCGGACAAGCAGATCCGCATCGCCTTCGATGGGGATGCCGTGCTGTTCTCGGCGGAGTCCGAGCGCATCTTTGCGGAGAAGGGGCTGGAGGCTTTTGCGCGGCACGAGCAGCGCCATCGCAAGAAGGCCATGAAGGAAGGTCCGTTTGCCAAGCTGCTGCTGGCCTTGTCGGCGATCCAGAAACAGTTTCCGCCCAAGCAGTGTCCGGTGCGCATCGCCATCGTCACCGCGCGCAACAGCCCGGCGCACCAGCGCGTGATCCATACCCTGCGCACCTGGAACGTGACGGTCGATGAGGCCTTCTTCCTGGGCGGGCTGAACAAGGCCGAGGTCTTGCAGGCCTTCGGCGCGCACATGTTCTTTGACGACCAGGAAGGACATGTGCAGAAGGCGGCCGTGGTGGTGCCGTCGGGGCGGGTGCCTTACAAGGGGGGATCGCTCAAAGGGAGAGCACGCCCCTAGGGTCGAGGGACCGCATCCGTATTGCTCATGAATGCCCGCGTGCTCAGATACAGCACGAGCCCATTCAACACATGCCAGAACATGTGCGTCCCGATGCTCATGGTCGGGCACACCGCCATATCCATGGACCGCAACACCAGCGACAGCGTGAACAAGCTCGCCGCCAGCAACAGGCTCATGGGCTCATGCCTGCCCCTGCGCCAGTGATACAGACCGAGTCCGCCGATGAACAGCCATGCCGAT
The DNA here is from genome assembly GCF_022627875.1 of Herbaspirillum sp. C7C8. Taxonomy (NCBI): domain Bacteria; kingdom Pseudomonadati; phylum Pseudomonadota; class Betaproteobacteria; order Burkholderiales; family Oxalobacteraceae; genus Herbaspirillum; species Herbaspirillum sp. C7C8. The sequence continues at coordinate 133,270 of NZ_JABXGG010000003.1, forward strand.
CCATAGGACGCCACCGATCCATTGAGCCACCGTTGCGGCAGCATGCCGACGCCATAGGTGACCACAAGGAAAAACAGCACCCAGCCCATCGTCACAGCCCAATTGCAGCGCGCCACCTTGCGCACGTAGAAGGCCAGGAACAACACCTGATAAATGGAAATGGGAATGACATCGGCAAACAAGGCCCAGCGCTGTGCAAAGGTGTGGAAAAGAAAACTGCCCACACCGATCACGGCCACCATCAGCGTGAGTAGCCGCGACATCACCATCGTGCTGCGGTCCTGCGGCAGTGGCAGGCACCACAGGAAATACGCCGCCAGCAGGAAGGCAATATTGGAAATCGCGTTCACGGGTTCCGCCCAGAAAGCAGTACCGATCCGTTCGCAATACAGGTCTACCGGAGAAAATAAAGAATCAATCATGGTGGGCATTACCCGCAAGTCGTCGCAGATCAGGAAGGCCAGGAACCAGCGACCATCAGGTCACCCGTTCACGATGCAGCCGCCATCATCGGCGAAGCTGCCGACTTTTTCCAGTCGCGTAGGACCCTCTACACCTGCGCCCCGATTACCCTCCCCGGCCGCCCCGCCAGCCAGCCCAGCACGCCCATGCACACCGCCCCGCCCGCGCACAGGGCCAGCACCGGCGTCCATCCCCCGCTGGCATCATGCAGCCGCCCCATGAGAATGGGCCCGGCTGCTGCCAGCAGATAGCCTACACTCTGCGCCATGGCCGACAGCGCGGCGGCCTGCGGCGGCGTCGATACCCGCGTGCCGACGAAGGCCAGCCCCAGGATCAGCACCGCCCCCGTGCCGAATCCGAACAGCGGTACCCACACGATGGACGCCTGCGGCCAGGCCATCAGGCCGACCAGGCTGAGGACGGTGGCGGCAGACATGCCGACGGCGACCGGACGATGATCGCGGATGCGCGGCCCCAGCGGGACCAGCAACACTCCCGGCAACGCCGACGCCAGCTGCATCAGGCCGTGCAGGTTGCCCGCTTCCACCGCACTGTGGCCGTTGGCCGCGAGAATGGAGGGCAGCCACGCCGTCACCACGTAATACACCAGCGAATTGCTGCCCAGAAAGAACGTGACCTGCCACGCCAGCGGCTGGCGCCACATCGACGCGCTTCGCATCGAAGCGGTGGCCGGGCGCGTATCACGCCGCAATTGCGGCAGCCAGACCAGTACCGCCAGTGCGGGCAGCGCGATGAACGCGGCCAGTGCCCACGCCCAGCCCAGACCGGCTGCCAGCGGTACCGCGCAGACCGAGCCCAGCGCCGAGGCAGCGCCCATGGTCAGCGCATAGATGGCCGTCATCCGGGTAAGGTCATCGGGGAAGTCACGCTTGAGCAGGCTGGGCAAGAGCACATTGCCACCCGCAATGCCGCAACCGATGATGCAGGTGCCCGCCAGCAGGGCCAATAGCGATCCGGAAGAACGCAGCACGATGCCGCCCGCGATCAGCAGCAGGGCCAGTAACAGCGTGCGTTCCAGTCCCAGGGCGCGCGCCACGCGGGCAGCCATGGGCGACACCAGGGCGAAACACAGCAGCGGCAGGGTCAGCATCAGCCCTGCCGCACCCGCTGAAAGGGCAAAGGTCTGCTGCAACAATCCCATCACCGGCCCGACGGCAGTGACCGGGGCGCGCAGGTTGGCGGCGATTAGCAGGATGCCGGCAATGAGCCAGAGACCACGATGAACGGGGCGAACGTGAGGGGGGTGCGTAGCGTGCATGGCCGGCCTGAAGAAAGCAGAAAGAGTGATCGAAAGCAGGGAGCACCCAGCTTAGCCAATCGCCGCCTGCACGTATTTGGCTACAATGCCAGCGTATTGCTAAAAACGGTCAACCCCCGCTCACCATGGCCACTCTCTACGCCAGCCTGATCGACCATGATCCGGACCGTCTCGATGCGCCGGTCACGGCTCTGCGCGTGCATACCTGCCAGCATGAGCGCGAGACGCCCTTCCACAGTCATCGCAAGGGCCAGCTGGTGGTGGCCCTGCATGGTGCGGTCACCTGCGAGACGGCCCTGGGCCTGTGGATCGTGCCGCCGCAATCGGCGGTCTGGATTCCGCCGGGCATGCCGCACAGCAACCGGGTTACCCTGGACGGGCAGCTGTGCTTCCTCTTCATCGCGCCCCAGGCGGCCAGCATGCCAGACCAGTGCTGTTCTCTGGCACTCACGCCCCTGCTGGTGCAGATGATCTGTCACCTGGCCGAGCAGCGCCAGGACTACGCCCCGCACGAGCGCACCGCCCGCCTGGCGGCGGTGCTGGTGGAAGAACTGGAACACAGCCAGCGTCACGCCCTGCCCCTGCATCTGCCGGTGCCACAGCATTCGCGCCTGCGCGCCATTGCGCGTCACCTGGCCGAGCATCCGGCCGATCGCAGCACGGTGGCCGAATGGGGCCAGCGCCATGCGATGAGCGAGCGCAGCTTCGCGCGTTTCGTACAGGCCGAGACCGGCATGAGCTTTGGCCGCTGGCGGCGCCAGATTCACCTGATGCTGGCCCTGCAATGGCTGGCCTCGGGCCGCTCGGTGCAGCGTGTTTCGCAGGATCTCGGCTATGACTCGGTGAGCGCTTTCATCACCATGTTCCGGAAAACCCTGGGCAAACCACCCGCGCGCTACATGGCGCAACGTCAGGCGCCACTTGCCCGCTCAAACGCTGTGCCGCCACTCAGTCCGACGGCGCCCTACTTCCAACCGACACGGCAAGCCTCATGGAAACCGAACTGAAACTCTTGCTCGCCCCCGAGCACACCAAGGCCTTCATCCGTCATCCGCTGATCAAGCGCCATGCCCAGGCCGCACCACGCATCAAGGACCAGACCGGTACCTACTTCGATACGCCGGACTTGCTGCTGCGCCAGAACGAGGCCGGCCTGCGGGTGCGTCGGACCGGAAATGAATTTGTTCAAACCCTCAAGGCCGGCGGTGGCGTCCATGGCGGCCTGCACCAGCGCAATGAATGGGAGTCGTTGGTGGAAGGTGACGCGCCTGACCTTCCGGTGCTGCGCGACCTGGTCGCCTCCGACGACGACTGGGCCAGGAAGATCTTCTCCGAGCGCACCGCCGCGCAGCTCACGCCCATCTTCAGTACCCGCATCCAGCGCATGGTGTGGGACCTGGTGCTGGACGAGGGCACGCAGGTCGAATGCGTGCTCGACCAGGGTACGGTGGAACACGGCGACCTCAAGGCGCAGGTCTGCGAGATCGAACTCGAACTCAAAGAGGGCAATGCCAGCGCCCTGTTCGACTTCGCCCTGCAACTGCTGCAGGACCTGCCGCTGCGCATCGGCATCCAGAGCAAGGCGCAGCGCGGCTATGGCCTGTTCCACCAGGCGATCCGCAAACAGAACGGCCTTGCCGCCGTTTCCTCCGCCAGCCACGCCAGGCCGCTGCGACTGGCGCGCAAGATGACGGTGGAGCAGGCCTTCCTGGCCGTGCTCGGCAATTGTGTGGAGCAGATCCAGGCCAACGACATCGCCGACCAGGACAGCCACGATATCGAACGCCTGCACCAGATGCGCGTGGGCCTGCGCCGCCTGCGTTCGGCCTTCACCCTGTTTGATGAGGTGATCGCTCTGCCGGCCTCTTTGGCGACCGAATTCGAGTGGGTGTCGCAAGCCATCGGCCACGCGCGCGACTGGGATGTGCTGGCGACCCAGACGCTGGGCAAGCTGCCCCCGCAGGCCATCGGCGCCATCGATCTGGAAAGGGTGCGCCACGCGGCGCTGGTGGAGGCCGGCAAGGAACATGCGCATGCCGTACAAGCCGTGGCCTCCCCGCGCTATACCGCACTGGTCTTGCAGTTCAGCCGCTGGCTGCTGCTGGCGGGCTGGCGTGATGGTCGCGATGAGGACGCCCAGGAAGCCCTGGCACAAACACTCTCGCGTTTTGCGCGGCAGATGCTGCGACGGGATGAAAGGCGACTCAACAAGCGCGGCGCACATCTTGAAGAAAACGACCGTGCCCGGCACCGCACCCGCATCGCGGCCAAGAAGATGCGCTATGACATCGAATTCTTCCAGGCCCTGTATGGGGAGAAGAGCAGTCGGCCCTATCTGAAGGCCCTGTCGCGCCTGCAGGAACAGTTGGGACTGCAGAACGACCTGGTGGTGGCCGATGCCCTGCTGCAGCAACTGCAGCAGAAGCAGGCGCGCCTGGCACCCAGCATCGCCTACGCGCGGGGCTACCTGGCCGGCCAGGTCAAGGACGGGCATGCGCGCATGCACCGCCGGTGGAAAAAATGGCAGGCCCGGGAGCTGCCGCGATGACCGGGCCACCATTCACTGCCAAAAACAGACAACTTCCTTCATATCAGCTAACGCGCTGCACAAAAGCGGGGCAGCCAGCGCCCGCCTGAAATGGGGTCAGGCGCACCAAAAGCAGGCAATAGCGATGCCTGAACCTTCATTTGAGTGTTGCCGCACCGCATCAGCGCTGTCGATGCCACCGTGACCACGCTGCCACACCCGCCGCAAACCCTTGCCACATCGACCTCTGGCCGCCAATAATCGTCGCGGCTTGTTGTATGCCAATCTTGTATATCAGCGTGGCACACAACTTGCTGATGAGAGCTCATGAGCATCGATCCTTCCGCCAAGTCGTCGTCGCAGATTGCGGTCCGCATCACCGAGGCCATCCTCGCCAAGCAACTGGCGCCGGGGACCCGGTTAGGCGAACAGCAACTGGCCGACCTGTTCAGCGTCTCGCGCACCCAGGTACGCGAAGCGCTGACCCGGCTCATGGCGCGCGGCATCGTCACCGTCAGTGCGCGGCGCGGCTGGTTCGTCATCGAGCCGACTGCCGAACAGGCGCGTGAAGCCTTCGAGGCGCGCCGCGTGATCGAGCTGGGCCTGCTGCGCCAGGCGCGTGTGCGACCCATCAGTACCCAGGCCATCGGCCAGCTGCGCGATCACATTGCACGCGAGGAGGCCGCCATTGCCGGGGCCGACGTGGGAGCACGCAGTTATCTGCTGGGCGACTTCCATGTCTGCCTGTGCGAATGCCTGGGCAACTCGCTGCTGTCGGAGACGCTGCGCGACCTGACCGCACGCACCACGCTCACGGCCATGCTGCACCAGTCGTCGGAGCAGGCCGAGGATTCGTGTTCGGAACATGTATTGATCGTCCAGGCGCTGGAGCGCGGCGATCTGGAACAGGCGGAGCAACTGATGCAGGACCACCTGCAACACGTGGAATCAGGGCTCACCCAGGTGCGCAGCAGCGATCCGCTGGAACCGCTGCGGCAGGCGCTGGCGTCCGTCTCGCGGCAGGGGGCCGCCGGCGAGAGCGGACCAACGCGTCAGGAAAACAAACGGCCTTAGCCAGCGCATCGCACGGGCCACTCATCAACGTAGTCAACCAAGGGAAACTGCTATGAAACTGACCAAACTCCTGCTCGGCCTGATGGCCGGCGCCATGATGTTCTCCGCTTCGGCCGCCCGTGCCGACGCCCTGGACGATATCCAGAAGCACGGCACGCTGCGCGTGGCGGTGCCGGCCGACTTCCCGCCGTTCGGCTCGGTTGACAGCGACCTCAAGCCGCAGGGCCTCGACATTGACGTGGCCACCCTGATCGCCAAGAAGATGGGCGTGAAGGTCGAACTGATCCCGGTCTCCAGCGCCAACCGCATTCCCTACCTGACCACCAAAAAGGTCGACCTGGTCATCTCCAGCATGGGCAAGAATGCCGAGCGTGAAAAGGTGATCGACTTCAGCACTGCCTATGCTCCCTTCTTCAATGGTGTCTTCGGCCCGGCCGACCTGCCCGTCAAGAGTGCAGCCGATCTGGCCGGCAAGACCATTGCGGTGACCCGTGGCTCGGTGGAAGACCTGGAACTGACCAAGATCGTGCCCGCCTCGGCCACCGTGAAGCGCTACGAGGACAACAACAGCACCATCAGTTCCTTCCTCTCCGGTCAGGTGCAGCTGGTGGCCACCGGCAACGTGGTGGCTGCCGCCATCATCGCCAAGAACCCGCCCAAGAAGCCCGAGACCAAGTTCCTGATCAAGGATTCGCCTTGCTTCATCGGTCTGAACAAGGGTGAGAAGAAGCTGCAGGACAAGGTCGATGCCATCCTGGCCGAAGCCAAGAAGGATGGCAGCCTCAACGCCATCTCGCAGAAGTGGCTGGGCCTGCCCCTGCCGGCTGGCCTGTAATTTGCTGTATTGCCGTATTGCTGCATTGCTGTATTGCTGCACACCTCGGGGGGTGCAGCAATACAGTGGCCAAAGACCTCCGGTACAGTCTCGACACGACAGCAATACAGTAGCAGTACAGTAAAAATATAGTAGCGATACCTCCGCAATACAGCAGCAATACAGCAGCAATACAGTTTGATCCAGGCAGCAGGCAGGCGGACAACCCGGCAAACGCAGCATTTTCGAGGCAGGGCAGACACGACATCATGGCTTATCAATTCGATTTTCTTTCCACGCTCGACTACACCGACGTCATCGTCAAGGGTGTGGCGACCACCATCGAGCTCATCGCCATCGGCGGCGTGCTGGGCGTGGCCGTGGGCATCTTCGGTGCCTGGGCGCGCACGCAGGGGCCGGGCTGGCTCAAACCCATCGTCAGCGGCTATGTGGAGATCATCCGCAATACGCCCTTCCTGGTGCAGTTGTTCTTCATCTTCTTCGGTCTGCCTTCGCTGGACATCCACATCAGTGAAATCACGGCGGCGATCCTGGCCATGGTGATCAACCTGGGTGCCTACAGCACCGAAATCATTCGTGCCGGGGTGCAGGCGATTCCGCGCGGACAGATCGAGGCGGCGCAATCGCTGTCGATGTCGCGCGGGCAGATCTTCCGCCACATCATCCTGCGTCCGGCGCTGCAGAAGATCTGGCCGGCACTGTCTTCGCAGGTGGTGATCGTCATGCTGGGCTCGGCGGTGTGTTCGCAGATCGCGGTAGAAGAATTGTCCTTCGCGGCCAACTACATCCAGGGCCGCAACTTCCGCGCCTTCGAAGCCTACATCGTCGCCACCGCCCTCTACCTGGTGCTGGCCATCCTGCTGCGCCAGCTGCTGCGCCTGATCGGCAACTACTTCATCACTGCCCGGAGGTCCGCATGATCTCGTTTACCACCTGGGACATCGTCCGCAACCTGATGCTGGCGTGGCGCTGGACCATTCTCCTGTCACTGGTCACCTTCCTGCTCGGCGGGACGCTGGGCCTGATCATCCTGTTCATGCGCACCTCGCGCCAGAGCTGGCTGCGCATGACGGCGCGGCTCTACATCGAACTGTTCCAGGGTACGCCGCTGCTGATGCAGTTGTTCCTGGTGTTCTTCGGCATCGCGTTGTTCGGTCTCGAAGTGCCTGCCTGGCTGGCGGCGGGACTGGCGCTGATGTGCTGGAGCGCCTCCTATCTGGCCGAGATCTGGCGCGGCTGCGTGGAAGCCATTCCCAAGGGGCAGTGGGAAGCCTCCTCGGTGCTGGCCATGGGTTACTTCCAGCAGATGCGCTACATCGTGCTGCCGCAAGCTTTCCGCATTGCGATTGCACCGACGGTGGGATTTGGCGTGCAAATCATCAAGTCCACTGCGGTGACCTCCATCATCGGCTTCATCGAATTGTCCAAGGCCGGCACCGTCATCACCAACGCCACCTTCCGCCCCTTCACGGTGTTTGCCATCGTGGGTGCCTTCTACTTCGTGCTTTGCTGGCCGCTGTCCAAGTACAGCCAGTCTTTAGAAAGGAAATACAATGCCGCTCATCGCCATTGACAACGTCAAGAAACGCTTCGGCGACAACGAAGTCCTCAAGGGCATCAGCCTGGACGTCGAACCGGGTGAAGTGATCGCCATCATCGGCAAGAGCGGCTCGGGCAAGTCCACCCTCCTGCGCTGCATCAACGGCCTGGAGAGCATCGACGAAGGCAACATCAGCGTGGCCGGTGCCAAGCTGGGGGCGAGTGAACTGGAACTGCGCAACCTGCGCCTGAAGGTCGGCATGATCTTCCAGCAGTTCAACCTGTTCCCGCACCTCTCGGTGGGTCGCAACGTGATGATTGCGCCGATGATCGTCAAGGGCACGACCGAAGCCGAGGCCATGGCCACTGCCAAGGCCAATCTGGAGAAGGTCGGACTGGGTCACAAGTTCGATGCCTATCCGGATCAACTCTCCGGCGGCCAGCAGCAGCGCGTGGCGATTGCGCGTGCGCTGTCGATGAATCCTCAGGCGCTGCTATGTGACGAGATCACTTCGGCACTGGATCCGGAACTGGTCAACGAAGTGCTCACCGTCATGCGCGGCCTGGCCAAGGAAGGCATGACGCTGCTGATGGTGACGCACGAGATGCGTTTTGCACGCGAGGTGTGCAACCGCCTGGTGTTCATGCACCAGGGCAAGGTGCATGAAATCGGACCGCCGGAAGAATTGTTCGGCAATCCCAAGACGCCGGAATTGCAGCAGTTCATCGGGATGACGCAGGGGGCTTGAAGCGGCAGCCGAAAGATCGTCAGAAAAAAGCCGAAGGCATGTTTTGCCTTCGGCTTTTTCATTCTTGGTCGGGGAGCATGCAGCCTCCCCCCTGGAGAAGAGCCGGGATATCACCGTGCCACTTCACACACCTTGCTGTCATTCTCATAAAACACCACCGGCCCCGTAGTGAACCGGTCCTTGGGAATGGACACCATCAGATAGTCCTTGACGCGGTACGAGGCACCCGAAGCAGGTGCGCGGTAGAGATAGTTCAGGCGCAGGGAGCCATCGCGCAAACGCACCGACAGCGGGGTGAAGATGTGTGGACGCTCGGCCGCATCCGGAGCGGTCATGCTGCGCGCCACCACCAGATATTGCTTGCGTTCGAAATGATCGGCCGAGGGACCGAAGGGGCGCTTGTCCTCCATCACCGGTGCCGGCTGCATCCAGCGGTCCCAGTCGGCGCGGCTGCGGATGAGGGCGCAGAAGACCGGCTGGCGCTGCTCATCCCAGTTCTTCAGGAACCCCTGATACGAACCGCTCAGGACAGTCTTGTAAGGCACGACCGTCGGGTCCTCGGGCTCCGTCCACGGCATCATGGAACAGCCCGCCATGGCCGCCAGTACGGTGCCACCCAAGACCCACTGCATGCTTTGCGTGATCGACTTGCGCATTCGTTTCCCCCAAGAAGCTTAGCATTTAAACATGGCTGGCCCGATGCTGGCGAGATTTAGTTGCATCCCGGCCAAAGTCCCGCCCCGCGGGAGGCACAGCACTGCTGCTCAGAGCCCATGGCACCTCATTTGGTTCAGTGACCTGACGGCCTTTGGCTTTGTGGAGCCAGGTATGCGATTTGCGTGATAATGCGGGGTCCGGAAGGCGGCTATGCTGGCGCGGCGAGGTGTCGCGCGGTGCCAAGGAACACTCTCCCTGCGCACGCCTTCCCTGTTTCTGCCATTTTTGAAGGGTCGTTTCCATGAGCTCAGCTGTCATTTCTTCCTCCGCTACCGGCGCCGCGCTGGACGGTTTCATCGCCGGTCTGCCGAAAACCGAACTGCACCTGCACATCGAAGGCACGCTGGAACCCGAGCTGATGTTCGCCCTGGCCCAGCGCAACAACGTCGCCCTGCCCTACGCCTCGGTAGAGGACCTGCGTGCGGCCTACAACTTCAGCGACCTGCAGTCCTTTCTCGATCTGTACTACGCTGGTGCCAACGTGCTGCGCACCGAGCAGGACTTCTACGACATGACCGCCGCCTACATCGCACGTGCGCAAGCCGACAACGTGCGCCATGCCGAGATCTTCTTCGATCCGCAAACCCATACCGAGCGCGGCATTCCCATTGCCACCGTATTCGCCGGCATCGCCGCCGCCCTGCGCGATGCGCGCCGCCGCGATGGTTTCGGTAGCGTCATGATCATGTCGTTCCTGCGCCACCTGTCCGAAGAAGACGCCTTCGCCACGCTGGACGCAGCCCTGCCGCTGCGTGAGCAATACGCCGACCTGTGGCTGGGCATCGGCCTGGATTCTTCCGAACGCGGCAACCCGCCGGAGAAGTTCGAACGCGTCTACGCGCGCTGCCGCGAACTGGGCTTGCGCCTGGTGGCCCATGCCGGTGAAGAAGGTCCGGCCGCCTACGTGATCGGCGCACTCGACGTGCTGCACGTCGAACGCATCGACCACGGCGTGCGCAGCGAGGAAGATCCGGCCCTGATGCAGCGCCTGGCGCAACAGCGCACCCCGCTGACGGTGTGCCCGCTGTCCAACCTCAAGCTGTGCGTGGTCAAGGACATGGCCGAACACAACCTGGCACGCCTGCTCGATGCCGGCCTGGCCGTAACCGTCAACTCCGACGACCCGGCCTACTTCGGCGGCTACATGAACGCCAATTACCACGCCGTCACCCGCGCGCTGAACCTCTCGCGCGAGCAGGTGCTGCAACTGGCCCGCAATGGCATCGATGCCTGCTTCCTCTCCGACGAAGACAAGACCACCCTGCATCAGGAGCTGGAACAGTACGCCGCCAGCCACTGAGCAAGCCACGTCGTCAATCACCACGCCCGGCCCTGCGCCGGGCGTTTTCGCATCCCCGACGGTCAAGCACACTTCTTGCATGAGTGTGCGTGGGGATTGGCAACGGTCCGGACGCCGTTTTGCGGCGCACCTCCTGCGCCATTGACCACACATTTTTGCCGCAATCGAACGCACAGATTGACAACAATTTCTGAAATAAAGATTACGCCATGCAGCATGGGATCCACTATTGGCTACAAGGGAAGATTGCGTTATCGGCGCTGCGCTGCAGCATCGAAAGTCTTGCCTGCGCTGACCCAAAGCGGGTCACACGCCTCTCTTTTTGGTGCAGAATGAGCCCCGTTTTGTTGCAAATATTTTTTCAGATTGTTGACGATCCATGCGCCTCGTTGTTGACCGGCAAGACCCTCCCGACAGTCATTCCAGCCAGAGCATGAGCATCATGAACAAAGCCAGCAAAACCGCACGCTCCCCTGCCGCCCCGGCGCGTGCCAGTGCGCGCGAGCGCGAAAGTACGGGCGCGGTGGAGGAAAGGATGTACCAGGACATCTACGACGCCATCATGGAACATCGGCTGCCGCCGCGAACCAAGTTGACCGAGCAGACCCTGTGCCAGATCTACGATACGGCCCGCCACACGGTGCGCAAGGTGCTCTCGCGCCTGGCCTCGGAGGGCATGGTCGATCTGGAGGCCAACCGTGGCGCCTTCATCGCCAGTCCTTCGCATGCCGAGGTGCGCGACATGTTCGAGCTGCGCAACATCCTCGAACACGCGGTGCTGGAGAAGGTCGGGCGCGAGGCCGGTACGCGCCAGATTGCCGGCTTGCGGCGCATGGTGGAAGAGGAGCGGGATTGTTACCTCAACGGTGACCGGCCACGCTGGATCCGGCTTTCCGCCCAGTTCCACCTGGCGCTGGCGGAGCTGACCGGCAATGCGCTGCTGGTGGAGACGCTGCGCAAGCTGGTCTCGCGCACCACGCTGATGATCGCCAAGACGGAGGCACCGGGCCACAACGCCTGCTCCTTCGATGAACACGAGACCGTGCTGGAAGCGCTGGAAAAAGGTGACGTTGCCGCTGCCCAGTCGCATATGGCACATCACTTGCATTTGTGCGAGGACCGGGTGCGGCCGGATGCGGATGATCAGTTCGATCTGCGCGCCGTGCTCGGCAAGGGACTGTGACCCACGGGCCGGCGCGCACACCCTGACCTTTCCGACAGGAAGCGTCAGGAAGATGGAAGAAGGAAGTGAGAAACAGAACAGGGCCACGTCGCGCGGCTCGATAAAGACCGTGTGACCACCACCATGCCGACAAGAGCATGCAGGAAGTCCGTTGAACAGCCCGGCTGAGGCCGGGCGTGATTCGTTTCGCCCCACCCTTTCTCTTTGATGGAGACCGGCCATGACTACCGATGCTTCCCCCTCCGCTGCACCCGGCGCCTATATCGCCGGCGCCGACGACGCGCGCCTGATCAATGAAGACCTTGCCCCGCTGAAGAAGCAGACCTGGGGTTCCTACAACATCTTTGCCTTCTGGATGTCCGACGTGCACAGCGTGGGCGGCTACGTCTTTGCCGGCAGCCTGTTCGCGCTGGGCCTGACCAGCTGGCAGGTGCTGATCTCGCTGCTCATCGGCATCAGCATCGTCTATCTGCTGTGCAATCTGGTGGCGCGTCCCAGCCAGGCGCATGGCGTGCCCTATCCGGTGATGAGCCGGCTATCCTTTGGCGTCCTGGGTGCCAACGTCCCGGCCATGATCCGCGGCCTGATCGCGGTGGCCTGGTACGGCATCCAGACCTACCTGGCCTCGGCCGCCTTCGTGGTGGTGGTGCTGAAGTTCTTCCCTGAACTGAAGCCCTATGCCGATGTTCACGTGCATTCCTTCGCCGGTCTCTCTACGCTGGGCTGGGGCGGCTTCCTGCTGCTGTGGGTGCTGCAGGCACTGGTGTTCTGGAACGGCATGGAGACCATCAAGAAGTTCATCGACTTTGCCGGTCCGGCGGTCTATGTGGTCATGTTCATCCTGGCCGGCTGGATGATCTACAAGGCTGGCTGGCAGAACGTGGGCCTGAACCTGGGCGAGATCAAGTACAGCGGCTGGGCGGCGGTCTCGGTGATGATCACGGCGATCTCGCTGGTGGTGTCCTACTTCTCCGGGCCGATGCTCAACTTCGGCGACTTCTCCCGCTACTGCCATACTTTCGCCGATGTGAAGCGCGGCAACTTCTGGGGCCTGCCGGTCAACTTCCTGGCGTTCTCGATAGTAACGGTGGTGACCACTTCGGCCACCATTGCCGTGTTCGGTGAACTGATCACCGACCCGGTGGAAACGGTCTCGCGCATCGACAGCACCACGGCTGCGGTGATTGGCGCGCTGACCTTCCTGACGGCCACCATTGGCATCAACATCGTGGCCAATTTCGTCTCGGCGGCGTTCGACTTTTCCAATCTCTCGCCCAGCCGCATCAGCTGGCGTGCCGGCGGCATGATCGCGGCCACCGCGTCGATCTTCATCACGCCCTGGAACCTGTTCGGCAATCCGGAAGTGATCCATTACACGCTCGATGTGCTGGGGGGCTTCATTGGCCCGCTGTACGGCATCCTGCTGTCGGACTACTACCTGGTCAAGCAGCGCCAGGTAAAGGTCGAGGACCTCTACACCATGCGTCCCGAAGGCCGCTACTGGTACACCAATGGCGTCAACCGTGATGCGGTCAAGGCGCTGGTGCTGGCCGCTGCCGTCTGCGTGGCCTGCGTGATGCTGCCGCAGCTGCGTAAAGCAGCGGACTTCTCCTGGTTCATCGGTGCGGCGCTGGGCGCGGTGTTTTACCTGATGTTCGCGCGCAAGCGCTGAGCGTCGCTGACCTGGACTTCATTGCATCAAGGAACAAGCATGCGCATCAAGCTGATCAATCCCAACACCACCATGAGCATGACCGAGGCCATGACGGCCTGTGCCCGCCAGGTGGCGGCCCCCGGCACCGAGATCACGGGCGTGAGTCCGCAGATGGGGCCGGCCTCGATCGAGAGCCACTATGACGAGGCGCTGGCCGTGCCGGGGCTGCTGGAGGAAATCGAGCGGGGTGAGCGCGAGGGCGTGGATGCCTACGTGATTGCCTGTTTCGGCGATCCTGGTTTGTCGGCGGCGCGTGAGCTGGCGCGGGGACCGGTGATCGGGATTGCGGAAGCGGCGATGCACATGGCCAGCCTGGTCGCCCCCTCCTTCTCGGTGGTGACCACGCTGGCGCGCACCAGCGGCATGGCCTGGCATCTGGCCGAACGTTACGGCATGCAGCGTTTTTGTCGTAACGTGCGGGCCTGCGAGATTGCGGTGCTGGAGCTGGAGAATCCGGCGTCCGATGCGCGGGCGCGCATTACCGACGAGTGCCGGCGGGCGCTGGCCGAGGACGGGGCCGAGGCCATCGTGCTGGGCTGTGCCGGCATGGCCGACCTGTGTGCGGCCATTGGCCGCGACATTGGTGCGCCGGTGATCGATGGCGTGACTGCAGCGGTCAAGCTGGCGGAGTCGCTGGTGGCGCTGGGGCTGGGCACGGCCAAGGGTGGTGAATGGGCGCGGCCCTTGCCCAAGGCTTATCATGGATTGCTCAGCGGTTTTGCCCGTGTCTGATTTCCCATGCGGTGCTGTTGTCCGGCGCTGCGATTTCTTTTCTTGACAGCCAAACGAAGAACTTATGTCACAGCAACAAACTTATCCTCGCGACCTGGCCGGTTATGGCCGCAACCCGCCGCATGCGCGCTGGCCTGGCCAGGCGCGGGTGGCTTTGCAATTCGTGCTCAATTATGAAGAAGGCGGCGAGAATTGCGTCTTGCATGGCGATCCTGCGTCGGAGCAATTCCTTTCCGAGATCGTGGGCGCGGCGGCTTATCCGGCGCGGCACATGTCGATGGAATCGATTTACGAATATGGGTCGCGGGTGGGGGTGTGGCGCATCCTGCGCGAGTTCGAGAAGCGTGGTCTGCCGATGACGATCTTTGGCGTGGCCACGGCCTTGCAGCGTTCGCCTGATGTGACCCAGGCGTTCCAGGAATTGGGGCATGAGATCGCTTGCCATGGCTTGAAGTGGATTCATTATCAGAACATGGATATCGAGACCGAGCGGGCGCATATGCAGGAGGCGGTGCAGATTTTCCGTGAGCTCACCGGGAGCGCGCCGCTGGGCTGGTATACGGGGCGGGATTCGCCCAATACGCGGCAGCTGGTGGTGGAACACGGTGGCTTTGCGTATGACTCGGATTATTACGGGGATGATCTGCCGTTCTGGATGGAGGTGGAAACCAGTGCCGACGTGAAGGTGCCGCATCTGGTGGTGCCTTATACGCTGGACTCCAATGACATGCGGTTTGCTACGCCGCAAGGGTTCAACACCAGCGAGCACTTCTACCAGTACCTGAAGGATAGTTTCGACGTGCTCTATGAAGAGGGTGAAGAGGCTCCGAAGATGCTATCCATCGGGATGCACTGCCGCCTGCTCGGACGGCCCGGACGATTCCGTGCTCTCCAACGCTTCCTCGATTACGTGCAGTCACACGACAAGGTCTGGATTTGCCGACGCATCGATATTGCTGAACATTGGAAGAAGACGCATCCTTTTTCGGAGCGCTGATTTATTCTTTTTTGGAATGAGTCTGTACCGCCTGGGGGTTTATCCTTGGGCGGTATTTTTTTGGTTCGGCGGTGGTTTTCAGGTTTGGGGTAGTCTGCACGGATTGCTGTTCTGCGCTCTAGCTTAATACTTATCTTTCTCCGGTCGGGAGAACGCGCCGGGGGCGGCCCGGCAGCCGCTCACTTTTCTTGTCTCGCCAAGAAAAGTAAGCAAAAGAAGGCGACCGCAACTGCACCGCCCTCCTTCGGAGGGTCCCCGCTTCAGAGACCAATAAAACGGGAAAAATAGAGTCGCTTCGCTCCGACTATTTTTCTGATCCGTTTTATTGGTCTCTGAAGCGGCGGCGCAGATGCGGACGACTGAGGCGGCTCGCCTTCGGCATCGCAACATCTCCGACTCGCCTTCGGCTTTGCCTTGGCGTTCTTGAGCCTTCGATACGTCGCTGCGCGACTACTCAGGACGAACAAACGGAAATTATTTAAACAAAAACAAAAACAAAAGAACAAAAAAGGAAAAACCCAAAATCCAGAACGGGAGTTGCAAAGATCAAAAGGTCGATGCCGCAGGCGAGCCAACCCAAAGCCGAAGGCGAGTCGGAGACCGGGCGAGGCCGCAGGCGAGCCCGAGTGGACTTTCCCCATAGAGCCAGCCGTCGCAGCGGAGCGAAAAGTGGATCAGAAGGATAGTCGGAGCGAAGCGACTCTATCCTTCCCACTTTTCGCTTCGCTGCGACGGGGACCCTCCGCAGGAGGGCTGGCTCTTTGGGGTCGCCTTCTTTTGCTTACTTTTCTTGGCGAGACAAGAAAAGTGAGCGGCTGCCGGGCCGCCCCCGGCGCGTCCTTCCGACCGGAGAAAGATAAGCTTTAAGCTAGAGCGCAGGAAAGAGGCCCGTGCAGACTACCCAAAAACAAAAAACCAACAACCAAGCCCGCCAAGCCAAACCAGACCCCAAACATCACTTAACGGGAGCACCATTTTCAAACCACTTCCCGATGATGGCGCGTTCATCATCGGTGATATGGGTCATGTTCCCGAGAGGCATGGCCTTCTGCACGACGGCCTGTTGATAAATCTGTTGTGCATGCTGGGAGATATGTTCAGGAGAGTCCAGCAAGATGCCTTTGCCGGGAACGGGCATGAGGGTAGGTTGAGCGGCATGGCACTGAATGCAGCGTGCCTGGATGACTTGTTGAACCTGAGCGAACGATCCGACGGGTTCATTGCTGGCTGCGACGGTCGCCGATGTATTGTCGGCTGAAGGAGTTGCGGCAGCCGCTGGCTTGGCCTGCATGGCCGGACTCATCCACAGGATCACTGCCAGCAGCAAGCCCACGGCGATTCCCGGGTACCACCAGTTGTAGACGCCCTTGTGCCGCAACACGAAGAACTGCCGGATCAAGGCACCGGCGGCCATGATGCACAACAAGACCACCCAGTTATGCGGCGCGCTGTAGGTCATGCTGTAGTGATTGGACAGCATGGCAAACAGCACTGGCAAAGTGAAGTAGGTATTGTGGACGCTGCGCTGCTTGCCCCGCTTGCCGTGAATTGGATCAGGCGCCTGCCCGGCCCGCATGGAAGCCACCATCTTGCGCTGCCCCGGAATGATCCACACCAGCACGTTCGCGCTCATGATGGTCGCCAGCGAAGCCCCGCTGATGAGGAAGGCAGCGCGCCCCGAGAACAGATGACAAGCCGCCCACACCGACACGATTACCTGCAAGCCCACCAACAGATTGACCAGACGATCCGCCCCCGGCCGATCCCCGATGGTGCTACAGATCGCGTCATAGATCAGCCAGTTGAAGACCAGGAAGGCAATCGCCGTTCCACCCGCCATCGACGCCGACATGTCGAACACATTGCGATCCACCAGGAACACGTTCGCATTGAAGAGATACAGCAGCGAGAACAAGGCAAAGCCCGACAGCCACGTGCTGTAAGACTCCCAATAAAACCAGTGTAGATGCTCCGGCAACACCTTGGGTGCAAGCAGATACTTCTGCGGATTGTAGAAACCTCCCCCATGCACCGCCCACAACTCGCCCCCCACCCCCTTCTCCTTCAACTCCGGATCGGTCGGTGCCACCAGACTGTTGTCCAGCCAGACGAAGTAGAACGAAGACCCGATCCAGGCAATCGCCGTGATCACATGCAGCCAGCGCAGCAGCAGATTGAGCCAGTCAAGTAGGTATGCTTCCATGATGCTCCGCTCTCAAATCCCTATCGATGACGAAGGCCGCAACACGCGCACCTCCACCCTGTTCAAAACCCAGCAATTAGATATCAGCCCGGCCGATACCATATGCCTGCAAACATATAGACAGCATATGTCTGCACCCATATCAACATGAGCACGCCCGGCCCCACCTGCTGCAATACAGTGTAGCCAATCGCCACCCGACTCACATGTCACTGCCTGCACTGCACCGGACGCCCAACAAAAATGCCGGATCCGAAGACCCGGCATCGCCATGATGCTGCAAGCAGCCGGATCGACCGGACGCTTAGAAGTGGTACTCCGCGCGCACCATCGGGGTCTTGGCCAGCGAACCGGCGACAGTGTTCGGATTGCCGAACTTGTTGCGCCAGTACTGGTACTCCAGACCCACGCGCAGCTTGTTCTTGCCCAAGCCCATGGAGGTACCCAGGTCATACATGACCTGACCATCGAAGTTCACTTCGGGCGAGGTTGGACCACCGAACTCGTTCTTGCCCTTGGCCGCAATATAGTTCATGTAGCCTTCGAAGGCCCAGCCCGAACCACCCAGCGGGATACCCCAGGCCAGGTTCAGCATCGGGTGAGTAGCGTACTCGTAGCGACTCGTCACACCGATGGGCTTGTTGCTTTCGAACAGCGCCAGCACGCTCACGTTCAGGAAACCAGGCACATCCATCATCAGGGTCGGACCGACCACCCACATGCGCTTCTTGGAGGCGTAGCTGTTGTCGTTCTTGGTGTTCCAGTCAAAGCCCAGGGTCAGACCGACACCACGTGCCGGGCCGAAGGAAAGGTCCTTGCCGCTGATCTTGCCGATATCCAGCGTATTGCGATAGACGACGTAGAATTCCGTGGCATTGTCATCCTTGTTGTCCGACAGCAGCATGTCGATGTTGAGGAAATTGGTACCGTACTTGTAACCATCGGAGTGCTGGAGGTTGACGATGTTCTTGCTGATGTCCTTCGAATTGAAGGGCTCGGCAAACTTCGTGCCGTAACGGTAGCCGATCGAGGTGTCCGACCAGTCCAAGGCATGAGCCGACATGCTGATTGCGGACGAAGCAACCACCGCCGCCATCATCCAGTACTTCCCCTTGATACCCTTCTTCATAAGTTTCTCCCTGTATTGCTTGTCTAAAAAAAATGGCTGTTGATCCGGTGCCCGGTTCGCATCCTGCGGCGCACTGCACTCTCCCCGCCACAGCATCGAGATCCGGACACCTCGTGTGCTTGCCTTCGTCAAATCAGGTCTGGCCCATTGCTGACAGCGCTGCCGACACCCGCACCGACGGCAGCGTTTACGCAAAGCCCGTGCCAGCCCCCAGACCGGCCCCTCCGGCCGACACGCGGCCATGCCCAACGCGAGTGAACTGCCGCCCCGATGGTCAAGGTCGCGCGCGCGCCGGGGCGCAATCCTAGCCGAGTCCGGCCACTTTCCCAAGCCCTCTCACCACTTTCCCCAGCTTGGCTACTCGCATTGTCGACAATCACAACAAGCCGATGCGATACGACAAAAGCCGCCAGGAGGCGCACACCATCGGCCTTCCAGCCCTGCAAGTCCATTTTTTTTAGTGCATCTTTTTCTACTTAGGTGCAGACAAGCACCAAATTGTTGCAAATGAATTTTTTGATTGTCGACAAAAATAACGGGCGCTGTCGATCATCCGGACCGGCTCTTGCCGACGTCCTTGCGCCTGCAACGGCAGGGCAAGGAGCGCGGACGCGAACTGTCCCCAGGCTTGGCACATTAAATGCTATTGAAGCTGCAGGATCCGACATTCAAACGACCAGGGAAGGAAGTCCACCGTGCAATCCAGCAAGCTCTTCAAACTCGGCATCAGCCTCTTCAGCCTCATGCTGGCCGCCAGCTCCTCGCTGGCCCAGGCGCAGGACACCAAGATCAAGTTCCAGCTGGACTGGCGCTTCGAAGGGCCGGCCGCCCTGTTCCTGGTGGCCAAGTCCAAGGGTTACTTCGCGCAGGAAAAACTGGATGTCACCATCGACGCCGGCAACGGTTCGGGCAACGCCGTCAATCGCGTGGCCTCCGGCACCTATGACATGGGCTTTGCCGACATGGCCGCTCTGATGGAATTCACGGCCAACAACCCCGATGCCCCTGGCAAGCCGGTGGCGGTCATGATGGTCTACAACGACACGCCGGCGGCCGTGTTCTCGCTCAAGAAATCCGGCATCAAGAAACCGGCCGATCTGGCCGGCAAGAAACTGGGCGCACCGGTGTTCGATGCCGGTCGCCGTGCCTATCCCATCTTTGCCAAGGCCAATGGCCTGGACGCCGCCAAGGCACAGTGGACCAGCATGGACCCGCCGCTGCGCGAGACCATGCTGGCGCGCGGCGACGTGGATGCCATCACCGGCTTCTACTTCACCTCGCTGCTGAACCTCAATGCGCGCGGCATCAAGGATGAAGACATCAACGTGATGATGTATCCGGACTACGGCGTGCGCCTGTATGGCAATGCCATCATCGCCTCCGACACCATGATCAGGAACAAGCCGGAAGCCATCAAGGGCTTCCTGCGCGCCTTCGCCAAGGCCAGCCGCGACGTGATGGCCAACCCGGAAGCGGCCATCAAGGTCTTGAAGGAACGCGACGGCCTGATTGACGAGAAACTGGAACTGCGCCGCCTGAAGCTGGCCATCGCCAGCGCCATCGCCACGCCGCACGCAAAATCGGAAGGCTATGGCCAGGTCTACGGCCCGCGCCTGACCCTCATGGCCTCCCAGGTTTCGGACGCCTATGGCACCAAGACCCGCGTCAACGCCGACAAGATCTGGAATGGCAGTTTCCTGCCGTCCAGGACTGAGCTGGACGTGTTCCCCAAGTAAATCATTTATATCGTTTACTCAACCCATCTTCACCCGACTGCATTCATGAGCGAACCCTTCGTCGATTTCCGCCACGTCTACCTGGCCTATGATGGCGCCGCCGACTTTGCGGTGGAAGACATCGACCTGCAGACCCGCGCCGGTGAATTCATCGCCATCGTCGGGCCCTCCGGCTGCGGCAAGTCGACCTTCATGAAACTGGCCACGGGCTTGAAACAACCCAATCGCGGCAGCGTGGTGATCAATGGCCAGACGGTCAGCGGGCCGCTCAAGTTCGTCGGCATGGCCTTTCAGGCGCCCACCCTGTTGCCGTGGCGCACGACACTGGAGAACGTGCTGCTGCCGCTGGAAATCGTCGAGCCCTACCGGCACGACTTCAAGCAGAAGAAGGCCGAATACATCGAGCGTGCAAAGAAGTTGCTCAAGACCGTGGGGCTGGACGGTTATGCCGACAAGTTTCCCTGGCAACTCTCGGGTGGCATGCAGCAGCGTGCCTCGATCTGCCGCGCGCTGATCCATGAACCCAAGATGCTGTTGCTGGACGAGCCCTTCGGCGCGCTCGATGCCTTCACCCGCGAAGAACTGTGGTGCGTGCTGCGCGACCTGTGGGCCGAGCGCCGCTTCAACGTCATCCTGGTCACGCACGACCTGCGCGAAGCGGCCTTCCTGGCCGACACCATCTACGTGATGAGCAAGCGGCCAGGCCGTATCGTGGTTCGACGCGACAATCCGCTGCCGCGCCCCTGCCCGCTGGAAACCACCTATACCGACGGCTTCAACGCGCTGGTACATGAGCTGCGCGAGCACATCGGCCACGTGCGCAATACCTGACCACCCACGGCCCGGCCAAGGAAACTCATGAAAACTCCGTTCAACGGCAAACTCAATCGCGCCGCCACCACGCTGGCGCCCTGGTTCCTGCTCGTCGCCATCCTGGGCGTGTGGCAGTTCATCTGCAGCGTGTGGCAGGTCTCCGACTTCATCTTCCCCAGTCCGGCCTCCATCCTGCAGGCCATGGTGGATTACGCCGGCCCGATTACCGAGCACGCGCTTTCTACCTTTTGGGTCACCATGGTGGGCTTCGCCATCGCCGTGGTGGTCGGTGTGACGCTGGGCCTGGTGATCGGATCTTCACCCATGCTGTATGCCGCCGCCTATCCGCTCATGACGGCCTTCAATGCCTTGCCCAAGGCGGCTTTCGTGCCGGTGCTGGTGGTCTGGTTCGGCATCGGTGCGGGACCGGCGATCCTGACAGCCTTCCTGATTTCCTTCTTCCCGATCATGGTCAACATCGCCACCGGCCTGGCCACGCTGGAACCGGAGCTGGAAGACGTGTTGCGGGTACTGGGTGCGCGCCGCATGGACATCCTGCTCAAGGTCGGCCTGCCGCGCTCCATGCCCTACTTCTTTGCCTCGCTGAAGGTGGCCATCACGCTGGCCTTCGTGGGCTCGACCGTCTCTGAAATGAATGCCTCCAACCAGGGCATCGGCTACCTGCTGGTCTCGGCCGGCTCCTCGATGAAGATGCCGCTGGCCTTTGCCGGGCTGGTGGTGATCGGTGCCATGGCCATGGCCATGTACGAGCTCTTTGCCATCATCGAGAAACGCACCACCGGTTGGGCGCATCGCGGAAAATGAGGTAAATCCGGCTTTGCGCTGCTGTCGCGGCGGAAATCCCGGCAAAAGCGGTATGCGGCGCAGCGCAATTTGTCTATGATGTCGCGCGTGCGAGCCGCCGGGGGCGCTCGCGGTGGCCGCAGGCACGCGGACCGCTGCAGTACGACATGACGACAACCATCACCACAGGGAAATCACGTGAGCGCAGTTCCACTCCGTCTTGAAATCAACCAGGTACGCAAGGCCTATCCGGGCGTGCTGGCCAATGACGATGTCAGCCTGGCGGTGGCGCCCGGCGAGATCCACGCCGTGCTGGGGGAGAACGGTGCGGGCAAGTCCACCCTGATGAAGATCATCTTCGGCGCGGTCAAGCCCGATGCCGGCGAAATCCGCTGGAACGGCGAGGCGGTACAGATCGCCAATCCGCAGGTGGCGCGCAAGCTGGGCATTGCGATGGTGTTCCAGCATTTCTCGCTGTTCGACACCCTCACCGTGACCGAGAACATCGCCCTCGGTCTGGACGCCAGGACCGATCTGAAGGAACTGGCCGAACGCATCACCCGCACCGGCGAAAAATACGGCCTGGAGCTGGAACCGCAGCGCCACGTCCATACCTTGTCGGTCGGCGAGCGCCAGCGCGTGGAGATCGTGCGCGCCCTGCTGACCGAACCGCAACTGCTGATCCTGGATGAGCCGACCTCGGTGTTGACGCCGCAGGCGGTGGAGAAACTCTTCGTGACCCTGCGTCGCCTGGCCGATGAGGGTTGCAGCATTCTCTACATCAGCCACAAGCTCGACGAGATCCGCGCACTGTGTCACAGCGCCACCGTCATGCGCGGTGGCCGCGTGACCGGCAACTGTGATCCGCGCAATGAAAGCAGCGCCAGCCTCTCGCGCATGATGATCGGTGACGAACTGGTGCGCCTGCAGCGCGAGCGCAATCCCGATTCGCTGCGCAACGAGCGCAAGCTGCACGTGAACCGTCTCTCGCTGCCCAAGGCGCATCTGTTTGCCACCGAACTCAAGGACATCGAATGCGAAGTGCGCGCCGGTGAGATCGTCGGCATCGCCGGGGTCTCGGGCAACGGCCAGCAGGAACTGCTGGCGGCGCTGTCCGGGGAAGACCAGCGCGCCGCCCCCAACATGATCCTGCTGGCTGGCAAGGCGGTGGGCAATCTCTCGCCCAATCCGCGCCGCGCGGCGGGTCTGGGCCTGGTGCCGGAAGAACGCCTGGGACGCGGCGCCGTGCCGACTCTGTCGCTGACGGCCAACATGCTGCTATCGCATCAGAAGGCCCCTTACGTGAAGCGCGGCATGATCGATTTCGGCTTCACCCGCCGTGCGGCGGCATCCATCATCGAGCGTTTCAAGGTCAAGGCGGCAGGACCGGATGCGCCGGCCAAGAGCCTCTCGGGCGGCAATCTGCAGAAATTCATCGTCGGCCGCGAAATGGAGCGCAAGCCTGCGGTCTTCGTGGTCGCCCAGCCGACCTGGGGCGTGGATGTGGGCGCGGCGGCCCAGATTCATGGCGAAATCTTGAAACTGAAACAGGAAGGTTGTGCCGTGCTGGTGATCTCGGAAGAACTGGATGAATTGTTCGCCTTGTGCGATCGACTGCACGTCATCGCCAAGGGGCGCCTGTCGCCCTCCATTCCGATTGAACAGGCCACGCGCGAGCAGGTCGGCGTGTGGATGAGCGGCTTGTGGGATGAACCGGCGGCAGCCGCTACGGAGGTGCGTCATGGCTGAACGCTTGAGCTTCCCCCTGCGACTGGAACTGCGCGGTGCGCCGTCCAGGACCATGACCTATCTCTCGCCGGTGATCGCCATCATCGCCACGCTGTTGCTCGGTGCGCTGCTGTTCCTGGCGCTGGGCAAAGATCCGCTGGCCGGGCTGAAGGTGTTCCTGGTCGATCCCTTCAATGGCAAGCGCGCCATCAGCGAACTGCTGTTGAAATCGGTGCCGCTGATCCTGTGCGCACTGGGGCTGGCAGTGTGCTTCCGCGCCAGCATCTGGAATATCGGTGCCGAAGGCCAGTTCACGGTCGGTGCGCTCTGTTCGGGTGCCATGCTGGTGTGGCTGGATGTGCCGGGGCATGGCATCTCCGGCGGCATGGGGCTGGTCCTGATGATCGTGGCCGGCATCATCGGCGGCGCCTTGTGGGCAGCCATCACGGCCTTCCTGCGCGACCAGTTCAATGCCAATGAGATCCTGGTGTCGCTGATGCTGACCTATGTGGCGCAGCTGCTGCTGATGTGGGCCGTGAACGGTCCGCTGAAGGATCCCAATGGCATGAACTTCCCGCAGTCCAAGGTGTTCTCCAGCGAATTCATGTTGCCCATGCTGATATCCGGCACGCGCCTGCACATCGGCTTTGCGGTGGCCATCGTAGCGGCCGTGTTGATGGCGATCTTCATGATGCGCAGCCTGCGCGGCTTCTCGCTCATGGTCGGTGGCGTGGCTCCGCATGCGGCGCGCTATGCGGGCTTCTCGGCGCGCTCGGCCTTGTGGGTGTCGCTGCTGATCTCGGGTGCCTTTGCCGGGCTGGCCGGAGCCTTCGAGATCGCCGGTCCGATCGGCCAGTTGTTGCCCTCGGTGTCGCCGGGCTATGGCTTTGCGGCCATCATCGTGGCCTTCATCGGACGCCTGCATCCCATCGGGGCAATCCTCGGCGGTCTGATCATGTCGCTGCTGTATCTGGGCGGCGAGCTGGCGCAATCGCGTCTGGGGCTGCCCTCGGCCATCACCGGGGTGTTCCAGGGCATGCTGCTGTTCTTGCTGCTGGCCTGCGATACGCTCATCGATTACCGCCTGGCGTGGAAAAAGAAAGTCTAAGGAATCAGGACAGGACATGGAACAACTCGCTCCTCTCATCGCAGCCTCCATCAATGCCGGCACCCCTTTGCTGCTGGCGGCCATCGGGCTGTTGATCAATGAACGCTCCGGCGTGCTCAACCTGGGCGCCGAGGGCATGATGCTGGTGTCGGCCATCGCCGGCTTTGCGGTCGGCTATGCCACCAAGAGCCCGCTGCTGGGATTTGCTGCCGGGGCGGTGTGCGGCATGCTCATGGCCACGCTCTTTGCCTGGCTGGCGCTGCGCCTGGCCACCAACCAGGTGGCCACCGGCCTGGCGCTGTCGATCTTCGGGGCTGGCCTGTCGGCGTTCGTGGGCCAGCGCTTCGTTGGCCTGGCACTGCCGGCGCAACCGAATTCGATTCCGCTGCTGGGCGATATTCCCTTCCTGGGACAGGCGCTGTTCCATCAGCACTGGATGAGCTATGTCGCCTTCGCACTGTGCCTGGCCAGCATCTGGTTCCTTTATCGCACGCGCGCCGGGCTGGTCTTGCGCGCGGTGGGCGAGTCGCCTGAATCGGCGCACGCACTGGGTTATTCGGTGCGCGGCATCCGCTATCTGGCGCTGCTGTTCGGCGGCGCCTGCTGCGGCCTGGCCGGCGCCTACATGTCGCTGGTCTATACCCCGATGTGGGTCGAGGGCCTGGTGGCCGGCCGCGGCTGGATCGCGCTGGCCCTGACCGCCTTCGCCACCTGGCGTCCGGCACGGGTCTTGCTGGGGTCGCTGCTGTTCGGTGGCGTCACCATCGCCCAGTTCTACCTGCAGGGCATGGGGGTGACGGTGCCCTCGCAGATCCTGTCGATGGCACCTTACCTGGCCACCATCGTGGTGCTGGCGCTGATCTCGCGCAACCCTGACTGGATCCGCCTGAACATGCCGGCCTCGCTGGGCAAACCGTTCCGCCCGGGCGCTTCCTGAATTTTTTATATCATTTATATCGTTTATTTCGTTTAGTCGTTTTTGTAGCAGCACCTGCATTTATCCACTGACCTTGAGGGAGAACACAATGAAGATTTCGCGCAGGGCATCCTTGACGATGCTCGCCACCCTGGCGGCGGCAACCCTGATCGGTTGCGGCAAGAAGGAAGAACCCGCTGCCGCCGCGCCCGCTGCTGCGCCGGCTGCAGCTGCTCCGGCGGCTGATCCGCTGAAGGTCGCCTTCGTCTACATCGGCCCGGTCGGTGACGCCGGCTGGACCTTCGCGCATGACAAGGGTCGCAAGGCGGTCGAAGAGAAGTTCGGCGACAAGGTCAAGACCACCTTCGTGGAAAACATTCCTGAATCCGCCGCCGACGCCGAGCGCGTCTTCCGCCAGCTGGCCACCGATGGCAACAAGCTGATCTTCGGCACCACCTTCGGCTACATGGAAGCCATGCTCAAGGTCGCCAAGGAATTCCCGGACGTGAAGTTCGAACACGCCACCGGCTTCAAGACCGCCGACAACCTGGCGCAATACGACGTGCGCACCTATGAAGGCGCGTACCTGGCCGGCGTGGTCGCGGGCAAGATGAGCAAGTCCGGCAAGCTGGGCGTGGTGGCCTCGGTGCCGATTCCGGAAGTGATCCGCAACATCGACTCCTTCACCCTGGGGGCACGTTCGGTCAATCCGAAGGCGACCACTGCCGTGGTGTGGGTCAACAAGTGGTTCGACCCGGGCAAGGAACGTGAAGCGGCCACCACCCTGATCGGTCAGGGCGTGGACGTGCTCATGCAGAACACCGACTCGGCCGCCGTGGTGCAGACCGCGCAGGAAAAGGGTGTGTATGCTTTCGGCTGGGACAGCGACATGACCAGCTTCGGCCCCAAGGCCCACCTGGCCGCCTCGATGATCAACTGGGGCGTGTACTACACCGCCCGCGTGCAGGCCGTGCTGGATGGCACCTGGAAGAGCAGCACCAGTTGGATCGGCCTGAAGGACAACGGCATCGACCTGGCTGCCTTCAATCCTGACCTGCCGGCCGACGTGAAGACGCTGGTCGAAGAGCGCAAGAAGGCCATCATCGACGGCAGCGCGCCGATCTGGAAGGGTCCGATCAAGGACAATACCGGCAAGGAAGTCCTGGGCAAGGATGCCGTGGCGGATGACGGCTTCCTGCATGGCATCAAGTTCTACGTCGAAGGTGTGGACGGCAAGGTACCGGGCTGATCGATGGCCCATGCCGGGCGCTGCCGTCCGGCGCCCGGATCGCGTTTGGTGAAGACCGCTGGCATCGTGAGGTGCCGGCGGTTTTGCATTGTCATGCCGACATGCGCGTCATGACTGACCTCCGTTGATTTGCATTAGGGCCTGTTCACATTCAATCTGTGAGTGCGAGAGGTCGCCAAGCGTTGTCTGCCTAGGCGCAGCGACGCGCCGTGGTGGTGCCACGGCAAGGAGCTGCAACAACGGCAGGCGACGCTTGGCGGCCTCTCCCGGAGGGTTGCCCCCAGAAGGCGCGCTGGCCGCGTTGCACGTCAGGGCTGGTGGCACCACCACCAGCCCTGACGCGCGCCTTGCCACCACGCCTTCTGGGGGCAACGCATCTCACAGATTGAATGTGAACAGGCCCTAGTGATAGTCGCAGTAATCCACCAGCACTGCGTCCTTCCCCTCGAAAGCGAAAATCAACCGCCAATTGCCATTGACGGTGATCGCCCATTGCCCCTTCAGAGCACCTTTGAGTGGATGCAGCGCCCATGCAGGCGCTGAGAGATCTTCCGGCCGGATGGCCTGTTCCAGCGCAGCCAGCTGCAACCGCAGCCCGCCCGGATGGGCGGCCTGAATGCCTGCCTTGCTGCCCGTCTCAAAGAAACGTTGCAGCCCTTTGTGTCGGAAACTCTTGATCATGGCGATCAATGTATCTTGTAGCGATACAACTTACAAGACTGGCGTTGCGTGTTCCGGGGCACTGGCTTTTTGCCACAAATATTTGGCAAATCGTCGACACCCACTGCGCCCCATCCTTGCCTGCCGAAAACCCCCGCTCCACCGCTATCGCAGCCGCATCCAGCCTGTATAATGCACAGCCATCCCGGCTGGGAGGTCTGTATTTTTCTTCACTTTCCGCTGCATTGAACTACTGGATTTATGCAAAAAGCGCGCAAACCGATCGAAATCAAAATTTCCACTGTAGTTGCTATTTCAGCAATTCTGCATGAAACCGATCCGACTTCGCTGGAAAAAGCCCTGAAGGAGATGACTGGCGGCGTCGCCGATTTCTTCGAAGACGAATTCGCGGTGCTCGATATCGGCACCCTGGAGGCGACCGCCGCGGCGGCCATTGACTGGACTGCCGTGGTGGCGCTGTTCAAGCGCTTCCGCTTGAATACGGTGGCCGTGCGCAACGCGCCGGAAGAGTTGCACGGCGGCATCGTTGCCCATGGCCTGGCCATCGACAACTCGGCCGTGGCCGGTGCCGGTGCAGCCAACGCCCGTGCCCATGAAGCGGCCGCGCAGGAAGCCGCGCCGCCCGCACCGGTGACCGCTGCCGCGCCGGCTGCGCCCGCTCAGCCCGCTGCGGTGGCCAACACCATCGTCATCGATACCCCGGTACGCGCCGGCCAGCGCATCTACGCGCGCGGGGCCGACCTGGTGGTGCTGGCCGTGGTCAACAATGGCGCCGAGCTCATCGCCGATGGCTGCATCCACGTCTACGCGCCGCTGCGCGGGCGGGCGCTGGCCGGTGCGTCGGGCAATACGGCTGCGCGCATCTTCGCCGCTTCACTGGAAGCGGAACTGGTTTCCATTGCGGGGGTCTATCGAACCTTCGAGAACGGTCATGCACCGGAGCTGGCCGGCAAGCAGGTGCAGGTGCGCCTGCAGGGCGAACGGATCGACGTGCTGCCGATGTCGGCCGCGTAAGGCGACGGTGTAAATCATATAAACGAATCCAGCCGGAACCGCCGGCGTACTGTTCTTCTTAAGGAGTTTTTCGTGGCAAAAATCATCGTTGTGACTTCGGGTAAGGGCGGCGTCGGCAAAACGACGTCCAGCGCCAGTTTCGCATCGGGCCTGGCCATGCGCGGCCACAAGACGGCCGTGATCGACTTCGACGTCGGTCTGCGCAACCTGGACCTGATCATGGGCTGCGAACGCCGGGTGGTCTACGACCTGATCAACGTGATCAACAAGGAAGCCACGCTGAACCAGGCCCTGATCAAGGACAAGCACTGCGACAACCTGTTCATCCTGCCGGCCTCGCAGACCCGCGACAAGGACGCCCTGACCGAAGAAGGCGTGGAGCGCGTGCTGACCGACCTGGCCAAGATGGACTTCGACTACATCATCTGCGACTCCCCCGCCGGGATCGAGCACGGTGCGGTGATGGCGCTGACCTTCGCCGACGAAGCCATCGTGGTCTCCAACCCGGAAGTGTCTTCGGTGCGCGACTCGGACCGCATCCTCGGCATCATCCAGGCCAAGTCGCGCCGCGCCTCCTCGGGCGGCGAGCCGGTCAAGGAGCACCTGCTCATCACCCGCTACGCGCCCAAGCGCGTGGAAGACGGCGAGATGCTGTCCTATACCGACGTGCAGGAAATCCTGCGCATCCCCTTGATCGGTATCATCCCCGAATCGGAAACCGTGCTGCAGGCTTCCAACCAGGGCTCCCCGGCCATCCACATGAAGGATAGCGACGTAGCCCAGGCCTATCAGGACGTGGTGTCGCGCTTCCTCGGCGAGACCGTCGAGCTGCGTTTCACCAACTATGAAAAGCCGGGCCTCCTGCAGCGCATCTTCGGAGGTAAGTGACATGTCCCTGCTTTCTTTCCTGTTCCCCAGCAAGCCCAAAAGTGCGGTGGCGGCGAAGGAGCGGCTGCAGATCATCATCGCCCGCGAACGTTCCAACGGTCGCCAGGGTCCGGACTTCCTGCCGGCGCTGCACAAGGAACTCATCGAGGTGATTTCCAAGTACACCAAGGTCGACGCCGACGACATCAAGATCTCGCTGGACCGCCAGGGCAACCTGGAAGTGCTGGACGTGAACGTGGTGCTGCCCGACAGCGACGTACCGGCTGCCTGAGCAGGCAGGTGCGCCATCCATGCTGGAAAAGGGCAGCCGCGGCTGCCCTTTTTGCCAATGCGGTCCACCCATCCGGGGCGCTGCGCGTTGACTGCCTTTGACTGCTGCTCCGAACTGATGCGATGAAAATCGGAATTCTTTCCAGAGACGCCGATACCGTGACCCTGGTCACGCAACTGGCCGATCGCCATGACTGCCAGGTCTACAGCGGCGTGGAGGGCTTCGCAGCCGCCTGTGCCGAGCGCGCCAATCTGGTCGTGCTGGACCTGGACGACCTGCAGCGCCATCAACATGCGGTGACCATGCTGGTCCAGCAGCACCGCCCTCCGGCGGCGTCCAAGGCACGGCCGGTGGTGTTGCTGCTGTGTACGCCGGCCCACCAGCACTGGCTGCGCAATCTGCGCATGGCCGGAGCCGACGACTTCCTGGTCAAGCCGGTGGAGCGCCAGGAACTGGCCCTGCGGCTGGATCTGCTGTTGCTGGCTGCGCAACCCTATGAAGCCCCGCCCAGCGTGGTCGAAGCCGGTGGCTTCATGGTCGACCTGGCGCGCCTGCGCATCACCCATCCCGAGCGCCCCGGCCTGGACGCCACGCTCACCCGCAAGGAAGTCGAACTGGCACTGCTGTTCATGCAGCACCTGGGCCGCCCGCTGTCGCGCGCCTTCCTGCGCGAACGCATCTGGGGCGCCGAGCCGGATACGCCGACCCGCACCATCGATACCCACGTCTCGCGCATCCGCACCAAACTCAAGCTGCATCCCGGCAACGGCTACCAGCTGGCTACCGTCTACGGCTACGGCTACCAGCTGGAACGCCTGGAAGGGATGGAAGAACCGCACCCGTCGGCATAGGCCCCGGCAGCAAAAGCTCGGCCCAAGCTGTTGCCGCCGTGCACAGCCATCTGTGCCAAGCCTGATCCATGTCAGGGACATATACCGATTATCAGGACACGCCCCAACCCCTCATTGGGCAAAGAGTATAATTATTCCCAAAACCGGGGCCGAATCTGTCTGATTTTGTACGAATTGCATGACATCCTACGTTTTTCATTCAGTTTCGCAGCCATAGAAGTGTATTTTCCCAGCTCATCGGCACTGCTGCCTTACTAGTCGATTCTTTCATGAATTTGCTCGCCGTCGGACTCAACCACACTACCGCGCCGGTCTCGCTGCGCGAAAAAGTGGCTTTCCCTGCTGACCAGATCGGTCAGGCGGTGGCGTCCGCACGCGCATGGTTTGGCGGGCATGACAAGATCGTGGCCTCGGGCGAGGCGGCCATCCTTTCCACCTGCAACCGTACCGAGCTCTATGCCGCAGCGGCTGCCGGCCCGGATGGTGTGGAATTCGCCATCGACCGTACCGCGCAGTTCCTGGCCGAGTACCACCAGATTGCCTACGCCGACCTGCGTCCGTATCTCTACTCGCTGCCGCAGGACAATGCCGTGCGCCATGCCTTCCGCGTCGCCTCCGGGCTGGATTCGATGGTGCTGGGCGAACCGCAGATCCTGGGCCAGATGAAAGATGCGGTGCGCCAGGCCGACGCCGCCGGTGGTCTGGGCACTTACCTGCATCAGCTGTTCCAGCGTACCTTCGCGGTAGCCAAGGAAGTGCGCAGTACCACCGAGATCGGCGCACATAGCGTCTCCATGGCGGCAGCGGCGGTGCGCCTGTCGCAACGCATCTTCGATTCGATCTCCGGCCAGAACGTGCTCTTCATCGGCGCAGGCGAGATGATCGAGCTGTGCGCCACGCACTTCGCGGCCCAGAATCCCAAGACCCTGACGGTGGCCAACCGCACCATGGAGCGCGGTGAAACCCTGGCCCATCGGTTCAGCGGTCGCGCCATCCGCCTGGCCGACCTGCCGGCACAACTGGCCAGCTTCGACATCGTGGTCTCCTGTACCGCCTCGCAGTTACCCATCATCGGCCTGGGGCTGGTGGAACGGGCCGTCAAGGCACGCCGCCACAAGCCCATCTTCATGGTCGACCTGGCCGTGCCGCGCGATATCGAGGCCGAGGTCGGGCGCCTGGATGACGTCTTCCTCTACACCGTGGACGATCTGGCCTCGGTGGTCCAGAGCGGCGTGGAAAACCGCCAGGCGGCGGTGGCCCAGGCCGAAGCCATCATCGAAACCCGGGTGCAATCCTTCATGCACTGGATCGACAGCCGCGCCATGGTGCCGCTAATCCAGGACCTGCACGAAACCGGCGAGGCGCTGCGCCTGGCCGAACTGGAGCGCGCACGCCGCATGCTGGCCAAGGGCGAGGATGTGGAAGCGGTGCTCGACGCCCTCTCCAAGGGCCTGACCGCCAAGTTCCTGCACGGCCCGCAACAGGCCCTGCATCACGCCCAGGGCGAGCAGCGCAGCCAGCTGGTCTCGCTGCTGCCGCAACTGTTCCGCGCCAAGCGTTAGCGCCTTCCGCCCGGCCGGCCGCTGTCTGCGGCTGGCACCCTCGCGCCGTCGCCGACGGCTGCCGTCGTCCCCCTCGTTGCTGACCGATACTGACTTCCCGACCTCATGAAACCCTCAATGCTCGCCAAACTCGACCAGCTCGCCGAACGGCTGGAAGAGCTCAACAGCCTGCTGGCGCAGGAAGATGCCACCGCCAGCATGGACAACTTCCGCAAGATGACCCGCGAACACGCCGAACTGGGCCCGCTGGTGGCGCTGTACCACGACTATGTGCAGGCCAGTGAAGATATTCGCACCGCTGGCGAACTGCTGTCGGCCCCCGATATGAAGGCTTTCGCGCAGGAAGAAATCGACGCCGCCAGGGCGCGCATGGAGGCGCTGGAGCTGGATCTGCAGAAGATGCTGCTGCCCAAGGATCCCAATGATGAACGAAACATCTTCCTGGAAATCCGCGCCGGAACGGGAGGTGACGAATCGGCCCTGTTTGCCGGCGACCTGCTGCGCATGTACACCCGCTATGCCGAACGCCAGCGCTGGCAGGTGGAAATCGTCTCGGCCTCCGAATCGGAACTGGGCGGTTACAAGGAAGTGATTGCCCGCATCGCGGGCTTTGGGGCCTATTCGCGCCTGAAGTTCGAATCCGGCGGCCACCGCGTGCAGCGCGTGCCGGCCACCGAGACCCAGGGTCGCATCCACACCTCCGCCTGCACGGTGGCGGTCATGCCCGAGGCCGACGAAGTCGAAGATGTGGACATCAATCCGGCCGACCTGCGCATCGATACCTATCGTGCCTCCGGTGCCGGCGGGCAACACATCAACAAGACCGATTCGGCCGTACGCATCACCCACTTGCCTACCGGCATCGTGGTGGAATGCCAGGACGACCGCAGCCAGCACAAGAACAAGGCGCAGGCCATGAAGGTGCTGGCCGCCCGGATCAAGGATGTGCAATTGCGCGAGCAGCAATCCAAGGAGGCCGCCACCCGCAAGTCGCTCATCGGCTCGGGCGACCGCAGCGAGCGCATCCGCACCTACAACTTCCCGCAGGGGCGCATGACCGACCACCGCATCAACCTGACGCTCTACAAGCTCGATTTCATCATGGATGGCGATCTGGATGAGCTGACCAACGCCCTCATCACCGAGCATCAGGCCGAACTGCTGGCGCAACTCGGCGACGACTAGGGCCTGCGCTCAAAATTGCCTGCGCGGGCAGCATGCACGCAGGCAAGGACTTCTCTACAATCGCGTCATGGCGAAAAAGCCGGTCAGGTTTCCGCCTGGCTTTGCGCTCCGAAGGTCCCGATGCCGTATCCCCATTAATGAATCACTGAATCCTCAACCATGAAATCATCCAAAGCGGTTTTCCTGCTGGTAGCGCTGGTCTGCGCCGCCCTGCTGGGCGTTGCCATGTACCTGCAGATCGTCGAAGAAATGCAGCCCTGCCCGCTGTGCGTGATCCAGCGCTACATGTTCATGCTGGTGGGCGCCTTCGCCCTGCTCGGTGCCCTGATGCCGGAAGCGGCCCGCCGCGGCAGCGCCGGTCTGGGCCTGCTGGCCGCACTGGGCGGCGCCGGCACGGCGATCTGGCATCTGTACGTGAAGGCGCATCCGGGAGTCTCCTGCACCACCGATCCGCTGGAAACGGCACTCAACCAGTTGCCCACCGTCAAGCTGTGGCCGCAGATGTTCACCGCCGACGGCTTCTGCTCGGCGCCCTGGCCACCGGTGTGGGGCTTGCAGATTCCGACCTGGTCGCTGATCTGGTTCGGCGTGCTGGCGCTGGTGCTGGCCGTGCAACTGTTCAAGCGCGCACCGCGCACCACGATCTGGAAGTGATGGAGCCGCTCTCCAGCTATGCCGGCTGCACCCTGGCCACCGTACTGAAGACGGCGCCGCTGGATCCGCTGGAGAACCGCATCCTGCTGTGCCACGCGCTGCGCATCACGCGTGTGCAGCTGATCACCCAATCCGAGCGCCGTCTCACCGCCGACGAGTCGGTGCTGCTCACGGCCCTCTACACCCGCCGCCTGCGCGGCGAGCCGATTGCCTACATCGTCGGCCAACGTGAATTCTATGGACTGGATTTGCGCGTCACGCCAGATGTGCTGATTCCCCGCCCCGATACCGAGCTGCTGGTGGAACTGGCGATGGAAAGATTGCCGCAGGATGGCGCGCTGCTGGACATGGGCACCGGTTCGGGCGCGATTGCCATCGCCATCGCCCATACGCGGCCCGATGCGGTGGTGACGGCACTGGACGCGAGTGCTGCCGCCCTGGCCATCGCGCGCGAGAACGCCACGGCCAACCAAGTCCGCGTGACGTTGCTGGAAAGCGACTGGTACGCCGCGCTGCCCCGCGATCAGCGCTTTGCGGTGATTGCCTCCAACCCGCCGTATATTGTCGCAGGCGATGTTCATCTCTCGCGCGGTGACCTGCGTTTTGAACCGGTTGATGCGCTGACCGACCACGGCGATGGCTTGAGCGATCTGCGCAGCATCATCGATGGCGCGCCGGCGCATCTGCTGCCCGGTGGCTGGCTGCTGATGGAGCATGGCTATGATCAGGCTGCCGCAGTGCGCGGACTGCTCTGCGGCACCGGCTTCGCCGAAGTGCAGAGCTGGCGGGATCTGGCCGGTATCGAACGGGTCAGCGGTGGCCGCCTGGCCTGATCCGCTGACCGTTCCTGACCTCACCACAACTTTCTCAGGCGGCCCGCTTGCCGCCTCCTGGCGGCGAATGCGGCTGCTCAGACGATCCCTCTTCCAGCTGTGCCAGCAAGGCGGCCTGTTTCTGCAGGGCCGCTTTCAGATGGCGTTCCTTGACGTGACCGTAGCCGCGAATGTCTTCCGGAATCCGGGCCACGGCAATCACCTGCTCCAGGTTCTCGGGCGTGAGCCGCGCCAGCAGGCGTGAGAGCGTGGCGCGATAGTCGGTGATCAGGGCCCGCTCCTGCTTGCGTTCGTCGGTGTAGCCGAAGGGATCGAAGGCCGTGCCGCGCAAGAAGCGTAATTTCGCCAGTACGCCAAAGGCCGGCATCATCCAGCTGCCGAAAGCCTGCTT
This sequence comes from Herbaspirillum sp. C7C8, assembly GCF_022627875.1. Taxonomy (NCBI): domain Bacteria; kingdom Pseudomonadati; phylum Pseudomonadota; class Betaproteobacteria; order Burkholderiales; family Oxalobacteraceae; genus Herbaspirillum; species Herbaspirillum sp. C7C8. Next base: position 168,394 of record NZ_JABXGG010000003.1, read on the forward strand.
GCGCAGATGCCCCTTGTCATCGCGCCTGGCCAGCAGCGGCGGTGCAAGATGGAAGCGCAGCTTGTAATCGCCCTCGAACATGCCGGCGATCTTGGCGCGGAAGGCGGGCTCGGTGTAGAGGCGCGCAACTTCGTACTCATCCTTGTAGGCCATGAGCTTGAAGAGACCGGTCGCTACTGCGCGGCTCAGTTTGAGGCCGCGTCCGGCCTCACCCAGCGCGCTCTCGCGTGCACGCACTTCTTCCACGGCATCGCGATAGCTGCGCGCATAGGCGGCATTCTGGTAATCGGTCAGGAAGGCCACGCGACGTTCCACCAGTTCCTCCAGACTCGGCGTGCGCTTGAATTCGATCACCTGCGCCGTCATGCCGTTGCGGCCCGCAGCGGCCAGTACGAAGTCAACATCGTGCGCGGCCACGCGGCCCCAGGCGAAGGCCTGCTGGTTGAACTCCACCTGCAGCGCATTGAGCTCGATGGCGCGCAACAGCGCCGCTTCGGACAAGGGCACCCAGCCCTTTTGCCAGGCATAGCCGAGCATGAACATGTTGGTCGCGATGGCATCGCCCATGAGCGCCGTGGCGATGCGGCCCGCATCGATCAGGGACAGATTGTCACGACCACAGGCTCTGGCGATCTCGCCTTCGCTGGAGGCGGTGGGGAATTGCCAGTCCGGATTGCGCACGAAGGCAGCAGTCGGCATCTGCGTCGAATTGACCGCTGCATGGGTACGTCCCTCGCCCATCCGAGAGAGCGCATCGCGCCCGGCGGTGACGATGACGTCGCAGCCAATCACCAGATCGGCCATGCCGGTGCCCACGCGGGTGGACTGGATGTGGTCCGGGTCTTCGGCCACGCGAACGTGCGACATCACCGGCCCGCCCTTCTGGGCCAGTCCGCTCATGTCCAGCACGGAACAGGCACGCCCTTCGACATGGGCGGCCATGGCGATGATCTGGCCGATGGTGATCACGCCCGTGCCGCCCACGCCGGTGACCACGATGCCGTAAGGCTGGGCCAGACCCGGCAGCACCGGCTCGGGCAGCGTCGGCAAGGCCGGACCGGATTGTGCCTTGGCGCGCGCGGGCTTCTTCAACTGGCCGCCTTCCACCGTCACGAAGCTGGGGCAGAAACCGTTTACGCAGGAATAGTCCTTGTTGCAGGACGACTGATTGATCTGGCGCTTGCGGCCGAACTCGGTTTCCAGCGGCTCCACTGAGAGGCAGTTGGACTGCACGCTGCAATCGCCGCAACCTTCGCACACTGCCTCATTGATGACGGCACGCCTGGCCGGGTCGGGATAGGCATTGCGTTTGCGACGACGGCGCTTTTCCGATGCGCAGGTCTGGTCATAGATCATGGCCGACACACCCGGCTGCTCGCGCAGTTCGCGCTGTACCGCATCGAGTTCGCTACGGTGACGGATGGTCACGCCCTCGGCCCATTGGGTGCCGGCCGGATACTTGTCGGGCTCGTCGGTGACCACGATGATGGGCCGAACGTTTTCGGCCGCCAGCTGGCGCGAGATCATGGCCGGATCGAGCGGACCATCGAACTCCTGGCCACCGGTCATGGCCACGGCATCGTTATAGAGGATCTTGTAGGTAATGTTGACCTTGGCCGCAACCGAGGCGCGCACCGCCAGCAGACCGGAATGGAAATAGGTGCCATCCCCCAGGTTGGCGAAGACGTGTTTCTCCGTCGTGAACGGCGCCTGCCCGACCCAGGTCACGCCCTCGCCACCCATGTGGGTGAAAAGCTGGGTCTCGCGGTCCATCCAGGTGACCATGTAGTGGCAGCCGATACCGGCCAGGCCACGGCTGCCCTCGGGCAGTTTGGTGGAGGTATTGTGCGGACAGCCCGAGCAGAAATGCGGTATGCGGTCCTTGTCGGGATCGGGCTTGCTGCTGATATTGAGGGCGGCTTCCTTGGCTTCGAGATAGGCCACGCGGGTGCGTACGCGCTGCTCCACCGGATGGCCGGCGAAATAGCGCGAGATGCGCGTGGCAATCGCGCGTGCGATCTGCGCCGGATTGAGTTCATAAGTGGCCGGCAGCAGCCAGTTGCCATGGCCTTCGCGCTGCGAACCGCTCCACTCGCCGGTGTCATCGAATTTGCCGACCACACGCGGACGGACATCGTCGCGCCAGTTGTAGAGTTCTTCCTTTAACTGGTATTCAAGAATCTGACGCTTCTCCTCGACCACCAAAATCTCATCCAGACCCTGCGCGAATTCACGCACACCTTCGGCTTCCAGCGGCCAGGTCATGCCGACCTTGTAGAGGCGAATACCGATGTCGGCCGCGACCTGTTCATCAATGCCCAGATCTTCCAGCGCCTGTCGCGTATCGAGATAGGACTTGCCGGCGGTGATGATGCCGATGCGCGCACGCGGGCTGTCCCAGATGATGCGATTCAACTTGTTCACGCGCGCATAGGCCAGCGCGGCATACCACTTGTAGTTGATCATCCGCGCTTCCTGGCCCAGCACGGTGTCGGGCACGCGGATATTGAGGCCATCGGGCGGAAGTTCGAAGTCCGGTAACTGGATCTTCACGCGCTCCGGATCGATCATCACCGACATGCCCGATTCGACCAGGTCGGTCACGCATTTCATCGCCACCCACAAACCGGTGTAGCGGCTCATGGCCCAGCCATGCAGGCCGTAGTCGAGATACTCCTGCACCGAGGACGGATAGAGCACCGGAATGCCGCAAGCCTTGAGGATATGCTCGCTCTGATGTGCAGCGGTGGAGGACTTGGCGGCGTGGTCATCGCCGGCAATCACCAACACACCACCATGCTTTGACGTGCCGGCCATGTTGGCGTGCTTGAAGACGTCACCGCAGCGATCCACCCCCGGGCCCTTGCCATACCACAGCGAGAACACGCCATCGTATTGCGCACCCTTGAAGAGATTGACCTGCTGCGTGCCCCACACGCTGGTGGCGGCCAGGTCTTCGTTCATGCCGGGATGGAACCTGATCTGCCTGGCTTGCAGGTATTTGCGCGCCTTCTCGGCGGTCTGGTCCACCGAACCCAAGGGGGAACCGCGATAGCCGGTGATGAAGCCGGCGGTATTCAGTCCGGCGCGTTCATCGTATTGCCGCTGCAGCATCGGCAGGCGGATCAGCGCCTGGATGCCGGTCATGAAGACGCGGCCGCGCTCCAGCGCATATTTGTCATCCAGGGATACATCGTCCAGCAGCAGGCGTTGCCCGGCGGGTAGGGGTGCGTTCATGTGGTCTCCGTGCCAAAAATCTTGTTTTTGCCTTGCACATGCCCCCGTCAGTGACGCGCCATGCAGTGTCGCCGCAGGACTACGCCGGTCTGTCGGGAATCGGGAACACCTCGGTCTTGTGGATCGGGTGTCTTCAAGTTGTAGTGTCAAGTTAGCACAAGGGTGACCGGCCCGCTACGCGCGCCGCAGCAGGGTTTCCGGGCCGTTTTGGCATGCAGGAAACACTTTCCGCAAGTCCTGCGGCGTTTGGCAGGATGCAGAGAAGAAAATGCCGGAAAGCTGAAAACAACAATATTTCCGGCTGAAAAAAAAGGGCGGCAAGCGGCCCAAGTGTTACAAGCAAGACGCGAATGTAACAGCCCGTAAAAGCCATTGGAACGGCCCGGTGGCTGGCGTTTAATAGACCTCACTTGAACAGCGATTGATTGGTATCCGTTACTGTGCAAGGTTCCTCCCCTCTAGTGTTGAAAGCACCACTAGCTCGCGGATCCGGCCTCCCCTGTCGGATCCGCTTTTTTTATGTGTGATTGTTCCGGCCACGAAAAAGCCGGGCGCATGGCCCGGCTGTGCTGGAGGTGTGCTGCACTGTCGTCGTCAGCGGTTGGGGGCGAAGCTGGTCTCGCCCGGCAACAGCGTATTGGCCGGCAAAGCTTCCTGCTGCTTGAGCCTTTCATAGAGCGGCGTGAAGTCCGGCGCGGTATCGTTGAAAAGCTGCTCGAAATCCTTGATGACGAAATAGGTCTCCTGATAGGTATCGATCTTGTAGAGCGTGCGCATGATGCGCTCCACTTCAAACGGCACGCGGCGCGGCTGGTCGCTGGAGAGGCAATACTCGACCTCGCCGCCCGAGGACAGGATGCCGGCGCCATAGATGCGCAAACCCTCCTTGCTCTGGATCAGACCGAACTCGATGGTGTACCAGTACAGGCGCGCCAGGTAGGCCAGGCCGTCGAGCTTGAGGGCCTTCAGGCCGCCCTTGCCGTATTCCTGCAGGTGATTGGCGAAGACGGGATTGAACAGCAGCGGCACGTGACCGAAGAAATCATGAAACAGGTCGGGCTCGACGATGTAATCGAACTCGTGCTCTTCACGCAGCCACACCGTGACCGGGAAGCGGCGATTGGCCAGGTGCTCGAAGAAGGTGTGATCCGGCACCAGACCGGGCACAGCCACCAGTTGCCAGCCAGTGGCCTTGTAGAGCGCTTCGGTAGTGCGATCAAAGCGCGGGATGCCTTGCGAGACATCGAGGGCCTTGAGGCTGTCGATGAAGACATCGCAGGCGCGGCCGGGAATGAGCCGGGCCTGGCGTTCATAGAGACGACGCCACAGCGCATGCTGGGCCGGCGTGTAGCTGTCCCAGTTCTGGGCCACGACGTAGTTGGCGTCGGCCTGGCTGTAGTCGCCGCGCAAGGCGCCGCTATCGGACTTGGTGGCGACAGTGGCGAAGAAATCATCGGTGTTGGGATTGGTGCTCATGGCATACCCGTTATCAAAGTGAGGCGCATATTATGCGCTCCCTGCAGGGGATGGTCATGTGCGCTTGCGCAAGAAGCGCGTCAGGCAGAGGGCGGTGGCGCGCCGTCGTCCTTCTTCTTCGCGCCGATGCCGGTCACGCGCGCTCCCCATTTCAACAGGGCCTTGAAGTTGGCCTTGACGATGTAGTCCAGCATGGCGACCTGCTCTTCCAGCGCTTCCTGAAACACGGTGGCCGAATTGGCGGGCTTGATCTTGAGATAGGCATCGGCCTCGCCGTAGTCGCGGTGGATCTCCATGCCGGCCTTCTTGGCGATGTGCATCATCACCTTGTTCGACGAGAGACAGTGCATGTACAGCGTATCGACGTCGGCATTGCGACAGTGCATCGACGCCCGCATGAACAGGCGCGTGCCAACACCGAGCCCGCGCGCGGCCGCCGTTACCGACACCCCGAACTCGGCCACCACCGGCTTGATGGTGGCACCGCTGATGCGCGTACTCTCCTTGGGCGCAAAGGCCAGGTGGCCCACACCCAGAAGACGCAGGCGGCGATCATACACACCGAAGACGGTATCGCGTTCGAAGTTGATGCCTTCCACGTAGCGCGTGACCATCTCGTCGGAGAGCTTGGAACCGAAACGCAGCAGGCGGTCCTTCTCTTCCAGCGCGAGGAAGTGGCGCAGCAAGTGGCGACGCGCGCGCGGCGAGAGTTCCTTGACGAAGACATTGGGCTTGTCCGGCTTCTCCTCATGCGCTTGCGGTGGCGCCCCATGCCGGCCACGCAGGCGCTGCAGAAACCGGGACAGGGGATGGCTCATGGTGCAGTCTCCCTCAAGGCTGTGCCGGACGATGCTGCTCGACGTAAGTCGCCACCTGCGCCGTACGCGCCGCCAGGATGGCATCGGCAATGCGCTGCGGCTGGGTCTGCTGCTGCGCGATGGCACCGGCATCGATGGCGCTGGCGGCCTGCAACGCGCCTTCCAGATAGGCCGCCTGCGGGAAGGGCTGCAACTCCAGTCCGGTGCGGCCACGATGATCGCATTCCGAGGCGCGCAGCATGTCGAGGAAGCGCTGCGGTTTGCGGAAGGCGTCACAGCGTGCGAAGAACTTGACCAGGGTATCGGGACGCATCTCGAAGCAGCGTCCCACATTGCCATGTTCGCATGCGGTCATGAGTGCCAGATCGCGGCACTCGCCGGGGACTTTCAGGCGCGCACAGACCTGCTCGACAAGCCGCTCGCTGCGCGCTTCATGACCATGATGGCGCGGCCAGATCTCGGGCGGCGTGGTGCCTTTGCCGAGGTCGTGCAACAGCGCGGCAAAACGGATCGGCAATGAAAAATCCTGCGCGGCAGCCCAATCAACCACCAGCATCACATGGACGCCGGTGTCGATTTCGGGATGCCACTTCTCCGGTTGCGGCACACCCCACAAGGCATCCAGTTCGGGCAGGATGCGCTGCAAGGCACCGCAGGCGCGCAAGACCTCGAACATGCGCGAAGGCTTGTGCTCCATCAATCCGCGCGACAGTTCCTGCCAGACGCGTTCAGGCACCAGGGCATCCACCTCGCCCTCTTGCACCATGCGCTGCATGAGCGCATTGGTTTCCGGGGCCACCGTGAAATCGGCGAAGCGCGCCGCAAAGCGCGCCACACGCAGGATGCGGACCGGGTCTTCGACGAAGGCGTCAGAGACATGGCGAAATACGCGCGCCTCAAGGTCGGCACGACCGTGATACGGATCGACCAGGGTACCATCCTCATCCTGCGCCATCGCATTGATGGTGAGGTCACGGCGCGCCAGATCGTCTTCCAGCGTCACATCGGGCGCGGCGTGAAAATCGAAGCCCTTGTAACCGGGCGCGGTCTTGCGCTCGGTGCGGGCCATGGCATATTCCTCGTGGGTCTCGGGATGGAGGAACACCGGGAAGTCCTTGCCCACCGGGCGGAAACCCAGTGCCAGCAACTGCTCCGGCGTAGCACCGACGACCACGTGGTCGCGGTCCTTCACCGGCAGGCCCAGCAAGCCGTCGCGCACTGCGCCGCCGACGGTGTAGGTCTTCATCGGCTGCGCCTCACTGGTGGTCCGGAAGGATTTCCTTCTCGGCCAGCGCCTCGGCGATCCAGCGCGCCACCGCCGGGTGCTCGCGCACGCGGTCGGCATAGGCTTGCAGGGCCGGTGCCAGCGGCACCTGGTAGCTGACGAAGCGCATCACCACCGGCGCATAGAAGGCGTCGGCAATGGAGAAGTCGCCGAAGAGGAATTGATGATGACCGAATTGCGAGAGGCACTCTTCCCAGATCTCGCATACCCGCGCGATATCGGCCTGCGCCTCGGCGGTACGTCCCTTGCCCGGATGGCGGCCACGAATATCCATGCTCATGGCAGTACGCAGGCCGGTGAAACCGGAGTGCATCTCCGCACAGATGCTGCGCGCGATGGCGCGCGCGTCGGTGCGCGCCGGCCACAGGTGGCGGTCGGGGAATTGCTCGGCCAGGTATTCGCAGATCGAGAGCGAATCCCAGATCGCGATGTCGCCATCGAGCAGCACCGGCACGCGGCCCGAGCCGGTGTAGCGGGCGATTTCGTTGGCGGTCTCGGGCTGGTCCAGCAGCACGCGCACTTCCTTGAAGGGGATGTCGAAGGCCACGGCAGCAACCCAGGGGCGCATCGACCAGGACGAATAATTCTTGTTGGCGATCACCAACGTGGGCATGTGGCGTCCGGCTTTTTGCAGCGTTTCGGACAGGACAGGATCCAGTTCTGTATCTTGCATGAGGGCTCGTTTCTCGAAGATCAAAGTCGCAGCGACTGAACCATTCAGCGCCGCGCGGTGCTACGGAAGAAGTCGAATTGCTGTTGCGGGCTGCGCGGCAGGAGATAGCCGGGGACGACATCTTCCAGCGCGCGTGGCGTGAGCCGCAGTTCTGGGGCAACAGGTCCGTGCAGGACGTTGTCCACCTTCATCGAGGCCACATTGTCGCGGCTCATCAGCTTGCCCGGCAGGTGTTCCAGCGCGAAGGCCTGCAGCCAGCCGGCCGCATCGGGCAAGCCGATCACCGGGCGCGGATGACCGCTGTACCAGCCCGACAGGCGTACCAGTTCGCGCAGCGTGTATTGCTTGGGACCGCCCAGTTCGAACACCTTGCCGCCCAGGCGCGGCAAGGCCAGCGCGTTGACGAAAGCCTGTGCCACATCGCCCACGTAGACCGGCTGGAAGCGCGCATCGGGACTGCCCAGCGGGATCACCGGGAACATGCGGTTCAACCCGGCGAACATGTTGATGAAATTGTCGCCCTCGCCAAACACTACCGAGGGACGGAAGATCGCCACGTCCAGCGCGGGCGAGGCCAGGGCTTCCTGCTCGCCGGCCGCCTTGGAACGCAGATACATCGACGGCGCTTGGGCATCGGCGCACAGTGCGCTCATGTGCAGGTAGCGCGCCACGCCCTGCTGCGCGCAAGCGGCGACGATACGGCGTGGCAGCACCACGTGCTGGCGCTCGAAATCCGGACCGTAGGACGCACCGCCCCGGGCCGGGCGCGACTGCAGGATGCCGACCAGATTGATGACCACATCGGCCTCGGCCACCAGGCGCGCCAGCACGGCATCGTCATGGATATCGGCCTGGACCACGCTGACCACGGGCGAGACCAGCAGATGCTTGGCGCGCTCGTAGCGGCGCGTGGGTACCATGACGCGATAGCCGGTGGTGCTGCCCAGCAGTTCGATCAAGCGGGTGCCGATGAAGCCGGAACCACCGATGACGAGGATCTTCTTGACTGCCATTTATCACTCTCCGATTTCCAGGAACCGCTGGCGGCCGCCTCCGCCGGGGACGTCGGCCGGCGTGATGGGATCAGGGCAGGTCGGTGGCGACGTTGGCATTGGGTGCCACCGTTCCCAGGCGCTGCTTCAGGGATTGCGGGCGGTTCTCGAACATGGCCGCATAGTAGGTCGCATTGGACATCACGTTCTTGACATAGCCCCGGGTTTCATTGAAAGGAATGATCTCGGCAAAGATGGCCCCTTCCACCGGACGCGGCAAGGTCGCGCGCCAGCTGCGCGGACGACCGGGGCCGGCATTGTAGCCGGCGGTGGCCAGGATCTCCGAGCCTTCCAGGTTGTTGAGCACCATGTCCAGATAGCTGGTGCCCAGCAGCAGGTTGGTGTTGATGTCGTTGACCTGATCGGCGGTGAACTCGGTCATGCCGATCTTCTTGGCGACGAACCTGGCAGTGGCGGGCATGAGCTGCATGAGGCCGGAGGCCCCCACGTGCGAACGGGCCGACTTGATGAAGCGCGACTCCTGTCGGATCAGTCCATAGACCCAGGCGTTTTCCATCCCCAACGGGCGCGTGGCCGCATTCATCTCGGGCAGGTGCGGGGCCGGGAAACGCTGGGTGAAATCGAACTCGCTCCTGGTGCGATCGGACGTATTGACCATGCGGTCCAGCACGTCGTTCTGGCGCGCGTATTCGGCCGCGGCCAGCAACTGGCGGTCATTCATGTTGCGCAGTTCCCAGTTCCATTCGCGGATGGCTTCGAAACGCAGGTTCAACTGATAGAACTTGAGCGAACGCTTGAAGCCGGCATTCTGCGAATACAGCGCCACCTCGCCCGCGCCCGGCGGCGTCGGGCCCGGCGGGATGGTAATCTGCTGGCCCAGTTCCTCCTGCGCCAGCTGACCATAGAAACTGAAGTTGGGCGCGATCGATTCGAACAGGCGGCGGGCTGCCTCGTTCTGGCCTTCGGCCTTGAGCGCCCGGCCCAGCCAGTAGACCCAGGTGGTATCGCTGCGCAGCGGGGCCGGCATGGCTTCGATGGTCTTGCGCACGGTCTTCCAGTCGCCGTCGCGCAGGGCCATGCGCACCTTCCATTGCATCGCGTCCTGGGTCAGGGGCGCATCCTTGGCTTTGCGCCAGTACTCCGAGGCTTCCGGCGCCAGCTTGTAGGAGGCCGACAGGGCGATCTGCGCCCAGCCCTGCGCGACTTCCTGCGGGCTCAGGGTGCGCGCGGCATCGCTGAGGTAGGTGGCAGCCTGGGACGGATTGCTCCTGGCAATGCGGCCCAGGGCAATGATGTAGAGCTGGTGGTTGGCGGCGCCCCGGCCAGGCCCCTTGGCCAGCATCAGTGCCGGGCGTTCCATCACCCGGGTCACGCTGACATCGCCATTGTCGACCAGCACGGCCGCGCGGCGGGCCACGGTGGCATTGCCATTCTCGGCGGCCTGGCGGATCTGGAACCAGACGTCGGCATCGCTGAACTGGCCATTCTGCGCCAGCGTGGCGATGAGGTCGCTGCAACCCTGGCCGTAGTCCTTGGGATTGGTCAGCAGAGCCCGCGCCTCCTCGGCGACGTTGGCCCCCTTGAGCGCGCGCGAGTTCAGGGCGAAGCACTTGACCTGGGTATCGTCGTTAAGCACGAACAGGGGATACTGCTCATCGAAAACGGTCCAGTTGCCGGTCTTGCCCAGGGCCAGCAACCAGTCGTTGCGCAGGCGATCAACGATGGCCTGGCCATCCCAGCGAGCCAGGAAATCGCGGATCTCCTGTTCGCTGGCGCTGTAGTCGCGCACACGGGGCTTGAGGCGATAGTAGTCGACATAGGATGCCAGCTCGTAGCCCGAGAGCCGTGAGGCCAGGTCTTGCGCCAGCGCGGCATTGTCGCTGGCGGCGGCCTGGCGCAGGGCCAGGAAGAGATCGTCAGGGGAGGCGTCCGGCGCCACACGCTTCTGGGCGTGGGCATCAGGCGCAACACCAAGCATGGCAGCGCTGGCCAGCGCCAGGGGGAGCGCCAGGGAGGCGGCCAGCGCACGCAGGCGCTGGTTGAACGGATGATTCTTCGGACGCATACTCATGCAGGCTTCTTCTTGCAGATTGGTGAAACAGAAAATGAACCCAAGCATAGCACGCGACACGCCGCCTCCACAGACGCAAGAGGAGGCGGCCGCCCTTCACAAACAACGGCTGCGCGCCGAACTGCTGGCGCGCCGCAAGGCACTGACCGAGGAGGACAAGGCCGCCGCCGATGCACTCATCGGGCAGCGCGTGCTGCACTGGTGCGCCGCACAGGCGATCCACAGCCTGGCGGTCTACCAACCGATCCGGCGTGAACCGGATCTGTCTGCGGCCTATAACGCACTGGCCGCGCGCGGCGTGCACCTGTGCCTGCCGGTGGTGGTGGACAAGCAGGCGGCGCTGGAATTTCGTGCCTGGCATCCCGGCGATGCGCTCGAGAAAGACGCAATGGGTACCCTGGTGCCGCCGGCCGGCACGGCCGTGGTACGGCCACAGGCTCTGCTGATCCCCTGCCTGGGCGCGAATGCCGCAGGCTTCCGGCTGGGCTATGGGGGCGGGTTCTATGACCGCACGCTGGCAGCCACCCCGCGACCGCTGGCCGTGGGGGTCTGCCATGGATTCGGACGGGTCGAGTTCGAGGCGCAACCCCACGACATCGCGCTGGATAGCGTCATTTTCGACGATATATGAAGAAAAAAGCCGGACCACAGTCCGGCTTGGCGGGGCAGGCGCTGCCTACTTCACCAGCTGCTGCCAGATGGCCTCGGTCGGGCCCGCCTGATTCAGTGAATAAAAATGCAAACCTGGGGCACCGCCTGCCAGCAAGCGCTGGCACAGCTGGATGACCACATCCTGGCCAAAGGCGCGGATGGATTCGGTATCGTCGCCATAACTGGCCAGCTTCAGACGAATCCAGCGCGGGATCTCGGTGCCGCACATATCCGAGAAGCGCATCAGCTGGGTGTAGTTGGTGATGGGCATGATGCCGGCGATGACCGGCACGGTCGCGCCCAGTTTGGCGGCCTCGTCCACGAAGCGGAAATAGGCATCGGCATTGTAGAAATACTGGGTGATGGCCGAATTGGCGCCGGCCTTGACCTTGCGCACGAAGTTCTGCACGTCGTCCTGCGGCGAGCGCGCCTGCGGGTGCATCTCCGGATAGGCGGCCACTTCGATGTGGAACCAGTCGCCGGTCTCGGCGCGGACGAACTCGACCAGTTCGTTGGCATGGCGGAACTCGCTGGAGGCCTGGTCCATGGCGCCATAGCCGCTGGGCAGGTCACCACGCAGGGCCACCAGGCGCTTGATGCCGTGGGCGCGATAGTCCTCCAGGATGGCGCGCAGGCTGGCGCGCGAGCTGCCGATGCAGGACAGGTGCGGCGCGGCGTCATGGCCTTCGCCGATGATTTCCAGCACGGTATCGCGCGTGCCTTGTTGCGTCGAACCGCCCGCACCGAAGGTCACCGAGAAATACTTCGGTGCCAGCGCGGCCAGCCGGGCGCGGGTGGCGCGCAGCTTTTCGGTGCCTTCTGCAGTCTTGGGCGGGAAAAATTCGATACTGAAATTATGTGTACTCATTGATTCGAACCCGATTTCAGCAACAGTGTGGACAGGGCCCAGGACACGATGCTGTAGAGCAGTGCGCCGCCCACGGCGGACCAGAAGCCGGCCACGTGGAAGCCACCGACCAGTTGCGCCACGACCCAGAACATGAGGCCATTGATGACCAGGATGAACAGGCCCAGGGTGAGCATGGTCACCGGCAGGGTCAGCACGACCAGCACCGGACGCACGATGGTATTGACGAACCCCAGGATGAGCGCGGCCAGCAGGGCCGAGCCGAAGCTGTCGACCTGCACCGAGTGCATCAGGTAGGGAACGGCCAGCAAGGCCAGGGCATTGATGAGCCAGGTCAGCAGCAGGCGCATGGATAAACCTTTCGACCCCGTCAGGGAGTCATGAAGATACCCGTGAAGCTTGCATCACCGACAGCAGCGATGCAAGGGTCCGCAGGCGGGAGACGATGCTGGCACTGCCGGGCCGGCCCGCGATGGAGCCAGCCCGGGCAGGGATCAGTAGCGGTAGTGTTCGGGCTTGTAAGGGCCTTCGATCTTCACGCCAATGTAGGCAGCCTGTTCGGCAGTGAGCTCGCTCAGTTGCGCATTGAGCTTCTTCAGCTGCAGGCGGGCGACCTTCTCGTCCAGATGCTTGGGCAGCGTGTAGACGCCGACCGGGTAGTCCTTGGTGTTGACGAACAGTTCGATCTGGGCAATGGTCTGGTTGGCGAAGGACGAGCTCATCACGTAGGACGGGTGACCGGTGGCGCAACCCAGGTTGACCAGGCGGCCTTCGGCCAGCAGGATGAGGCGCTTGCCGTCCGGGAAGATCACGTGGTCGACCTGCGGCTTGATGTTTTCCCAGGTGTACTGCTTCAGGGCGGCGACTTCGATTTCATTGTCGAAGTGGCCGATGTTGCAGACGATGGCCTGGTCTTTCATCTTCTTCATGTGCTCATGGGTGATCACATGGTAGTTGCCGGTGGCGGTGACGAAGATGTCGCCGTGTTCGGCGGCGTAGTCCATGGTGACCACGCGGTAGCCTTCCATGGCGGCCTGCAGGGCGCAGATCGGGTCGATCTCGGTGACCCACACCTGGGCCGACAGGGCACGCAGCGCCTGGGCCGAACCCTTGCCGACGTCACCGTAACCGGCCACGATGGCGACCTTGCCAGCGATCATCACATCGGTGGCGCGCTTGATGCCGTCCACCAGCGATTCGCGGCAACCGTAGAGGTTGTCGAACTTGGACTTGGTGACCGAGTCGTTGACGTTGATGGCCGGGAAGGCCAGCTTGCCTTCCTTGAACATCTGATACAGACGGTGCACGCCGGTGGTGGTCTCTTCGGTGACGCCCTTGATTTCCTTGATGCGCTTGGAATACCACTGCGGGTCCTTGGCCAGGTAACGCTTGATGGCGTTGAACAGGCACACGGCTTCTTCCGAATCCGGCTTGTCCAGCACCGAGATGTCGGCTTCGGCACGGGTGCCCAGGTGCAGCAGCACGGTGGCGTCGCCGCCGTCGTCGAGGATCATGTTGGAATAGCCACCGTCGGCCCATTCGAAGATGCGGTGGGTGTATTCCCAGTATTCATCCAGGGTTTCGCCCTTGACGGCGAACACCGGGGTGCCGTTGGCGGCGATGGCGGCGGCAGCGTGATCCTGGGTCGAGTAGATGTTGCAGGAAGCCCAACGCACCTTGGCGCCCAGTGCCTCCAGGGTCTGGATCAGCACGGCGGTCTGGATGGTCATGTGCAGCGAACCGGTGATGCGTGCGCCCTTCAGGGGCTGGGATGCGGCGAATTCCTCGCGGATTGCCATCAGGCCCGGCATTTCGGTTTCGGCGATCTTGATTTCCTTGTGACCCCAGTCGGCCAGCTTGATGTCGGCGACGATGTAGTCTTGCTGATTGGTTTGAGTAGTCATGGCAATGGCGCTGTTCACGCCCTCCTTTCATGAAAAAGCCAGAAAAAAAGTAACGTGAGCGCGGTTGCCAGGCGACATGCGCCTGTTCATCGCTTCAAGCCTGGCAGGGGATGTCCCTGTCGCAACGCTCCTTGCAGCGGTGAGGCATTGTGAGATTTGACTTTCCAGACGCAATGCCGACATCGGAAAAATGGCGCGAATCTTCATTCGCGAGGAACAGCATTGTAGCGCGGGGCCGCCGTTAGTCAATCCTTGGAACAGGCGCGTGAATTGATCTTCACCCGCCCGTTTTCCGGCTTCATTCGCGCCTCACCCGGCCCGCGCCGGGTAGGCTTTCTTACAGACCAGCCGAAGCGCGCAGGGCAGCCACCTTGTCAGTGCGCTCCCAGGTGAATTCCGGCTCTTCACGGCCGAAGTGGCCGTAGGCGGCAGTCTTGGCGTAGATCGGACGCAGCAGGTCCAGCATCTGCACGATGCCCTTGGGGCGCAGGTCGAAGTGTTCCTGCACCAGTTGCGCCAGCTTTTCATCGCTGATCTTGCCGGTACCGAAGGTGGTCACCATCACCGAGGTCGGTTTGGCGATGCCGATGGCATAGGACACCTGGATCTGGCAACGCTCGGCCAGGCCGGCGGCGACGATGTTCTTGGCCACGTAGCGGCCGGCGTAGGCGGCCGAACGGTCGACCTTGGACGGGTCCTTGCCGGAGAAAGCGCCGCCACCATGGGGTGCGGCACCGCCGTAGGTATCGACGATGATCTTGCGGCCGGTCAGGCCGCAGTCGCCTTGCGGGCCACCGATGACGAAGCGGCCGGTCGGGTTGATCAGGTAGCGGGTGTTCTTGAGCCACTCGGCCGGGAGTACCGGCTTGATGATTTCCTCGATGGCGGCTTCGTGAATGTCCTTCTGCTCCATCTCGGGCGCATGCTGGGTCGACAGCACGACGGTGTCGATGGCCACCGGCTTGCCATCCACGTACTTCAGCGTGACCTGCGACTTGGCGTCCGGACGCAGCCAGGGCAGGCGGCCATCCTTGCGCAGCTGCGACTGGCGCTCGACGATGCGGTGCGCATAATAGATCGCCGCCGGCATCAGTTCCGGGGTTTCGTTGCAGGCGTAGCCGAACATCAGGCCCTGGTCGCCGGCACCTTGCTCCAGGTCAACGCCACGGCCTTCGTCGACGCCCTGGGCGATGTCGGGGGATTGCTTGTCGTAGGCGACCAGCACGGCGCAGCTCTTGTGATCAATGCCAAAGTCGGCATTGTCGTAGCCGATGCGCTTGATGGTTTCGCGGGCCACATCGATGTAGTCGACGTTGGCGCGCGTGGTGATTTCACCGGCCAGCACCACCAGACCGGTGTTGCACAGGGTCTCGGCGGCAACGCGGGAATAGGGGTCCTGGGTGAAGATCGCGTCCAGGATGGCATCCGAGATCTGGTCGGCGACCTTGTCGGGATGGCCCTCGGAAACGGATTCGGAAGTGAAGAGATATTCTGTGGTCATGCAAGCCTCTGACTGAAAACGATTTACCAATGTCGCGGCCCATCGTTAGTCGTGCCTGCGACGCTTTAGCGAAATTTGTACCCCGTCTCGCAAGTTGTCATTAACTCGACGGCATGTGCTATTTTACGCCTCTTGCATTTTTCTGCAATTTGACGGCGGAGCAACTCCGCCTTTCTGTTATCGGCAAGTATGCTCGTTTCTTTATTCCGCCTGCTCTCTTTCCTGCCGTTACCGGCCTTGCATGCCCTCGGCGTGGGGGTGGGATGGCTGGTGTTCCTGCTCTCGCCGTCCTATCGCCGCCGCCTGACCGACAACATCACCCTGGCCGGTCATCGCGGCAGTCTCTGGAAATCCGTCGGCGAAGCCGGCAAGGGCATGTTCGAGCTGCCCTTCATCTGGTGCGCGAGCCCCAAGCGGGTACTGCGCACGGCGCGCATCGTCAACTGGGAGCTGGTCCAGCAAGCGCTGGATGCGAAGGCCGGCATCGTCTTCCTGACCCCGCACCTGGGCTGTTTCGAGATTTCGGCGCAGTCGGTAGCGCGCCATGACAGCCTGAGCGTGCTGTATCGCCCGCCGCGCAAGGCCGCGCTCAAGCCGCTCATCGAAGGTGCTCGTGCCCGCGCCAACCTGCATCTGGCGCCGGCCAACCTGTCCGGCGTGCGTATCCTGCTCAAGGCCTTGAAGAATGGCCAGGCCATCGGCCTGCTGCCGGACCAGGTGCCGCAGAACGGCGAAGGCGTGTGGGCCGACTTCTTCGGCAAGCCGGCCTACACCATGACCCTGCCGGCCAAGCTGCAGCAGATGAGCGGTGCGCCCATCATCCTGGCCTATGCCGAGCGCTTGTCCTGGGGACGGGGTTATGCCATCCACTTCGTGCCCTTCGAGGGAGAACTGGGCCAGACGCCCGAACAGCAAGCCCGCGCCATCAACGCGGCCATGGAAAAGCTGATCGCCCGCTGCCCGGCGCAATACATCTGGAGCTACAACCGCTACAAGACGCCCCCTGGCGTCACCCCGCCGGGAGCTGCGCAATGAGGCTCCTGATCGGGCTGATGTGGCTGCTGCACTGGTTGCCGCTGCCCATCCTCGGGCGGCTGGGCGAGGCGCTGGGCTGGCTGCTCTATCTCTATATGCGGCCGCGCCGCCGTATCACGCTCATCAACCTGCGCCTGTGCTTCCCCGAGAAGACCGAGCAGGAGCGTCGCCTGATCGCCCGCCGCCACTTCCAGGCCTACGCCCGCAGCGCCCTGGAACGCGGCATCCTGTGGTGGGCGCCAGAGTCTCGCTTGAAGCGCCTCATCCAGGTCGAGCCCGGCATTCCTTTCGAGACGCTGAACAAGGGCCCCACCATCCTGCTGTGTCCGCACTTCGTCTGCCTGGAAATTCCCGGTATCGCGCTGGTGCTCAATTCGGATTATTCGGTCTGCACCATCTACGCCCGCCAGCAGAACGAGGTGGTGGATCAGGCCCTGTTAAAGGGCCGCTCGCGCTTTCGACCAGTCACGCTGCTGGCGCGCGAGAAGGGGGTCAAGCCCATCATTCGGGCCATGCGCGAAGGGCTGCCCTTCATCATGCTGCCCGACATGGATTTCGGCACCCGTGATGCCGAATTCGTCCCCTTCTTCGGGGTGCCCGCCGCCACCCTGACGGCCACTGCCCGCATCGCCGCAGCCACCGGGGCCTCGGTGGTACCGGTGATCACGACTTTCCTGCCCGGCTATCGCGGCTGGAAGACCACCTTCCATCCGGCCTGGGAAAACTATCCGGGCGACGATATCGTGGCCGCCACGCGGCGCATGAATGCCTTCATCGAAGAACGCGTATTGGAAGCCCCGGCTGAATATTTCTGGGCGCACAAGCGTTTCAAGAACCGCCCGCCGGGTGAACCAGACCTCTACCGCAAGGGCCAGCACTGACACCGGCCATCCTGCAGCCCTTTGAAAAGGGCCGCACGTACTTATAATGATGTGATGAAAATCAAATTTACCAAGATGCACGGTGCCGGCAACGATTTCGTCGTGCTTGATGCCGTGAACCAGGCCATTTCGCTCACGCCCGCCCAGTGGCAGTTCATCGCCGATCGTCGCTTCGGCATCGGTGCCGACCAGATGCTGGTGGTGGAAAAGGCGCAAGGCGCCGGTGTGGATTTCCGTTATCGTATCTACAACGCTGATGGCGGCGAGGTCGAGCAATGCGGCAATGGTGCGCGGGCTTTCGTGCGCTTCGTCACCGAAAAGGGGCTCTCCGACAAGCGCGCCATTCGTGTGGAAACCATGTCCGGCGTGATTGAGCCGCGCCTGGAAGAAGATGGCCAGATCACCGTGGACATGGGCGCCCCCATCCTCACGCCCGCTGACGTGCCCTTCGACAGCCGCAACCTGCAGCACCGGACTGAAGCCGACGATACGCTGTGGCCACTGGAAGTGGCCGGCAAGACGACGTGGATCTCGGTGGTATCGATGGGCAATCCGCACGCCGTGCAAGTGGTGGAAGACAGCGAAGCCGCCCCGGTACTGGTGGACGGCCCGCTGATCGAACACCATGAACGCTTCCCCAAGCGCGTCAATGCCGGCTTCATGCAGGTCGTGGACCGCCACCACATCAACCTGCGCGTCTACGAACGCGGCGCGGGCGAAACCCTGGCCTGCGGCACCGGTGCCTGTGCGGCGGTGGTGGCGGGTGTGCGCCGTGGCCTGCTGGATTCGCCGGTGGCGGTCCAGACGCATGGCGGCGTGCTCAACATCGCCTGGGCCGGCCCGGGCGAACCGGTGATGATGACCGGGCCGGCGGTGACCGTCTTTGAAGGCGAGATCGAACTGCCCGATTCGCTCTGATCCTGCAGCGACCGCAGGGTGCGACCATGAGAAAACGGCTTGCCGAGCGGCAAGCCGTTTTTCGTTGACCGGGCAGCATCGGATTCAGGCAGCCAAATCCTGCGCCTCGGCTTCCTCGTCTTCCTGCGACTGAGGCAAAAGGGTCTTGAGGCGATACAGCCGCTGGCGGTAGTTGCCTTCAGGGCCGCTAGGCCCGCAGTCCATGTCTTCGAAGAGTCGTCCGATACGGTTGAGCGCACCGCGCTGCTCGCCGGTCTCCACCATGATGAGCCGCCGCTTGCTGCGTGCGTACTGGCTGCGGATGTCGATCATCAGACAGTGGCCGCAATCGGCCTGTTTCAGGTCGACCAGCAGAGCTTCCGGGCGGGTCAGGCCGAACAGCATGGCCAACTCGATGCGCGCGGCCAGGAAAGGATGGGCGTTGACCTGCTCGCGGCTCATCTGCGCGCGCGCCTGGACGGCCCAGGCGGCGGCCTGCGGGCGATCGGCCACCTTGTCCAGCAGGGCCTGGGCTTCTTGCGCGCCTTGGGTGGCGGCCTTTTGCAGCCAGTACAAGGCGCGTACATCGTTGGCAGGATCATCGCGCCGGTTGCGCCAGGCGCCCACGCCACATTCCAGCTGGGCGTCCACATGGCCCATCTCGGCGGCGCGTTCCAGGTAATGCTGCACGTCGGCAAGATTGCGCTGCGAAAATTCGGGCTTCAGATAAATACGCGAGAGCACATACCATGCCGCAGCCATCCCCTGCTCCCCGGCCAGGGTCAGCCAGCGGATCGCCTTCTTGTAATTGGCCGAACCCTGCCCGGCGAAACGCCGCGCGCCGGATTCGTCGACCCGGCCATACAGCAGGCCCAGGGCCAGCTGCGCATCGCGATCACAGGCCAGCGCAGCCAGTTCCAGCAATTGCTGCGCCCGCGGCAGGTCGGGACGCTTGTCCTCCAGATGAACCTGCGCCAGGCGACGCAGCAGAAGGATGTTCTGCTGGCCCAAGGCAGCGGCCAGCGCCTCGGACGGTGCATTGAGCTGGGCCATGCCGGATTCGTGTTGACGCAACAGGGCATCGGCCAGCGGTTGGGCGCGCTGCTGGAAGGCGGTCGCGTCGGACTGACGCCAGGCACTGTCAGCCAGCGCATGCTGGGCCTGCTCGATGCCGGCATCGGCGGCCTTTTGCGTCCACTGCTGCAATTGTTCAGGTTTGAGCGCGACGGCGGCCGCCTCCGGGGCGCCGGCCGTCAGCGCTTCCGGGGCCAGCATGCGCTCGCCCTGGCGCGCCAGCAGCCACTGGGCATCGGCATTGCCCTCGCCGGCCACCACTTCCAGCGCACGCAGGGCATGCGCCTTCTGTTCGGCGCTGGCAGCGGCCGTGCCGGACGGATGCTCCAGCACCAGTCGGGCCAGCACCAGGCCGGCCCGGGTGAAACCATCGTCGAACGCACGTTCATACCACTGTGCCGCTTCGTGCGGCCGGGCAAGCTGGAGCACCACTTCATACGGAATATGTTGGGCTATGAGCATCCAGGCATCGGCCTGCCCCTGCCGTGCGGCCCGCTCCAGCCAGTGGTACGCAGTCCCGGGACTTTGCGGCAAACCATTGCCGCCAAACAGATAACGCTTGCCCAGGGTCAGTTGCGCCGCTGCCTCTCCGGCACGTGCTGCGCGGATGATTGCAAGGTCCTCGCGGTTGGCCATCCACCCTCCACATCAGGTCAGAAAGCCAAAATTATGACCCACAATCGACATTTTTTTAAAATTCCCTCGAAAAGTATCTAAATGAATCGTTTTAACAACAGATCGATTGACGAGACGGGACGGATCAAGTTCTCCCCTGCCATGCCGTTAATGAGTGACAAGGTGCAAGCCAAAATTTGCCTGTCCGGCATTGACGGGCAGGAAAGCGTTTGAAAAAAACAACACTCCTCCAGTGGATTGACGCTTTCAACCAAAATTCCGCCCTCCACGTGACCAATCTGCGGCCACGCCAAATGAGAACCCTTAATGTCTCACCATCCGACCAGAAGTACGGATCCTCAAGACTATTTTTATAGAAGGATGTCAAATGAAAAAATCTCTGCTGGCACTGGCCGTCCTCGGCGCGTTCGCAGGTGCTGCTCAAGCACAAAGCTCCGTTACTATCTACGGTATCGTTGATACCGGTCTCGCTTACACCAGCAAGGCTGTCAACACTGCCGGCACCGGCAGCACCGGCAGCAAGTTCGGCGTGAACTCCGGCGTCATCCAAGGTTCGCGTATCGGCTTCAAGGGCGTGGAAGATCTGGGCGGCGGTCTGTCGGCCCTGTTCCAACTGGAAACCGGCTTCAACAATGACAACGGCGCTCTGAACGGTCAAGATGGCACCACCGGTACCACCAACCTGTTCCGCCGCAAGTCGATCGTCGGTCTGTCGGGTGGCTTCGGCTCCGTGACCCTGGGCCGTCAAACCGACTTCGCTGACACCATCTCCGCTTACACCTCCGTGAACGACTTCGGTAGCGTGGTTGGCGCCGTCGGCCACAACCTGGATCGCCTGGAAGGCACCCGTACCAACAACTCGATTGCCTACACCACCGCCAACCTGAGCGGCTTCACCGGCAACCTGATCTACGGCTTCGGCGAAACCGCTGGCAAGACCACCGCTGGTCAGTCCTTCGGCATCGGCGGCAAGTACGACAACGGTCCTCTGGGTCTGGGCGTCACCTACTACCAGTCCAAGCAAGGTGCAACTCCTTCGGATACCGCCCTGCTGTCGACCGCTAGCGCCACTCAAGCTGGCAACAGCGCCCTGAAGGCCCTGAACGTCGTGGCTTCCTACCAGTTCGGCCCGGCCCGCGTGTACGGTAACTACTCGCGCGTCAAGCAAGACCTGAACACCACTTCGCCGACCGCTCTGGCTTCGAAGACCCTGGGCGTGGCCAACAAGGCCGATATCTATGAACTGGGTACCGCCTACTCCCTGAGCCCGTCGCTGAAGCTGCTGGGCGCAGTGACCCACACCCGTGCTGACTTCAACTCGTCCTCCAAGGGCAAGCTGACCCAAGTTAGCCTGGGCGCTGACTACTGGCTGTCCAAGCGTACCGACCTGTACGCATTCGTCGCCAACATCCACGCCAAGGACATGGCCAACACCGGCGTGTTCGGTGATGCAACTGGCACTGCCACCATCGGCAGCGCCGACAACAGCCAAACCGCTGTTGCCGTTGGTATCCGTCACAAGTTCTAATTCATGGAGCTGAGACCGGTGTGAATACATCGGTTTCAACCTGATCTGAACCTGAGTCGTACCGAAAGAGGCCTGCATGAGCAATCATGCAGGCCTCTTTCTTTTTGCTCCCATCCGGCACGATCGCCCCGTGCTTCTGCGGAGAACGGCGCCGATGATTGTCAGTGTGTCCGATAGCGAGGATAATCTCGCGATATTTCCGGCGCACCCTCCCCGCGCGCAGCCGGCACCCCAACACAGACCCCGCGAAGATGACCACCGAACTGGATTCCAGCCTGATTGCCGACTACCTGCTCGACCACCCGCACTTCTTCGAGGAGCATGCGGAACTGCTTTCGACGGTCAAGCTGACCAGCCCGGTCATGGGCCGGGCCGTCTCGCTGCAGGAACGCCAGATGGAAATCCTGCGCGAAAAGATCCGGGTACAGGAACTGCGCATGGCCGACCTGATGCGCATCGCCCAGGAAAACGACGAGATCACCAGCAAGTTCCAGGCATGGAGCCGCGCACTGCTGTTGACGCGTGATGCCGCCGACCTGCCGCGCGTGCTGGTGGACCGGCTGCAGGAAATCTTCCACGTGCCGCAAGTGACGGTACGCCTGTGGAACCTGGGCCCCACCCACGCCGACAACTGGGCCACACAGGAAGTCTCGGAGGACGCGCGCATCTTCGCCAATGGCCTGGCTGCGCCCTTCTGCGGCCCCAACAAGGATTTCGAAGCCGCCACCTGGCTGGACGATGCGAGCTCCGTCAAATCGCTCGCCATGCTGCCCCTGCGCGTGGGCGCGGCCCCCGAAGCCTTCGGCCTGCTGGTCCTGGGCTCGCCCGATCCGAATCGCTTCACGGCCGACATGGGGACCGACTTCCTGACCCGCATCGGCGAAACCGGCAGCGCCGCCCTGGCCTGCCTGCTGCGCTGAGCGCTCTCACCCAGGGGGAGTCACGGCATGGATGGCGGCACTTCCCCGGCTTCTTCCCTGATCGCACAGTATCTTTCTTTCCTGCGCAGCCAGCGCAAGCTGTCGCCGCATACGCTGGATGGCTATGCGCGCGACCTGCAGGAGTTGCGCGCCCTGCTGGCGCCTGCGGATGCGCCGCCGGATGCCCCTGAACCTGCGCTGCAGCGCGTGACCCAGGTCCAGATCCGCAAATGCGCCGCGCGCCTGCATGCGCGCGGACTCAATGCGCGGTCCATCTCGCGCAAGCTGTCGGCATGGCGTGGCCTGTTCGCCTGGCTGGCGCAGGAACAGGCGATGCCGGCCAACCCGGTCGATGGCGTCAAGCCTCCCAAGAAAAGCAAACCCCTACCCAAGGCCCTGCCGGCCGATGACGCCATCCGCCTGGTATCGCAGGCCGATCCGGCGCGCGATCCAGACTCCACCCTGGCCGCCTGCAACCGGGCCATGTTCGAGTTGCTCTATTCGAGCGGATTGCGTGTCTCGGAGCTGGTCGGCATCGATGTGGCCGACCTCCGCGAGGGCAGCTATGAATCCGCTGGCTGGATCGACCTGGACGAGGCCGAGGTCACGGTCACAGGCAAGGGCGGCAAGAAGCGCAAGGTCCCGGTGGGCCAGGCTGCCCTGCAGGCAATCCGCGACTGGCTGCCCTTGCGCGCCGCTCTGGTCAAGGCCGATGGCGGCACGGATGTGCATGCGCTGTTTATCAATGAACGCGGCGCCCGCATGTCGCCCCGGGTCACGCAGCTGCGCCTGAAGGCCCATGGCAAAGGGGTGGACATGCCTGCCGACGTGCATCCGCACATGCTGCGCCACTCCTTCGCCTCGCACGTCCTGCAAAGTTCGGGCGACCTGCGGGCGGTGCAGGAAATGCTGGGCCACGCCTCCATCACCGCGACCCAGGTCTATACCGCACTGGACTTCCAGCGCCTGGCCCAGGTCTATGACCAGGCCCATCCGCGTGCCCGCAAAGGCGGCGGGAAATAGCCGCCGACCGATACCGAACGAGCGCCGGGCCGGCATCGGCTAGAATGGAGGCTTGCGCGTGTCGCGCGCCTCGTTTCTTTAGCTTCTTTCGCCAGTCCCCTGGCCCAGCCCAACCGCCCATGCCGACCATGAAAGCCAAAGCCGCCGTTTCCGCTCCCGCCAGCACCGCCGTCCAGGCCGCGACGGTGACTGCGCTCGCCGAGGCACAGTTGCGCGAGGCCGGGGTGCGCGTGACGCAAGCCCGCGTCAACGTGCTGGGCGCCCTGCTGGAAACCCGCAGCGCTGCCTCTCATCAAGATATCCAGGATCGCTTCGCCGACATGGACCGGGTCACGCTCTACCGTGCCCTCGATTGCCTGACCGAAGCCGGTCTGGCGCACAAGATCTCCAGCGACGACCGCATCTTCCGCTACAGCGCCGGCGCCGATCATCCTGAGCACGGCCTGCACGACCATCCGCAGGGCAAGCAGCACCAGCACGGCCATTTCAAATGCACCCGCTGCAATCGCGTGTTC
This sequence comes from Herbaspirillum sp. C7C8, assembly GCF_022627875.1. Taxonomy (NCBI): domain Bacteria; kingdom Pseudomonadati; phylum Pseudomonadota; class Betaproteobacteria; order Burkholderiales; family Oxalobacteraceae; genus Herbaspirillum; species Herbaspirillum sp. C7C8. The sequence continues at coordinate 192,400 of NZ_JABXGG010000003.1, forward strand.
TGCCTGGATGCCAGCGATGGCACCGACTTCCTGGCCACCGTCCTGCCCGACGCCGACCGCCACCGCTCCACCGCCGCGCAACTGCAATCGGCCTTGCGCAAGACCCTGGGCAAGGGCTTCCAGAGTCACGAAGTGGAACTGACCATCAAGGGTTGGTGCGCCGATTGCGCTGACTGACTTTTGACAAATCCCTTCACGTCAGCGAGCAGCCCCCAGCGCCGCCAGCCGTCGCGGCAACTGCCGCACTGAACGAACCTTCACATCGACAAAACCCGGCAAGCGACTCAGCGCGCGCTGCCCGCCCATGTGCCCCAGCAGGGCCTGACTGCCGCGCAGATACTGGGTCACCCACGCCGTGCGCACACCCAGCTCGCGGGCGCTCTTCAGGTTATCCACCGTATCTTCCACCAGGATGCAGCGATGCGGCGCCACCTTGTGGCGCGCCAGCAGCTTGCGCAGCATGATGCGCGAGGGCTTGGGCCGCAGCTGGCGATGCACGTGCATGGATTCGATGGAGATGTGATGCGAGAAATGCCGGTGCAGTCCCAAATGGCGCACCAGCTCCCGAGAATAACGGCGCGGTGCATTGGTCAGCAGGATCTTCTGCCCCGGCAACTGCGCGAGCCAGCGCCCGATGCCACGCTCGGCACGGACCATGCCGGGCAGGTCATCGAAGAGATGGGCTTCGTGCAGAAACTCATCCACGCCCAGGCCATGGTGGCGCACCAGACCCAGGAGGGTGGCGCCGTAGAGCTTCCAGTAATGCCGCCGCAGGTAATTGACCGCCGCCTCGTCGCTCGGCTGCCCATCGTTGTCCAGCACGCGCTTGATGATGCGGTTCATGTTGGTATTGATGGCGGGGAAGATCGCGTGCGAGGCGTTGTGCAGGGTGTTGTCGAGATCGAACAACCAGAGCGGTGTAGTATTGGACGCCATAAAAAGACCGGCGCGCCGCCATGACGGGGGCGCACCTTCAGCAAGCTAGGAAAGAAAGGCCAGCAGTGACCGGATTGATGCAACGCTTGATTATAGTGAGTTTGACCTGGCTGTCCTGCCTGAACTTGCTCTGCCCTGCCCGCGCGGCCACGCCTGCGGAGACCTCCCCACCCGCCCCGCCGCGCGGCGCGCTCTACCAGGTCTCGGATGGCCGCCACACGCTGCTGCTGTTTGGCACCATCCACGTCGGCGCCCCTGATTTCTACCCGCTCGAACCGACGCTGCAACAGGCTTTGACCACCACCCCCGTACTGGCGCTGGAGCTGGACCCGCAGAACGCCGCTGCCATGCAGAGCGCTGTGCAGCGCCATGCGCTCTATCCCGCCGGACAGCACCTGCTGGATCAGCTCGACCCGGCGCTGCGTCAGCGCACCGAGACCACGCTGCAGCGTTTCGGTCTGTCCCCCGAGAGCGTACAGCAGATGCGCCCATGGATGCTGGCCATGGCCCTGACGGTGCAGGAATATGTGCGCCATGGCTATCGTACCGACCTGGCCGTGGACAGCCACCTGGCCGCGACCGTGCGCGCCCATGGTGGCAAGATCGTGGAACTGGAAAGCGCCGAGCGCCAGATGAGTCTGTTGAGCCAGTTGACCCCGGCCCAGCAGGGGCAATTCCTGGCCGACACCCTGCAGGAACTGGACGATGCCGACCTCACCCGCAAGCTGGACCGCCTGGTCGGCGCCTGGCGTCGCGCCGACAGTGCCGGCTTTGCTGCCGCCTTGCAGGAGATGCAGCAGGATGACAGCTTCACCAGCCGCTTTGCGGTGGACACGCTGCTGCGCAAACGCAATCCGGGCCTGGCCGCAGGCATTGCCGAACTGCTCAGTGAGCACGATCATGCGGTCGCGGCCATCGGTATCCTGCATCTGGTCGGACCTGACAGCGTGCCGGCCTTGCTCGCCAAGAAGGGATTGCAGGTAACACAACTCTATTAACTCTATTGAAAGCGCTGTGGATAAATAAAAAGGGATGAGCGCAAACTCATCCCTTTTTCGTCACCTCTGCGCTGCAGGGCGATCGATGTGATCAATGCGATCAGTGCGAACGGATCATGGTCCCGAAAGCCTGTTCGGTCAGCACCTCCAGCAGCAGCGAGTGTTCGATGCGGCCGTCGATGATGTGCACCGTGTTCACGCCCGACTTGGCCGCATCCAGGGCCGAGGAAATCTTGGGCAGCATGCCGCCGGAGATGGTGCCGTCGGCAAACATCTCGTCGATCTCGCGCGCCGACAGGTCGGTCAGCAGGTTGCCGGCCTTGTCTTGCACGCCGGCGATGTTGGTCATCATGATCAGCTTTTCGGCATGCAGGATCTCGGCGATCTTGCCGGCCACCACATCGGCATTGATGTTGTAGGCCTGGCCATCGTCACCAAACCCGATGGGCGAGATGATGGGGATGAAGGCATCATCCTGCAGCGCCTTGACCACCGCCGGGTTGATCGCCTCGATCTCGCCCACGTAGCCGATGTCCAGGAAGGCACCGGGATGCTCCTTGTCCGGCATCTGCATCTTGCGCGCGCGGATCAGGCCGCCATCCTTGCCGGTCAGGCCCACCGCCTGGCCGCCGTAGTGATTGATCAGCATCACGATGTCCTGCTGCACCTCACCGCCCAGCACCCATTCCACCACTTCCATGGTTTCTTCATCGGTAATGCGCATGCCCTGCACGAAAGTACCCTGCTTGCCGATCTTCTTGAGCGCTGCATCGATCTGCGGGCCACCGCCGTGGACCACCACCGGGTTCATGCCCACCAGCTTCAACAGGATCACGTCGCGGGCGAAGCCGTGCTTCAGGCTTTCTTCCGTCATCGCATTGCCGCCGTACTTGACCACGATGGTCTTGCCGTGGAATTTGCGGATATACGGCAGCGCCTCGGCCAGGATTTCGGCTTTGATCTGGGGGGCTACGTGGGTGAGGTCGGTGGTCATGGCAATGTCCTGTCGATGCGATGAGGAAAAAGTGATGGGTGATGGGGTGATGCGGTTAGGGACGCGATTTTACATGGAAAGCCGCCCGGCTTCGCACTGCAACATGGGACGTGTGCGATCCAGACAACGCCGCCGCGCTCAGGCGCCGCAGGCGCGGATTTCCTGATCCGGGAAGGCGCTCTTGATATTGTCCAGCGCGGTGCGGGCTTCCGGGCTCAGATCACGCAGCTGGAACACCTGTTTGCCGGCCCCCGAACGACGCGCGATGATGCGCGCGCTGCGCACGCCGCGCGAGATCAGCTGGCCGACATACGCCTTGGCCGCCTCTTCGGTACGGAAGATGCCCAGCGAGACGCCGTTACGCAGCGCCGGATTGGGGAAGCTGTCCGGAATGACATAGAAATCGCCGATCCCCAGGCGCCGCAGCTCGGCAATACGCCGCTCGGCACCGTCGCGACCATCCTGAGGCGGGATGAAGACCATATGGCTGGTGACGTCCTGGGTCAGCTTCTGGACCACCTTGTCGCCCAGCTTGAGGCTGGCCAGTTGTTCCGAGAAGCGGCGGGCATCGGCGGCAGTGAAGTTGCCGACTTCGGTACAGGAAGGAGTGACCGCAGCAAGCTGCGGGGCCGCCGCTGTCGGAGCTGTCGGTGCCGTCGTTGCCGCCGTCGCGGCTGTCGCGGCCGGCGTCGGTGCATCGGGGGCCACAGGCGTGGCCGTCGCAGCGGCATCGGTACCGGCGGCGGGCGCCGGCGCAGCTTGCGCGCGCAGTTGCGAAGCCAGCTTCTCGCTATTGGCCGGCAACAGGCTCAACAGCTCGGGCCGCAATTGTTGGGTCAGGCGCTGCGGTTCACGCCGTTCGGTCGCGCTGGCACCAAAATAACCGCGTGAGAGCCCGAACAGGACCACGTTACCCACCAGCAACAGCCAAAAAAGCAGTTTCAGCTTCATCCGCGCCCAGTCTTCCTTGCCCTGATTGATTTGTCTGCCTGCATGGACAGGCGTTCAGCGTCCATGGTTCATGGCCGTATAGAGGCCAATGAGCACCAGATTATCCACCTTTTCCAGCGGCGTATCGCCCAGCGCCAGGTAAGGCGCCAGCAGTATCCCTGCGCCACCGGCCAGCAGGCAGCGCAAGGCTGCGCCGGGATGCCGGCGGCGGCGCTCGGCCAGCGCGTGCTCGATGGCCCCGACCTGGGCTGCGATGCAGCCGGCGACGATGGCATCGACCGTATTGTCGGCAAACATCCGCTCGGGTGGCGCCGCGCCATCGATGCGGGGCAACTGGGCCGTATTGAGGGCCAGCGAGGTGGCCATGGTGCCAAAGCCCGGCAGGATCATGCCGCCTTCGAACACGCCCTCGGCGCTGATGACGTCGATGGTCGTGGCCGTACCGCATGTGGCTACCAGCAACTGCTCATCGGGAAACAGCGAGCGCGCACCGATGGCTGCGGCAAAGCGGTCACAGCCCAGCTGGCCGGGATGGCGGTAGCCATTACGTATGCCGGCCCGCTCGGGCGCGGAGGCAAACCATTCGATGATCACACGCGGCCCGAAGACAGCGTACAAGATGGCCTGCAGGCGATCCCGCAAGGCCGGTCCGGCGACATTGGAGACGGCGACCTGCAGGTCCGCATCGCTGGCCATCAGGCCGGTGAGCGCCGCCCAGTCCAGCGCCAGCGCCTCGACCTCGGCACGCTCCACCGCGCCTTGCTGCCGCCACGGCAAGGGCGGGGCGGCGCCACGGTCCGCATCGGCCACCAGCGCCCACTTGATGCGGGTATTGCCGGCATCGACCAGCAGCATCATGCGTCTTGCAGCCGCAACGAGACATCCCCGGCCAGGATCTCGACCTGTCCGCTCCCGGTCTCGATGAGGAAGCGGCCCATCATGTCCACGCCCATCGCGGTGCCTTCCTGCAGGACGCGGCCATTCTCGACGATCTTGACGGCCTGCCCGGCATAGGCGTGGAAGGCTTCCCAGCGCTTGACGAAGGCCCCGAAGCCGCGCGCCTCGAACTCCTCCAGAACGCCGGCGAGGGCGCTGGCGATGATGGCCAGCACGGTCTCGCGCGGCGGCTTCTTCAGTTCGGGCGCAGCCCCGACCGCGCGCTGCAGTTCATCTTCCAGGCCTGGTGGTACCGCCAGGTTCAGGCCGATGCCGATGACGGCCCAGGTGGCCTCGCCCTGGCGGCCGTCGGCGGCGGTCTCGATCAGGATACCAGCCAGCTTGGCGCCATCGCGCAGGACGTCATTGGGCCATTTCAACTGCGGGCGGATACCGAACACTTCCAGCGCCTCGGCCAGGGCCACACCGACGGCCAGCGGCAAGCCCAGCAGCGCGTGCGTGGGCCGCTGCAGGCGCCAGGCCAGTGAGAAGGTCAGCGAATCTTCCGCCGCGGCACGCCAGGGGCGTCCCGCGCGGCCACGACCGGCGCTCTGGCGATCGGCCACCAGCAGCAGCGGGCGCTGCAAGGTGGACAGGCGCTGCATCAGGTCGACATTGGTGGAGCCGGTCACGGCCACGGCTTCGACATCGATACGTTGCTGGCCCTGGGGGTCGGAACCGGCCAGGAGCATGCCGATGCGCTCTGGACGCACCAGCGGCGCCGAGTCAGGCTCGGCGGGCATGGGAAAAGTCAGTGTCATGCGCGCATTGTAACGGCAGAGCGGGCTGACGCGGGATGCCGGATGCCAAACAAAGGCAAAGGTAAAGACGATGGGCGGCAGCGACCACCTCTTGCGAAATCGGTTACCCTCTGGCCCATGCCCGTTCCACCCGACTCCCGCTGCGAGCCTCCTGCTGCCCCGGCCAGTGCGCCGGCGGCCTCCTCGTTCGCGCGCGTGAGCCTGCTGGTCTATACGCTGCTGATCGTCTATGCCAGCTGGTATCCCTTCTCCGGCTGGCGTGACATGGGGCTCATGCCCTTTGATTATCTGGGCGCGCGCCTGCCCTACTACTGGACCGTGTTCGATGTCTGGACCAACGTCGCCGGTTACGTGCCGGTGGGCCTGCTGCTGGTACTGGCCCTGCATCCGCACCTGCGTCCCTGGTGGGCGGTGTGGCCGGCCATACTGGCCGGCACGCTCCTGTCGGCCTGCATGGAGGCGGTCCAGACCTATCTGCCGACCCGTGTACCCTCCAACCTCGACCTGTTGACCAACGCGCTGGGCGTGGCCCTGGGCGCCCTGCTGGGAGCAGCCTGCAGCCGTTATTTCCTGCACGAGAGCCGCTTCCTGCTGCTGCGCCGCCGCTGGTTCTCGGGCGAAGCCAGCCGGGGCCTGGTGGTGGCCGGCCTGTGGCCGCTGGCGCTGATCTTTCCACAGAATCACCTGTTCGGTCTGGGCCACCTGGTGCCGCCGCTGTCGGCCTTGTTCTCCGATCTGTTCGATACCCCCATCGACCTGGCCACCACCTGGCTCAACAGCGTGCAGCCGAGTGCCGAACAATACTGGCTGGCCGACGTCATCGTCACCGCCTGCGGCCTGACCGGCGCGGCCCTGCTGGTGCTGCTGCTGATGCGGCGTCAGGCTCCGCGCCGCCGGCTGGTGGCGCTGTACCTGCTGGCCTGCATCGCCACCAAGTCACTGGCCTGCGCCCTCTTCTTCGCACCGCAGAACGCCTTCGTGTGGATCTCGCCCAGCGCCGTGGGTGGCATCATGCTGGGGACCATGATGATCGTCGGGCTGGCCTGGGCGCCGCCCACGGCACAGCGTCGGGTGGCCGCACTGGCGCTGATTCTGAGCCTGATGGTGACCAATGCGGTCCCGGCCAATCCCTATTACATCTCCACGCTGGAAACCTGGGTGCAGGGCAAATTCCTCAACTTCGACGGCGCCGCACAGTTCCTCTCGGTGCTGTGGCCCTTCCTGGCGATCTGGTTCCTGCTCCATCCGGTGCACCGCAGGCCGGCTTGAGCGAGGTGTATCATTGACGCTTTGCCGGCCCGCACCGGCACCGTCGCCACTCTCCACAGGTCATCCCATGAGCGATCAAGAGCAACCCTATTACGAACATCACGTCTTCTTCTGCCTGAACCAGCGCCAGCCGGGCGAACGTACCTGCTGTGCCGACAAGGGCGCGCAGGCGGCCCAGGAACATGCCAAGAAGCGCATCAAGCAACTGGGCCTGTCCGCGCCCGGCAAGGTCCGCATCAACAAGGCCGGATGCCTGGAGCGCTGCGAGGAAGGCCCGGTCGTGGTGATCTACCCGCAAGGCACCTGGTACACCTACGTCGACAATGAAGACATCGACGAGATCATCGACAGCCACATCGTCGGCGGCAAGGTCGTGGATCGCCTGAAAATCTGACGATATGAAACTTTGAGCATGCTGCGGCCCGCCATGCCCGTCGCAGCAAGCTTCCCTCATCCGTTTTCCCGCACGCCATGAACGTACATACCCAACACTTCCAGATCGCCGGTGCCGTCGGCCAGCTCGAATGCGCGCTCGATCTGCCGGACCCCGAGCAATTTGCCGCGCCGGTCGGCCTGGCCTTGGTGGCCCATCCGCATCCGCTCTACGGCGGCACCATGGACAACAAGGTCGCGCAAACCCTGGCCCGCACCTTCCTGGCGCTGGGCTACGTAGCGGTGCGCATGAATTTCCGCGGCGTGGGCAAGTCCGAAGGCGTGCATGACCATGGCGCCGGCGAGACCGACGACATGGCCCTGCTGCTGCAGCACATGCGCACCCAATATCCCGAGCTGCCGTTGGCGCTGGGAGGATTCTCCTTCGGCACCTTCGTCCAGGCGCAATTGCAGCAGCGCCTGTTGCAGCAGGATGCGGCCAGCGCCGCCGAGCGACTGGTACTGGTGGGCACGGCGGCCGGAAAGTGGCCCATGCCACCGGCACCGGCCAATACCATCCTGATCCACGGCGAGCAGGACGACACCATTCCCCTGTCCGCCGTGCTGGACTGGGCGCGCCCTCAAGAGCTGCCGGTCGTAGTGATTCCGGGCTCGGATCACTTTTTTCACCGCAAGCTGCAACATATCAAAAATGTCGTGGTCGAAAGCTGGCATCGCCGCCCGGCGCAGCTTCAGGCCTGAACGTTTCCGACAAGTCCGACGTCCATCCCGAAGCCATGGCGGCGCTGCGCGAGGCGAGCCCAGGGCGCCATGCCGGTATCGTGAGGGGATTTTCGGGGATGAAGATTCATTCAATTGGGAACGATGCCGCATGACGTTTTATAATTCAGTGCGACCAGCCAGTCAGAAGCAGCGAGCCTTTGCCGGGCTGTTCGCACTGATTGAACCCGACTGATCCGTCCTGCCTCACCCTCTTTTCAAACCAACAGCTACGATGTCCCCCCGTGCTGGCAATTTTTCTTAGGCACCGATGAAAAAGCTTCTCGCGGCATTCGCCGCAACCGTCCTTTCCCTTTCCGCCGTCACCGCCTCCGCCCAAAGCCTGCCGCCGCCGACCGTGGCGGCCAAGAGCTGGCTGCTGCTCGATGCTTCGGCCAACCAGGTGATCGCCTCCAGTGAGGCCGACACCCGCGTGGAACCGGCCTCGCTGACCAAGCTGATGACCGCTTATCTGGCCTTCGCCGCGCTGCGCGACAAGCGCCTGAGCCTGGAGCAGGAAGTCAATGTCTCGGTCAATGCCTGGAAGGTTGATCCGAGCAGCTCCAAGATGTTCATCGAGCCCAACAAGCCGGTCTCCATCGACAATCTGCTCTATGGCCTGATCTCGGTGTCGGGCAACGATGCCGCCGTGGCCGTGGCCGAAGCGGTCTCCGGTACCGAAGATGCCTTCGTGCAGCTGATGAACCGTGAAGCCCAGCGCCAGGGCCTGACCAACACCCATTTCAGCAACCCGCATGGTCTGCCCAGCCCGGACACCTATACCACTGCGCGCGACCTGTCGATTCTGTGCCGCAACCTGATCAACGACTTCCCCGACTATTACAAGCGCTACTACTCGGTCAAGAAGTTCACCTACAACAACATCACCCAGCCCAACCGCAACCGTCTGCTGTGGCTGGACCCGACGGTGGACGGCATGAAGACCGGTCACACTTCCAGCGCCGGTTATTCGCTGATCACCTCGGCCCATCGCCCGGTGCCCAACGGCGAGCGTCGCCTGATCTCGGTGGTGATCGGTACCGTCTCCGACGCGGTCCGCACTCAGGAAAGCCAGAAGCTGCTCAACTGGGGCTTCCAGAACTTCGATGCCGTCAAGCTCTACGCCAAGGGCCAGGCCGTCGACACGCCTGACGTGTGGAAGGGTTCGCAGAGCAAGATCAAGGTCGGCTTCAAGAACGACGTCTACATCACCATCCCCAAGGGCACGGCCGACAAGGTCAAGACCAAGCTGGAGCGCAATGATCCGCTGATCGCCCCGATCTCGGAAAACGCCAAGGTCGGCACCCTGAAGGTGACCATCGACGACAAGACCGTGGCCGAACTGCCGGTGATCGCACTGGAATCGGTGGGCCCGGCGGGCTTCATCGGTCGTGCCTGGGATTCGCTGCGTCTGATGTTCAAGTAATCGAGCCACAGGCAGTTGCACCATGCAAAACGCCATCGGGAAACCGATGGCGTTTTTTCATGCCCTCGTGCGAGCTTCGTCCGCGCAAAAAAAAACGCCACCGTCTCAGCGGTGGCGTTTCAACTTGTGGACGTCCAGACTGAGCTGGCTCAGGCAGCCACGGCTTCCTTGGCCACTGCCGGAGCCACGTCATCGGCCGACGAACGGATCAGGTGATCGAAGGCCGACAGGGCTGCCGTCGCACCTGCACCCACGGCGATGACGATCTGCTTGTACGGCACGGTGGTCACGTCGCCTGCGGCGAAGACGCCCGGAATCGAGGTCTGTCCCTTGGCATCGATCTCGATCTCGCCGTGTTTGGACAAGGCCAGGGTTCCCTTGAGCCATTCGGTGTTGGGCACCAGGCCGATCTGGACGAACACGCCTTCCAGTTCCACATGCCTGATCTCGCCGCTCTCGCGCTCCTTGTAGCTGATGCCGTTGACGCGCTGGCCATCGCCGGTGATCTCGGTGGTCTGCGCCGAGGTCACGATGGTCACATTGGGCAGGCTCTTCAACTTGCGTACCAGCACGGCATCGGCCTTGAGTTCAGCCGCGAACTCGATCAGGGTCACATGGGCGACGATACCGGCCAGGTCGATGGCCGCTTCCACGCCCGAGTTGCCGCCGCCGATCACCGACACGCGCTTGCCCTTGAACAGCGGACCATCGCAGTGCGGGCAATAGGCCACGCCCTTGTTCTTGTATTCCTGCTCGCCCGGCACGTTGACGTTGCGCCAGCGGGCACCGGTGGAGAGGATCACGGTCTTGCCCTTCAACACGCCGCCATTGGCCAGCTTCACTTCGATCAGCTTGTCGCCCGGCACCAATGCCTCAGCGCGTTGCACGTTCATGATGTCGACGTCATAGGCCCGCACGTGCTGTTCCAGCGCGGTCGCGAATTGCGGACCTTCGGTTTCCTGCACCGAGATGAAGTTCTCGATGGCCAGCGTATCGAGCACCTGCCCACCGAAACGCTCGGCCACCACGCCGGTACGGATGCCCTTGCGCGCTGCATAGATGGCAGCGGCTGCACCGGCGGGGCCACCGCCGACGATGAGCACGTCGTACGGATCCTTGGCGCTCAGTTCTTCACCCTTGCGGGCAGCGGCACCGGTGTCGAGCTTGGCGAGGATCTCTTCCACGCCGGTACGGCCCTGGCCGAAGACTTCACCGTTCATGTAGACGGTCGGCACGGCCATGATCTGGCGTTGCTCGACTTCTCCCTGGAACAGTGCGCCGTCGATGGTGACCGACTGGATGCGCGGATTGATGATGGACATCACGTTGAGCGCCTGCACGACTTCCGGGCAGTTCTGGCAGGTCAGCGAGACGTAGGTCTCGAAGCGATAGTCGCCGTCCAGGCTCTTGATCTGCTCGATGACCTTGTCGTCGAGCTTGACCGGGTGGCCGCCCACTTGCAGCAGCGCCAGCACCAGGGAGGTAAATTCGTGGCCCATGGGGATCGCGGCGAATTCGACGCTGATGTGGGTCCCGGGGCGGTTCAGTTTGAAGGACGGGGTACGTCCCTGGGCATCGGCACCGCGTTGCTCGACCAGCTTGATGCGGTCCGACAGCAGCACGATGTCTTGCAGGAGTTCCTGCATCTCACGGGACTTGGCGCCATCATCGAGCGACGCGACGATCTCGATCGGGTGGCTGACCTTTTCCAGATAGGCCTTCAATTGGGTCTTGAGATTGGCATCAAGCATGATGATTACTTCCTCGTTGAGAGATTCTAGGGTCGCCCTGACCACGGCCTCGCCCTTGTGAGGGTCGGCCGCTTGCCCGGGGGGGAGCGGGTCAGGACGGATACTGCGGGATATTCAGTGCAGCGCCAGCCGGAGAACAGCGCTTGGCTGGCGCGATACGGCGGGATGTTGCTTAGATCTTGCCGACCAGGTCCAGCGAAGGCTTCAGGGTGGCGGCGCCTTCTTCCCACTTGGCGGGGCAGACTTCACCCGGGTGCGATGCGACGTACTGGGCGGCCTTGACCTTGCGCAGCAGTTCCGAAGCGTCACGGCCGATGCCGTTGTCATGCACTTCCATGACCTTGATTTCGCCTTCCGGATTGATCACGAAGGTGCCGCGCAGTGCCAGGCCTTCTTCTTCGATCAGCACTTCGAAATTGCGTGCCAGGGTCGCGGTCGGGTCGCCCACCAGCGGGTACTGGACCTTCTTGATGGCTTCCGAGGTGTCGTGCCATGCCTTATGAGCGAAGTGGGTGTCGGTGGACACGCCGTAGATTTCAACGCCCAGCTTCTTGAATTCAGCGTAGTTGTCGGCCAGATCTTCCAGCTCGGTCGGGCACACGAAAGTGAAGTCGGCCGGGTAGAACACGAACACGGACCACTTGCCCTTCAGGGTGGCTTCGGTGATGTCGACGAACTTGCCATCGTGGTAAGCGGTTGCCTTGAACGGCTTGATAGTGGTGTTGATCAGGGACATTGTCGATTTCCTTTTAAAGGGGGGTTGAGTGAAGCGATGGGATGAATAGTAGAACGCCCAACAAAATAGATCAATTTTATTTAATCAATACTTTTGATTGGATTTAACTATCATTCTTGAGGATCCGGCTATCGGCAGCGCCGGCGAGCGCAAACGGCGCGGTCGCCACAAACACATGGCGTCGGCCCGCGCAGATGCAAGCACGACACTGGCCAATTGCCAACCATGATCGCTTAAGATGGAACACTTCCGGCAGCGCCCTGCAGCGGGCACGACCGGAAGTGGAAGCAATGTTACTGCAAGCACGCCATTCTTGTGCAGGTGCACAAGCCGACCAATCCTGACTCTGATGAACCGATGAGCGAGCACCGTCCCCAACCCGGCCGCCGCGCCGATTTCCCGCATTTTCACGCCATTGCGACGCGCTGGATGGACAACGACGTTTATGGCCACGTCAACAATGTCATCTACTACAGCTGGTTCGATACCGCCGTGAACCATTACCTGGTGCAGCAGGGTGTGCTGGATATCGAGCGGGGAGAAGTGATCGGGCTGGTCATTGAAACGCATTGCAACTATTTCGCTTCCGTCGCTTTTCCGGACTTGATCGAAGTGGGTGTTCGGGTGGCGCATCTGGGGCGCAGCAGCGTGCGTTACGAGCTGGGCATCTTCAAGGCGGGTGAAGACACTGCCGCAGCGCAAGGCCACTTCGTGCACGTGTACGTGGATCGTGGCAGCCGCAGGCCGGTGGCGTTGCCGGAGGCATTGCGGGCGGCGCTCATGCCGCTGACCTTGCTGATGCCCGGGTGAGCATTCAGGAGAAGCGCCACCTCACAGATCAGCGAACCGCGGCAGCAAGTCTTGATCCACAAGCCGGATTTCGATGGAGTGGGCAATTTCCAGATGCTCAGGGTTCTGGTCGGAGAATGCTGCATCCGTTACAGAGACGACGATCGTGCCCAATTGTCTTTCTTTATTCTTTTCGTCTTTGCCTATGACAGGCAACAGCGCACGGGCTTCGGGGACTTGCCTTGCGGTAAGGCTATGCGGCAGGTAGAGCATCCAGCCCACGCCGGGGCGGTCCTTGAAAACCGATTCGTAAAAAGTCGGCTCAACGGATACGAACTTGGGTCGCCATATATCAATCATTTTTCTGACGGTGCTCGACACGCACGAAAAATCCTGGAAATCGATGCATTCTGTTTCAAAATGCACGATGCTCGGCTCAGGCCACGGTCGCACCACGCCGCCCATTGTGGCACCGTCGATGCCTTCTTCACCGTTCCAAAGACCGATGACGCGCGAAAGAGCATTGACGTTCTTACTCTGCCGCCTTGCGGTCAATACAGCCAATATCTCCGTACTAGGGCCGCTTTCGTCGAATGCCGAATACAGCAACGCATTTTCCTTACTTTCACCACCCAGGAACCAATCCTGTAGTGCGGGTGAGAATTGCCGCACATGCTGGCGCAATTCAAAGAACCTTCTCATATCATCAGTCGGAGAAACGGAAAAATCCTGAGCAGCGCTGAAATGTGCGCGAAACATGACACTCAATGGCGGGGTCGTTTTCATGGCAAGAAGTAATGAGGGACATCGGGCACAACTGGACCAAGAATTTTTGAAAAATAGCGATAACTGAGCGGCTCCTGCCAGAACCACGCCAGTCGGACGGGTGGCCTTGGTACTGCATCCTTGCTCTGATCGAGTATTTTCTCGATCATTTCATCCACGTTGTAGGCCCACCATTTCTTCGGACGGCCCCATTCGTCAAAGAATCTGTCATATCCGCCTTTTGCTTCCTTGAGCAGGCATTCTGCCGAAACGAAACCATCAAAATCCCTGTCATTGAACTCCCATTCATCGATGAAGTTCGGACCATTGGACATCCCACCTATCCTGGCCTGGTAATCAACCCAATCATAGCGAACAGGAAAAGTACGCCTCATGACTTTTCCCTGGTCTGCCGGGCAATCTCTGCAACTCCTTCGCGCTTTGCTGGTTGACTCCGCGCGCGCAATTGGCATCGCCTTGGCCCTCTCGGCTTCCTCCTGTTTTTTCCTCGCCGCCCTCCTTGCAGCCTCATCAGCCGCACCGGCGAGGCCACTCACGCCAAGGGCGGCCAGGACACGTACACCTACGGCTTCAATGACTGGTATCGCCGCAGCAGCCATCAACCCTTCTCCTTGAGATGAAATTGCAGTATCGCATCGAGATCGTCCAGCCGTTGCTCAGGTGTCGCGCCGGGCCGACGGAAATAGCGTTCCAACAGCGGATCTTGATGAAGATTCGGTGCGTCAGCCCAGAGGTACATCAGGCGCACGACATGCGGTGTACTTGAAAATCCGGCATGTGCGGCATAGTCGTAACCCTGCTGCATCCTCGCCAATACCAATGCACGTTCTTGCGGTGCAGAGATCTCGGGACGAAGCATCAGGAATTCATCACAAACGGCCGCCACGAACCGGCGCGCTTCGTCGTGTTGCAAGGCAAGCCACTGCGCCTCAGTCAGCGTGAGCATCCTGCCTCCCGATCCGTACGCGCCTGCCTTCATGCAGCATGTGCCATTCAAGCACATGACCGAAGAGGTCTTCCCGCTGTGGCGCGTCGAGCGTGCGCGCCAGGCTGACCAATACACGCGGATCCCAAAACCGCAACAAGCCGGTACGGCCATCGGACAGCGTGATGTCGAGTCGCAACTGCAGTAGTTGCGCAAGGCCGGCCAGATCCTGCGATGCGATCAGCCAGGCAACTGATGGGACGCTGCGCTCCAGGGCCACCAGTTCGGAGCGCATCGGCTCGCCCATCAAGGCGGCGTCCACCAGCCAAGGACCGGCATGGGCTAGCAGCGCGTCCGCCGTTCCCGCGAACAAGGATTGGCGGCCAGAACCTGGCGCTATCCGTTTGCCCAGCTGACTCTGGTACTGCAAGCCATCGACAAGAGCATAGAGCCGCCATGCGGGCGAGCTCTGTTTGATCTGTGTCCAGCGCACGTAGACGTCGTCCATTGTCACTCCCGGATGACCACAGGGCTCCCAAAGTGCGCCGCCTTGCGCAGGCAATCCAGGCAGATACCCGAACCGGTAGAGACGGCGATCTCCAAGCCGTTCTTCGGCTCCCCGTATCCGTCCCCGCTTTCTGGGAGTGACGATTCGTCAGACCATGTTGTGGTGCCTTGGCTGGCGATCAAACGCGCACCGCAATCGGTGCTATCCAGATGCCTTGCATAACCCCGTCCCTCGCCATCTACCATGTCCGGTGCCCCAGAATTAATGGCGAAGATGCCCTTGCAACGGGGGCAGACCACCTTGTCGCCCACCCTGGCCATCGCCTTGCCATGGAGGTAGCTGGTGAGATCGGCACTGATAACCGTCCCGCCATGCGTGGTCTTGTCTCCCATGACGACAAAGGCGCGGCTCATGCAAGTTCTCCTGCAGGCCCAAGCAGCCCCATCGGCATTTTCACGAAATAACTCATTTAGCTTGACTCCGGTGTGGAAAATCGCTGCTGCCCGATGCAGCAAACCAGGTCAAGGATCGTAAAAGAGAATGCGCCAGTGAAAGCTGGAGCGACCGAAACATCTCCCCGGTCTCGAATTCGGCGGTCGTCATTTCACTATTGGATTATTTCAAAACATGACCATCCGCCACCCCCAAAAAAGAAAACGCCCGCCGCATCACTGCGGCAGGCGCTTCCTGTCTTCTCCGAACCGGTCAGCTTAGGCTGCCAGCTTCTTCTCCAGCTTGTCCTTTACACCCTGCAGTTCAGCCGGCAGCTTGTGCTTGAGCTTGTCGAACAGTTCCGCATGCAGCTCCAGTTCCTTGACCCAGGCGGCCTTGTCGATGGAGGTGATGGTGGTGAACTGTTCGGCGCTGAAGTCCAGGCCTTCCCATTGCAGATCCTCGAAACGCGGGGTGATGCCGAAGAGGTGCTCGACACCGCCGGTCTTGACGCCCTGCGGATCCTCGATGCGGTCCAGCATCCACTTCAGCACGCGCATGTTGTCGCCGAAGCCGGGCCAGACGAACTTGCCATCGGCATCGGTGCGGAACCAGTTCACGCAGTAGATCTTGGGCAGCTCGGCGGGCGAAGCAGCGATCTTCTTGCCGATGTCCAGCCAGTGCTGGAAGTATTCGCTCATGTTGTAACCGGCGAACGGCAGCATGGCGAACGGATCGCGGCGCACCACGCCCTGCTGGCCGACGGCCGCAGCGGTGGTTTCGGAACCCATGGTGGCAGCCATGTAGACGCCTTCAACCCAGTTGCGGGCTTCAGTCACCAGCGGCACGGTGGTGGAACGACGGCCACCGAAGATGAAGGCCGAGATCGGCACGCCGGCCGGATCGTCCCAGGCCGGATCGATCACCGGGTTCTGGGTGGCTGCGACGGTGAAGCGGGCGTTCGGGTGCGCTGCCTTGCGGCCGGTTTCCTTGCCGATTTCCGGGGTCCAGTCCTTGCCCTGCCAGTCGATCAGGTGCGCCGGCGCTTCCTTGGTCATGCCTTCCCACCAGACATCGCCATCATCGGTCAGCGCCACGTTGGTGAAGATGGTATTGGCCGACACCGAGGCCATGCAGTTGTAGTTGCTCTTTTCGTTGGTGCCCGGGGCCACGCCGAAATAGCCGGCTTCCGGGTTGATGGCATACAGGCGGCCATCGGCACCCGGCTTGATCCAGGCGATGTCGTCACCGATGGTGGTGACCTTCCAGCCGCCGAAGGCCTTGGGCGGGATCAGCATGGCGAAGTTGGTCTTGCCGCAGGCCGAGGGGAAGGCCGCTGCCACGTAGTGCTTCTTGCCTTCCGGGGATTCCACACCCAGGATCAGCATGTGCTCGGCCAGCCAGCCCTGGGCGCGCCCCATGGTGGAGGCGATGCGCAGGGCGAAGCACTTCTTGCCCAACAGCGCGTTGCCGCCGTAGCCCGAACCGTAGGACCAGATCTCGCGGGTTTCCGGATAGTGGACGATGTATTTGGTGGCATTGCACGGCCAGGCCACATCCTTCTGACCAGCCGCCAGCGGCGCGCCCACGGTGTGCACGCAAGGCACGAACTCGCCATCGCTGCCCAGCACGTCGTACACGGCTTTGCCCATGCGGGTCATGATGCGCATGTTCACCGCCACATAGGGCGAGTCCGACAGTTCCACGCCAATGTGCGCGATGGGCGAACCCAGCGGACCCATCGAGAACGGCACCACGTACAGGGTGCGGCCGGCCATGCAGCCGTCGAAGAGACCATTCAAGGTCTGGCGCATCTCGGCCGGATCGGTCCAGTTGTTGGTCGGGCCGGCGTCTTCCTTGTTCCTGGAGCAGATGAAGGTGCGGTCTTCCACGCGCGCCACATCCGACGGATCGGAACAGGCCAGGTAGCTGTTGGGACGCTTGGCTTCGTTGAGCTTCTTCATGGTGCCGGCGGCAACCATTTCCGCGCACAGGCGGTCGTATTCTTCCTGCGAACCATCGCACCAGTAAATGCGAGCCGGCTTGGTCAGCGCGGCGATTTCGGCGACCCAGTTGATCAGTTTCTGGTGTTTGACGCAGGCGGGCGCATTGACTGCGGGAATGCCTGCCATGAGGGGTTGGTTCATATGCTACCTCCAATGCCACAAGTTGATGAATTCGGTTGGCACGGCAGGATCGTCGTTGCACGGAGCCGGCGGGATGCACACGCCAGTCGGCAGTACGGCGGTCTTGTCGATGGCGTCCGGCTCAGAGAGCCCGGTCACCCTGCCCGCCCCCTTGCTGGCGGCGGGTTTTGCTCACTCTTCGACAGTCGAGAGTGCAGGAAAGTGGCAGCGATTGTACCCCGATAAAACGGAATTTACGCAAATTTGTAGCGAAAAATACCCGAGTTATGTAGTAGGTAATTACAAATCAAAAAAATTCTGTTTTTTCATTACTGTGCCGCATAACAGCAATTCCAGGACAATCCGCATGAATACTGGATTTGCGCGGCATTGCGGCAGATCAGCCATTCACACCGTGAATATCTCCTGTAAAAAGGCGACGAAAACTTTCACCTTGGCCGTCTCCCGGCGTGTCGGCTGGTAAAGCGCCACGATGTCCGGACCGGGCACTTGCCATTCGGGCAGCACCGGCACCAGGCTGCCCTCCTACAGGGCCGGATCGAGGGTCACCGACATCTGCTGGATGATGCCGCCGCCGGCCCCGTGCGGCGGCCCCCGAGGAGCCCCACCCCCTCCTGGTCGGACGTCCCCCATCAATATGCGAGCTTTTTGACGCGCAAGGGCGGCATCAGCAATTCCGCCCGTGCCGAATCTCGGCAATCGCTTTATGATGGACGCCCACGCCAGCCACACCCGTGGCCGACGACCGCCCCTCAAGAGTGCCAGGAGACTTCCCATGAAAATCGCCATCCTCGACGACTACCAGGATGCCGTGCGCCACCTCGATTGCTTTGGCCTGCTCGACGGCCACGACGTCAAGGTCTTCACCAACACCGTGCGCGGCATCGGGCAACTGGCCGCGCGGCTGGCACCGTTTGACGCCGTGGTGCTGATCCGCGAACGCACCGCCCTCACCCAACCCCTGCTGGAAAAGCTCCCCCTGCTCAAACTGATTTCCCAGACCGGCAAGGTCAGCGGCCATGTCGACGTGGCCGCCGCCACCGAGCGCGGCATCGCCATCGTCGAAGGGGTGGGCGACCCCACCGCACCGGCCGAATTGACCTGGGCCCTCATCATGGCCGCCATGCGCCGCGTGCCGCAATACTGCAGCGCCCTGCGTGCAGGAGCCTGGCAACAGGTCTCGCCGACGCCGCATCACAACCTGATCGGTACCGCCCTGAAGGGGCGCACCCTGGGCATCTGGGGCTACGGCAAGATCGGACGCCTGGTGGCCGGCTATGGCCGCGCCTTCGGCATGCAGGTGGTGGTGTGGGGACGCGAGGCCAGCCGCGAACAAGCCATCAAGGATGGCCTGCAGACCGCCGCCAGCAAGGAGGATTTCTTCGCCCAGGCTGACGTGCTGAGCCTGCACCTGCGCTTGAACGACGCCACACGCGGCATCGTCAAGGCCAGCGACCTGGCCCGCATGAAGCCGACCGCCTGCTTCGTCAACACCAGCCGTGCCGAACTGGTCGAGGCCGATGCGCTGGAAGCGGCCCTGCAAGCCGGCCGCCCCGGGCTGGCCGCGCTCGATGTCTTCGAGCGCGAACCGCTGCCGGTGGATTCAGCGCTGCTGAAGATGGACAACGTGGTGGCCGCCCCGCACCTGGGCTATGTGGAAAAAGACGGATATGAACTTTATTTCCGCGCGGCCTTCCAGAACATCGTCGACTACGCCGCCGGGTCGCCCAGGAACGTCCTCAATCCTGAGGCTCTGGGGTGATGCGGTGAATGGTTTTGACCGGCGGGTCATAGGTCAGCTGGGGCATCGGTCCGGCGCGCTTCCACAGGTGCCGCCAACCCGGCGGCCAGGGTAGCGGCGGACCGGCGTATTCGGGAACATTGCGCCGGATCGGGATCACCGGCAGGTGTTCCGGGATGCTGCCGTTGCTGTGCCAGCCGAGGCTGAAGGCGTAATCCGGCAGGAGCGTGGCGCAGACCAGTTCGAACCAGCTGGCGTGGGCCTCGTCCTCGCCCAGCGCCTGGGCCAGTCCTTGCGGGTCGAACTGAGCCAGCAGGCGTGCCAGTTCCTCGGGTGACGAGGAGGGCCCATCTCCCCAGCCCATCACCGGATTGAAGTTGTAATCGGCCCCCGAGCCATACCAGCCCTCGCGCCAGGGCCGTTCGATCCAGTTGCGCGGGCCGCTGAAGAGATGCCAGCGCCAGTGCAGTCCGGACGGCTTGGGCCAGCTGTACAGATACAGGCGCTGGTAACCGGCACGATGCAGCTCGCGCACCATGGCCATCAGGCGCGCATGCGGCATGCGGTCCGGCGGGGCGCGACGGAACAGGATGGGCGTGCCATCGGCGTGCTGCACTTCGTCCGAGGACAGGTTCAGATCGAGCGTACGCACCTCGCTGCCGAAGCGCGCAGAAATCCAGCCCGTCATCAGGTTGACGAGCACGATCACGCCATAGCCGCGATGGCGGTGGAAGATGACGGTGCCGGGTGCCAGAGGTTTCATATCCGGTCCATTATAAATGTCCTGAGAAAATCGCTCCGGGCCGACCTGTCTCCCAGCATAAATGAAGCTTCCTGCGTGTAAGATAGCGCCTGCCAGCGGCCATTGCGGCGGCTATCCGGGGCGAAGCGGCTGGCACGCGGCGTCCGGGAGCGCATCTTGCTTATCCCGCGATGTGAACATTTTTGACCAGTTGGAAGATAGGAACCCATGAGCCTGCGCATCATCGCCACCGGCGGCACCTTCGACAAGCACTACGACGAAATCGCCGGCCAGCTTGGCTTCAGTGAAAGCCATTTGCCGGACGTCATCGCCCGTGCCCGCATCACCACCGACGTCTCCCTGGAAACCCTGCGCCTGCTGGATTCGCTGGAGATGCAGGACGGCGACCGCCAGCGCGTGCTGCAAGCCTGCCAGGCCTCGACACAGCAGGCCATCGTCATCATCCACGGCACTGACACCATGCAGCAGACCGCCCAGGTGCTGGGCCCGGCGCTGACCGACAAGACCGTGGTGCTGACCGGCGCCATGATCCCCTACGAGATCGCCAACTCCGACGCCTTCTTCAACTTCGGCTTTGCCTGCGGCGTGGCCCAGGTGCTGCCTCCGGGCGTGTATGTGGCGATGAATGGCCGCATCTTCGCCTGGAACAAGGTCGCCAAGAACCGCAGCGCCGGCGTGTTCGAACCGATCTGATCCCGGTAGTGAGCAGGTTCCGCCCTTCAGCGCGGCGCCTGCCGCTGCGCCCAGTCGCGGCAGAACGACAGCAGCGCCGTCAGGCTGGGCGACGGCGCCCGGTGACGGCTGACCACCATGTAGAAATGCCGGCGCAAGGTCGGCAGGGGCGTGTCCAGTTCGACCAGCTTCCTCGATTCGATCAGGTCTTCCACCACCGAGCGTGACAGGCAGCTGATGCCCAGCCCTTCGGCGGTGGCGCGCTTGATGGCTTCCGAATTGCCGAACTCGAACGACGAGGGCAGGTAATGCAGGTAGGGAATGAGCGCATGCTCGACCGCCTCGCGCGTGCCGGACCCGGCCTCGCGCAGCAGCCAGTCGGCCTGGCGCAGCATCTTCAAGGTGATCTTGCGGCGCGCGCGGACAAGGGGATGCCTGGGGGCGGCGACCACGATCAGTTCATCGGTCATCCACGGCTCCACCTGCACATCATCGGCGTGGCAGGGGCCTTCGATCAATCCCGCATCCACCTCGAAATTGACCACCGCCGCCACGATATCGGCCGTATTGGCCACCAGCGCCCGCACCCGCGCACCGGCATGCACGCGCCGGTAGGCGGCGATCATGGCCGGCAGCAGATAGCTGCCGATGGTCGTGGAGGCCCCCAGATGCAGATCGCTGCCGGCCGCCGGATCGCTGAACTGACGCTCGATGGTCTGTGCCGCGTCCAGCATGTGGCGCGCCTGGGGCAGCAACTGACGGCCACTGTCGTTCAACACCAGCCGCTTGCCGACGCGATCAAAGAGCTGCACGCCCAGCAGACTCTCCAGCTCGTTCAATGCCGCACTGGCGGCCGACTGCGACAGCGCCACCAGCCCGGCCGCCGCCGTGGTCGAACCGGACTGGGCCACGGCCAGGAAAATCTGCAATTGCCGCAAGGTGATCCGCATCGATGACTCCTTTCATGATTCCCGACGGCCGGGAGCGCGCAGAGGCCGGCCCGCCATCAACCCATTGAACAGGTAGATATTAGCAAAATAACTCGTTTTTCTTTTAATTGCACGACGCGTACAGTGCACTCCATCGACAGCAACGACCTTTTTGGAGAGCCTCATGCGTACCGCCATCCAGACATCCCCCCTGCATCCCGCCGCCGCCGGGCTGGCGCTTTCGGGCGCCGTGGCCTGGGCCGCCATGCGCCTGGGCGACATCGGCTGGCTGCAGAGCCACGGCTTCTCGGCGCTGACGGTGGCCATCGTGCTGGGCATCGTGATCGGCAACACCGTCTATCCACGCCTGGGTGCATACTGCGGCGAGGGCGTGCGCTTCTCCAAGCAGACCCTGTTGCGCGCCGGCATCATCCTCTACGGCTTTCGCCTGACCTTCCAGGACATCGCCCACGTGGGACTGGCCGGTGTGGCGATCGACGCCGTCATGCTGCTGTCCACCTTCGGTCTGGCCTGGCTGGTCGGCACCAAGCTGTTGAAGCTGGATCGCGAAGCCGCGCTGCTCATCGGTGCCGGCAGCTCCATCTGCGGTGCCGCCGCCGTCATGGCCACCGAGCCGGTACTGCGCGCACGCAGCGAGCAGGTCACGGTGGCGGTCTCGACCGTGGTCATCTTCGGGTCACTGGCGATCTTCCTGTATCCGCTGCTCTACACGCTGCAGGGCGAAGCGATGTGGGGATTGCGGCTGCCGGACTTCGGCGTCTACATCGGTTCCACCGTCCATGAAGTGGCACAGGTGCTGGCTGCGGCCCGCTCCATCGACCAGCACACGGCCGACGTGGCCGTCATCACCAAGATGGTCCGCGTGATGATGCTGGCGCCCTTCCTGCTGATGCTGTCGATGAAGGCGGCACCGTCCCTTTCCGGTCACCAGCATCAGCACCGCAAGCTGTCCATTCCGTGGTTCGCCTTTGCCTTCATCGGTGTGGTGGTATTGAACTCCTTCTTCCCGCTGCCGGCCCAGGTCAACCAGTTGGTGCTGCAAGCCGATACGCTGATGCTGGCCATGGCCATGGCGGCCCTGGGACTGTCCACCCACCTCTCGGCACTGCGCAGTGCCGGCATGAAGCCGATGATCCTGGGTGCGATCCTGTTCGCCTGGCTGATCATCGGTGGGGCCCTGGTCAATGGTGCACTGGGACGCCTGCTGGCCTGAACCTGAAGCCCCGATACCGACACCGAAGAAAAAGGCGCGGTCCTTGCGGATCGCGCCTCTTTTTTGTGGCTTCAGGAAACCTGACGCAAGCAAGCAATTCGTTCAGTTTCTTCAATGCAGCTCGCCGCGCTGGGTCAGCTCGCGGATGATGCGCACCGTATCGATATCGGCTTCCTGGTAGGCCGAGCGACGGAAGTTGTCGTAGAAGGCTTCTTCGCCGGTCACATCCTCGGGCTTGCCATCGTCATATTCGAAGCGCACGAAGAGTACATCGGTCTGCGGTTCCTCGATGGTCATGCTCATGCGCGAGGCCGCAATCTCGCCCTGCGCGGGCACTTCATAGAGCACCTGGATCTGCGGCAGGTAGGTGACCTTGTCGATGATGACCAGTTCGCCATAACGCAGCTCGCGGCGCACGCTGTCCAGGCTCTTCTCGGAGAGGCGGCAGTCGTCCAGGTGCGGCATGAACAGGCGCGGGGACTCTGCGCGCAGGACCAGGCCGCGCCAGAGCTGCTCGCGGCTCAGAGGATCGATGAGCGCATTGAGCGGATCGTTGATCTGGATGAGATGGTTGAATTTCATGGTTGCTCTCGTGATGTTGTTGCCACCGGCAATGCGGGCATTGTCCCACAGGCACCGCCGGGTGGCTCGGGCGGGCTGCTACAATGGCGCCTCGTTTCTTCTCCTGCCCACGCCGATCGCCTCCGTATGTCCGCCCCCTCCTTCGGCCTGAACAAGCCGCAAAGCGAAGCCGTCCACTACATGGCCGGGCCTTGCCTGGTGCTGGCCGGCGCAGGTTCCGGCAAGACCCGCGTGATCACGCAGAAGATCGCCCACCTGATCGAAAACTGTGGCTACGAATCGCGCAACATCGCCGCGCTCACCTTCACCAACAAGGCCGCGCTGGAAATGCAGGAGCGCATTGCCAAACTGCTCAAGGATCCCAAGCAGGCCAAGCACCTCACGGTGTCGACCTTTCACTCCCTGGGCGTGAAGATCCTGCGGCAGGAGTCCAAGCATCTGGGGCTGAAGGATCGCTTTTCAATCATGGACAGCGACGATTGTTTTTCCCTGGTGCAAGAACTGGCGGTCACTACCGACAAGGCCATCATCCGTGGCATCCAGAATGCCATCTCCTTGTGGAAGAACGGCCTGATCGACCCCGACCTGGCCGAGAAGAATGCCCGCACCGAAGACGAAGCCCAGGCCGCGCGCATCTACCGCAGCTACGTGGCCACGTTGAAGGCTTACCAGGCGGTCGATTTCGATGATCTGATCCGTCTGCCGGTGGAGCTCTTCCGCAGCAACGAGGAAGTGCGCGACCGCTGGCAGCGCAAGCTGCGCTATCTGTTGATCGATGAGTACCAGGACACCAACACCTGCCAGTACGAACTGGTCAAGCTGCTGGTGACCGGCGTGGGCAAGAAGCCGATGTTTACCGCCGTGGGCGACGATGACCAGGCCATCTATGCCTGGCGCGGCGCGACCATCGAGAACCTGAAACTGCTGGGCGTGGATTTTCCCAACCTGCACCTGATCAAGCTGGAGCAGAACTATCGTTCGAGCACGCGCATCCTGCAGGCGGCCAACGCGGTGATCTCCAACAATCCCAAGCTGTTCGACAAGACCCTGTGGTCCGAGCACGGGCTGGGCGACCCGATCACGGTCATGGCGATGGATGATGAAGAAGCCGAAGCCGACCAGATCGCCATCACGCTCTCGGCGCATCGCTTCGAGCGGCGCGCCAAGTTTGCCGATTACGCCATCCTGTATCGCGGCAACCACCAGGCGCGCATCCTGGAAAAATCGCTGCGGCGCGAACGCATTCCGTACGTGATGTCGGGCGGCCAGAGTTACTTCGACCGCGCCGAGATCAAGGACATCATTGCCTACCTGCGTCTGATCGCCAACCAGGATGATGACCCGGCCTTCATCCGCGCCGTCACGACGCCGCGCCGAGGCGTGGGCCAGGCCACGCTGGAAGTGCTGGGTACGCTGGCCGGACAGTGGCAGTGTTCCTTGTTCGAAGCGGTCTACAAGGGGGGACTGGAAGACAAGCTGACCGACCGCCAGCTGCTGCCGCTGCGCAAGTTCTGCGACTTCATCAATGCGCTGGAATCCCGCGCCACCCGCCCCGGCCCCTCCGGCAGCGGCGCCGAGGCCGGCAAGGTGCTGGACGACATGATGGAGGCCATCAACTACGAGTTCTACCTCTACGACAGCTTCGAGGAGCGCGCTGCGCAGGCGCGCTGGCAGAACGTGGTCGACTTCATCAACTGGCTCAAGGAACGCGCCTGCGGTGGACGTGATGGCGAGGGCGAAGAGAAGAACCTGCTGGAAATCACCCAGATGGTGGCGCTCATGAGCATGCTCGAAGGGCGCGACGAAGAGCAGGATGCGGTGCGCATGTCGACCCTGCATGCCTCCAAGGGACTGGAGTTTCCGCACGTGTTCCTGGTCGGTGTGGAGGAAGGCATCCTGCCGCACAAGGGCGATCCGGATACCCCACCGGAACAAGCCGCTGCGCGCGTGGAAGAGGAGCGTCGTCTGATGTACGTGGGCATCACGCGCGCGCAGCGCTCGCTGCACGTGTCCTGGTGCAAGCGCCGCAAGCGCGCCAAGGAAGTGATCGATTGCCAGATCTCGCGCTTCGTCAAGGAGATGCGCCTGGACGAAGGCGAAGCGGTGCCGCAGGAGAGCGAGAAGATCACGCCGCAGGCGCGGCTGGCCAATTTGAAGGCCTTGTTGCAGAAGCCGCGCAATACGCCGGAACAAGGTTAGTACCTGCCGTATCGGGGACTGACAGGGCCGGTTCCCTTATCCCGCTGCATCCATCCGCTTGACAGTCATTGCTTCACAACGGATTGACTGCCAATCAAAACTGCCAAAATGATTTGGCGAAAAAATCGAATTACTTCCATTGAGAAAGTACCTCGTGCAACGGAGACTGTCGCCTTCGTCGCTCGGGGCCTCTGCTGCATCGATGAGTCCATGGGCATAGGCCGCATCCGGAACTTCCTCATTCAAGCAGAGCGTGTGCTCACTTCGCAAGAGGTACTGCGATTTTCTCCTGTTTGTTCACTGGCATGTTTCGGAATGCGCGAATTCTCTCTGGAAGCCGCATCGCATGCCCTCCCCCTCGCCGAATCATTCATCACGCTCCCAAGCGCGCATCACGCAGCATCTCACGCAGCATCGCCGGCTGCTCCAACTGGACTCGCCACTCGGGCCAGACGTCCTCTTGCCACAAAGGCTGATCGCCACCGAGCGACTCAATGAAGGCTACGAAGTTACCATCGATCTGCTGAGCACGCATACCGGCATTGCGCTGGAACAGTTGATTGCGCAGCCAGTCACGCTGTGGATCCGGCAGCATGAGGGCGAGATCCTGCCCTGGCATGGCTACGTGCATACTGCAAAGCGCCTGGGCAGTGACGGCGGACTCGATTTCTGCCAGCTCTCGTTCTCTTCGTGGCTGCATTTCCTGCGCTTTCGCAAGGATGCCCGAATCTGGCAGGACAAGAGGACCGAGGACATTCTCGCCGACGTCTTCAACAACCATCCGCAAGCACGTGGCCATTACCGTTTCGCACTTGAACGAACTTATGTCCCGCGATCCTATTGCACCCAGTACGAAACCGACTGGCATTTCGTCCAGCGCCTGATGGAAGAAGAAGGCTGGTTCGCCCATCACGAACAGCGGGAAGATGGCAACGGCCACGTCCTGGTCATCACCGACAATACGTGGAGCCTGCCCGGCTTGCCCCAGCAAGGCATCGCCTTCCACGGTGCAGCCCCCCGCGATGAGCTGGACAAGATCCTCCATTGGAGCGCCAGCCGCACGCTTTCCTCCAAGACATGGCGGGGCCGCAGCGACGACTACAAATCGCCTCGCATGCAGAAGGAGGCCGAAGAACAGGTGATGCCCGAATACGGCCAGCTGCCCGCACAGCTGGAGATGTATGAGTACACCGGTGCTTACAGTTTTGCGCAGCAGGCACAAGGTATTGGGAGAAGATGCCGCAGAAATGACTGCGGTGTTATCCAGCGCACCGGGACCTTTACAGCTGCTGCCAACGCCGGAATATGGAAATGGCTGGCTCAAGATTGATGATGGGAGCACCGTCATCAGTCTGCCGCGCAATAACGACCCGTACAACGAGATCTACACCGTCCGTGGACGATGGTGGAGCATGTGCGAGGATTATCTGATCAATCCGCGCCCATCGAAGAGCCCTCCGAGGGAGCAGCGGGAAATCGATGCCGACTGGGCTGGTTTCTCGGCGCTCATTCACGGAAAGATCAAAGACTTTCACCATGCGATTAAAGAAAAATATCATCACAACACCTACGCGTTTTTCGGTAGCGATCGTGAGTTTAAAGCTTATGGGACGGTATGTTGGCGAACAACGTTCCAGTCAATCAGACGTCCACCTCTCCCGCGACCGGAGAAAGACGTATTCAATGCAAAACCTCACTTCTACGGTGAATTGGGGGAAACAAGGACCGCGCTCTATCCCGGAATGAGCGCAGGACAAACTGTACCTAATGAAGTGTTCCGGATCAGCGAGCCCGACGAAGAGGGTGACGGAACTGTTCCCCATCGCTCTGGCATCGCGCCCAAAGAACATACCGGCATCAAATCAATGCTTCGGGTTTCAGTTGGCCATGAACCGGCTTATAAAGATTCAGCCATGGCGAGGGAGTTCACTCTCCGCTCCATCGTTCAGATCGCCCAGGCGATCAAAGGCACATCTCTGGATTACGAATGAATAAATTCATGCGGAATAAATATCTGGGTTCCTCTGGCGTGCTGCTCGCATTGATCGCGTTTACGTTTTTTTCATGCCAATCCGGAATCCCGAAACTCAATGCGAAGGAAACACAGAAGATGAATGCCATTACGGAGAAAATGATTCCGAGATGTTTTGGACGCTATCTGATTGACTTGCCAGAAAGTTTCGTCCTCAATACCCAAGGAGGGCAAGATATCGATGGGGTGACCATCGATATCAAAGCACTCTCAGAGGCAGATTTCCACCTGGCGCTAAACACAAGAAAAAGGGTGCTCGAGTCGGGAATCCTTCTGCGCGAACCAAAGACCGCAACGCTCAAGGAAACCATCACTCTCCCAAATGGACGAGGTGTAATTTTTGATCGTGCCGAGAATCATTTCAGCAATATGTTCCGCATCCTTGAGCTCATGGATTGGCGTGATGGATATCAAATCAAAATGCACATCGCCGCCCGGGATATGAGTTATTCAAACGAAGAATATCCTAACGGCCCAATACCAACCACCACCCCCGAAAAACTGGCCGCCCTGCTCAAGGTCTACCATCGCACCCAACCCCGTGGCGACGAAATCCCCTCGGGCTAGGGCACCTGCATCCTCAACGGCTTTGTCACGGGCCCCGCTTCAAGCGACGAAAGTCTGCGCTTCTTCTATCATCTGAAGGACGTCGACGATGTGTATTTCACGTTAGCGACCTTATCCGGTCCGCGCGATGCTGACACTCTGCTGGACCGGATGAAGTTCCTTGCGCCCATCTGGAAGACGGGCGACGGTCGCCTCATCAGAAGCGGCAGGCTTTATCACGAGCTGCCCGGACAGGAAGTGCTCTATATGACCCCGGATGAACACACCAAGATTCCCACCCTCCGCTTCCTCTACGAAGATGCGCGCCACGGAAAAGGCATCAGCAACCCGATGATCGAGGTAGAAATGAATGTCGGCAAACGCAAACCCGAACCTGATCCCAAGGACCCGAACGAGCATGCCTATCCACCGCCCATCCTTGCCCCCAGCCTGAGCGAAGCCGAAGCCATCCACCTGTGGGACAAGGTGATTCGCACACTACGCACACGCCCCGGCGCATTCTGATCGTGTTCCCCTCCTTCAAGAAAGCCACGCATGCCACTACCCATCATCCGTCTCGGCGACTCCACTTCCCATGGCGGCAAAGTGATCTCCGCCTCTCGCACCCACACCCTCCACGGCATCGGCATTGCCCGCGTCGGTGACCTGGTCAGTTGTCCCAAGGAAGGGCATGGTACCAATCCGATCATCGAGGGGGCGCCGACCTGGCTGATCGGTGATCGCATGGTCGCCCTGCAAGGGCATCGTGCTGCCTGCGGGTGCAGCCTCATTTCCAGTCTGGCCACGGCCTCCTATGGCTGACAGCCAGCGCCGCCTGTCCGGAGCAGGGCAACATTTGCGCATATCCGCCCTGAAAATTGCACCGACACCACGCTTTGCGCCATTTCCTCCCCCTTTTTGACGCACCATTGCCCGCCATCACCCCCGGGCGGTTTACAATGCCGCCTGCAAAAAAATCCCCGAGTTTCACACAAGCAACACCGCCCGCCGCGCTACCCGCTCGCCTGCCCCTGTTGCCCCAACCATTCCAGACAAGGAAATCAAGCAATGATCAAGATGTTCTCCCGCCACGCCCGTACGCTGGCGCTGACCGCCGGCTTCGTCGGCATGCTGGGCCTGGCCGCCTGCGGCAAGCAGGAAGACAAGAGCGCCGCTGCCCCTGCACCGCAAGCCGCTGCCGCCCGCGTCTACGTGGTCGGCGTGGAATCGGCCTACGCCCCCTTCTCCTCCGAAAACGAACAGAAGGAAGTGGTTGGCTTCGACATCGACGTCATGAAGGCCCTGGCCAAGAAGATCGGCATCGAAGTCAAGTTCGTGCCCACGCCCTTCGAAGGCTTCTTCAATTTCCTCGCCCAAGGTGACCGCGACCTGCTGATCTCGGCCATCACCATCACCGATGAACGCAAGAAGTCGGTGGCCTTCTCCGATCCCTACTTCGTGGCCACCCAGACCATCGCCCTGCCGGCCGCAGAATCCAAGGTCAGCAAGATGGAAGACCTGAAGCCCCTGACCGTGGGCACCCAGAGCGCCACCTCCGGCGACGAACTGGTGCAGCAGGTGCTGGGCAAGAACAGCGCCAAGATCAAGCGCTTCGACTCCACCCCGCTGGCCCTGAAGGAACTGGAAAACGGCGGCGTCGATGCCGTCGTGGCCGATGAACCGGTGGTCAAGAACTACATCGCCAACAACCCCAACAGCAAGCTGCGTACCGTCACCGATCCAAGCTTCCCCAAGGAAGACTACGGCATCGCCGTGCGCAAGGATGATCCGGAACTGCTGGCCAAGATCAACAAGGCCCTGGCCGAAATGAAGGCCGATGGCAGCTTCGCCGCCATCAGCGCACACTACTTCGGCAAGTAAGCGCCGTCCGCAGACTGTCGGCAGCACCTCCCCGGCGACGGCGGCAGTTTGCCGCCGTCCTGTCCTTCCAGAAACTGATTTTTCCAATCACCAATCGAGTCCGACATGGATTTCCGCTGGAGCATCATCCAAGGCTACGCGCCGCTGTTCGCCAAGGGCGTTCTCATGACCTTGCAGGTGTCGCTGATCAGTATCCTGATCGGTACCGTGATCGGCTTGCTGGTGGGCATGCTGCGCCTGGCCGAGATGCCGCACGGCCCCTGGAAGTGGCCGCTGAAGGTGCTGCGCTGGCTGGCCGGCTTCTACGTCGCCTTCTTCCGGGGCACGCCGCTGTTCGTGCAGATCATGCTGATCCACTTCGCGGTGATGCCACTGCTGGTGCAACAGGAACACGGCCTGCTCATCACCGGGGAACTGGCACGCACCATCAAGCAGGACTACGGTGCCTTCCTCTCGGGCACGGTGGCGCTGTCGCTCAATGCCGGCGCCTACATCTCCGAGATCTTCCGCGCCGGCATCCAGTCCATCGAGCGCGGCCAGTCCTATGCTGCGGCCAGCCTGGGCATGAACTATGGCCTGACCATGCGCTACGTGGTGCTGCCGCAGGCGTTTCGCCGCATGCTGCCGCCGCTGGGCAACGAAGCCATCACGCTGCTCAAGGATTCCTCGCTGGTCTCGGCCATCGGCCTGGCCGAACTGGCCTATGCCGCGCGCACGGTGGCGGGCACCTATGCCCGTTACTGGGAACCGTACATCACCATTTCCATCCTGTATTTCTCCATGACCATCTGCCTGGCACTGGTGGTGGCGCGACTGGAAAACAAATACAGCACCCCGCATCGCCGCTGAACGCAGGGATGACGTGCGCTAGTGGCAAGCGGGCGGTATCATGCCGCGCATGACATCGATGCACACTCTTCCCCAACTCGCTCCCGGCAGTCGCCGCGTGGCCGTGATCGGCGCCGGTCCGGCCGGCCTGATGGCCGCCGAAGTCCTGGCCGCACAAGGCGCCGCCGTGGACGTCTACGACGCCATGCCCTCGGCCGGTCGCAAATTCCTGCTGGCCGGACGCGGCGGCATGAACATCACGCACTCCGAACCGCAACCCGACTTCCTGCCTCGCTACGGCAATCGCCGTGAACAGGTGGCGCCCTTCGTGCGCCGCTTCGATGCCGACCAGTTGCGCGCATGGATACACGCCCTGGGCATAGAGACCTTCGTGGGCAGCTCCGGCCGCGTCTTCCCGCGCGAGATGAAAGCCGCACCGCTCTTGCGCGCCTGGCTGCATCGCCTGCGCGAGGCCGGCGTGCGCTTCCACATGCGCCATCGCTGGCTGGGCTGGCAGGAAGACGGCGCATTGCGCTTTGCCCATCCTGATGGCCACACCGATGTCCAGGCCGATGCCGTGGTGCTGGCACTGGGCGGGGCCAGCTGGCCGCGCCTGGGCTCGGATGGCAGCTGGGTGCCGCTGCTGCAAACCCGTCAGGTGGAAGTCGCCCCGCTGCTGCCGTCCAACTGCGGCTTCGAGCTGGACTGGAGCGAACATTTCCGCAGCCGCTTCGCGGGCGAACCGGTCAAGCCGGTGGTGGCCAGCACGGCGCTGCCCAGCGGCGGCGTGCAGAATCGCCGCGGCGAATTCATCATCACCGCCGACGGCATCGAAGGCAGCCTGGTCTACGCGATGTCCTCGGCCTTGCGCGACACCATCACCGCAGAAGGCTCGGCGCGCCTGTACCTGGACCTGCTGCCCGACTGGCCGCTGGAAAAAGTGGAAGCCGAACTGGCCCACCCGCGCGGTGCGCGTTCGCTCTCCAGCCACCTGCAAAGCCGCCTGCATCTCAAGGGCGTGAAGGCCGGACTGTTGCGCGAGCTGGTCAGCAAGGACGACTTCGCCGACATGGGCAAGCTGGCGCGCACCATCAAGGCTCTACCGCTGACGGTGCTACGCCCGCGCCCCATCGCCGAAGCCATCAGCAGCGCCGGGGGCGTGAGCTTCGAGGCGCTCGATGATGCGCTGATGCTGCGCGCCCTGCCGGGCGTATTCTGCGCCGGCGAGATGCTGGACTGGGAAGCGCCCACCGGCGGCTACCTGCTCACCGCCTGCTTTGCCACCGGCCGCGCCGCGGCGGCTGGTGTCCTGCACTGGCTCATCAGCGACGACCGTGCCGCCAGTCTGAGCAACACCTCCAAGGAAGAACACAAGTGACCCAAGACGACCGCCTCATCGACCTGGAAATGAAGATTGCCCATCAGGAACACCTGCTGGACGAACTGAACCAGACCGTCTATCGCCAGGAAAAGAAGATCGAGGAACTGGACATGCTGCTGCATGCCCTGGCCAAGCGCTTCAAGGAATTGTCCGACACCAGCCAGGACCGCGCGGCCGCCAACGAGAAGCCGCCGCATTACTGATCGCACCGCTTACGCTTACGCTTTCTCTTCGCTGCCCGCACCACCATGGCCCACGAACGCCGCATCGCCCACCTCGACATGGATGCTTTCTATGCCTCGGTGGAACTGCTGCGCTATCCGGACCTGCGTGGCCAGGCCGTGGTCATCGGCGGCGGCTCGGCCACGCGGCCGGTGGAATTGCCCGACGGCACGCGCCAGTATTTCCGCATGCGCGATTACGCCGGGCGCGGGGTGGTCACCACCTCCACCTATGAGGCGCGCGCGCTGGGCGTGTTCTCGGCCATGGGCATCATGAAGGCGGCCCAGTTGGCACCGGACGCGATCCTGCTGCCGACCGACTTCGAGGCCTATCGCAAGTATTCGCGCCTGTTCAAGGAAGCGGTGCGCAGCATCGCCCCGCTGATCGAGGATCGCGGCATCGATGAGATCTACATCGATCTTTCTGCGTGGCCCGATACCGCGCATGAGGTCGCGCGCCAGATCAAGGATGCGGTGCATGCGGCTACCGCCCTGACCTGCTCCGTCGGTGTGGCCCCTAACAAAATGCTGGCCTTTTACAAAGTAAAGTAATCCTAGCAGCGTAACAATAATAATAAGGTATTTAACTTACGCTACCAGCATAAACTAAACACCTGAAATGTTGTCACTATAGAAATGCAATGCAAATACATTTCCATGACGAATCACATTTTGTGTACCGCCGATTCTTAAAGGTGACTCTGTACTGCATTTCGACCAATTGGAATAATGAAGATCATGTCTACTGCGCGGCGCATAGCTCATATCGATATGGATGCTTTTTTTGCGTCCTGCGAACTTTCTCGCTATCCAGAACTACGTGGTCTCCCAATGGTTGTGGCTGGCCGGCAAACACATGCTCCCAAACTGCGTGAAGATGGTGCACGTGAATTCGCACGACTGAAGGATTACGTCGGACGAGGTGTTCTAACGACTGCAACTTATGAAGCACGGGCACTGGGTGTGCATTCTGGTATGCCAACAATGAAAGCTGCGCGCTTGGCTCCAGAGGCAATTTTGCTCCCTGTCAACTTTGATCTTTATCGGCAATATTCGCGACAATTCAAAGATGCGATAAGAGCCATAAGTCCCATCATCCAGGATGTAGGTATCGATGAAATCTACTCGGACATTTCCGCACTTGAAGCGAGTTCGGAGGAAATTGCTGATGTGTTTAGAGCATCGGTCTTCGATAAGACCCAACTCACATGCTCAGTGGGAATCGCCCCGAACAAACTTCTCGCGAAACTTTGTTCCGATATTCAAAAGCCAAATGGATTTACCATCATTACGATGGCGGATATCCCCAATCGAATTTGGCCGATGTCCGTTAGGAAAATCAACGGCATCGGCCCCAAATCGGCCGAAAAGCTTGACTCATTAAATATACAAACAATTGGTCAGCTGGCCGCTTGCCGTGAAGAGTGGCTCCTCGAGAATTTTGGCCGAAGCTACGGCGCATGGCTACATCGGGTAGCCCATGGCCTCGATGATCGACCAGTTGTCACAGAGACTGAGCCGGTATCAATGAGCCGGGAGACAACATTCGAACGTGATCTACACCCATCCCGTGATAAGAACGAACTAGGGCGATTTTTTACAAGGCTTTGTGAACAAGTTGCGGCAGATCTCCAGCGTAAAGGCTATGTCTGCAAGAAAATAGGCGTCAAATTACGCTTCAAAGACTTTTCCACTGTGACCCGAGACACCACACTTAAAGCAGCAACCGCAGATGCTTTAGAGATTAGACGAGCCGCCGGTAACTGCCTTAAGAGAATCGTTCTCGATCAATCTATTCGACTTTTGGGTGTGAAAACTAGCGGCCTGCTGAAGTTAGGCTCATCCTCCCTCGAAGAGCCAATACAGTTTCTGTTAGATATTTAGCTAACTACTCGGAGATCTCGCGTGACTTCTCCATGCGTGGCGCCGAGTTGATAGTGCGCCGCCACGGCGACATGTATTCAGCTCGCGAGCAGAAAATGATGGTGCTCATGGGCCATCATTTGGCAGCATGGTATCCGAGTGTTGATTTAACCGCAGATTTGACCTTCTCCATTTGACCCACCTTCCACTCTCGTCCGAATGCCGCCACGCGCCGGAAATTTCCACTTTAGACCGCTACTAATTCTGGGGTACGGTCACAGCCAAAGCGGGTGAGCAAGCAGAGGAAGGAATAATTCCAGGTGGCTGAAAATGACAGCTAGAAAATTGATTTCATCTGTGCCCGGTGCATCTACAAGTGGAGAAATAGAAATCGCCCCTGATGGGCGATTTCTATCTTCATGGGCATCTAAATAGTCTGTGGTGCGAGAAGGCGTGGTGGATATAACTAAAATGAAGCCACGATGGAAAACTCAATGTTGAGAGTCTCAGGGTCGGGAACTTCGCGGTAGGACATAGCCACCGCAGAGTTTGCGTCATGGCCGTAGACCTTCAGCGTTGCTACCATGTCTTCGGGGACGACATAGTATTTATCGAAGTCTGCGTTAAATTCGATAACGGGAGTGTCATTCAGAGAGTAGACCTGGAATTTTCCATTATGCACGGGAATGGTTGATAAGGTCAGATGCTCTGGAAGCTGGGATATCCCATCATTCCATGACCAAGGACTCAAGTAAGTATGTGCGGACGATATTCCGCCGATGATGATGGGTGTCCGCCCTTGGTTTCTGATGCGACGACTTTGCTCCTCAAGAGCGACGACGAAGGCGACACGGTCGTCGTAGCTGGGATTAATTTCGTCATAGACCGTATTCGGTCCGACCGGCGCGATGCATTCACTTTCCAGTTTGCATTTCAGGACATGGTTGATGACAAAATCACGCATGTACCCGGCAAATGTCTCGACCGTGTCTAAGTTGACACCACTACCTATCTCTTCAAGCAGATAGCGCTTAGTTTCGGGATATGTGAATTCAGAAGGCGCAATGCCAGTGAGACTTGAGTATTCAATGCGCGTGATGAATATAGGTAGATTTTCCGCAGCTAGAAGAGCTGTGCAAAACTGGTTTTTATACGTTCGCATCAGATTAACACTGACGGCCAGCGACTGAATCTTCTCAACCCATGTGTCGTGCGCTGTCGTAGCTAACAGATGAAGAGCAGCTTTTGTCCGCGTGATTGCTAGTTTTCGTGAATGGTGAGTGTTAAAGAGACTCCTCAGGCGCCCCCAAATAGAGAAGTTTTCCACGAGGAATTCGCGCGAAGAAATTGCCTCATGCAGACGCTTAAGATGATGTTCAATCATCTGTAGCCGGTCAACATTGTCCCTCCACAATTTGATGAAGGCAGCAGATTCACGAGTTCCGCCGCCACGGTCTGGCGAGACTATCAGGAGCAGGAGGACTTGTGCTGTGAGCATGGTCTCTATCGTGGCGTGTATCCCCGTCCAGGAATAGGTCCATCCTGGAATGAGCGTTTCATTATTTTGATTATTACTCTCCCACTCTGCAAAAGTGTCGATTCTCGAACTGCCGCGGTCGGAGCTGTAAATCTCGCTCAGAATGGAACTGAGTGCTTGGTCAAAAGAAAGTAGTCTTTTGGCATCAATTTTTCCTCCAACGAAAAAGCCCTTGCCTTCAATTAAGCCTACGGCAAGCTTTAGTCGGTGCTCGTCAATGTTAGTGCCATTTTTTGCATTATGTATGAACTGCAGGAGCAAGTAGAGTCGCATCGACTCCCAATATCGCTTGATAACAATAGTAAGCGCGGTGCAGCTTGCCTCCACTGGAAGAACTTTTCCAGTCTGGCTCAAAGTGATTTGAACCTCTTCCCAAGACTGATTGGCGATTTGAATTGTCAAATTCTGATTTTGAGTTATTGGTTGAGTACCTGGAACTTGTAGAGAATACGCACGTGTTCCCCACCATTTCATGAAGCAGTCGGCGTAGCGTAGAGATGCTGTAACGTCGCGTCTCGATACCGAGGCGATGAGAACTGATGCAAGATTCTCGACGTGCTTTGCATAGAAAAGTGCACGACTGCTGTGAGCCAGCCACATCTCGGCATCCGATGTTGATGGGTCCCGAGTTTTATCCCAGCGAATAGTTCGATTGCCCCAGCGGCCAATTAAGACGCGTAGTGCTCTATCATAGATTTTGTCGAAAAGAGGAGGAAGGACTCCTGTGAAACTTTGAGCGCCGTTCAAAGATGTTTCATCAATTTTTTGTGCCCACCACTTACCAATGTTAGTTGCAAGCATAGTCCCAATAAATTGAGCATCGATGTGGGGCTGAGGCGGGCTCATAGGTAGGTCGTCTGTAATAGCGCCATCTGCGCCTGAGAGCTCAGTAAAGACGCTAAGGTCTTCGCTGATTCTGCTAATTGCTTGGATGCCGACATCGCGATAGAGCCGTAACCACTGCATGCTCAAAGTTTCACTCCAGAAGGACCCAGGATTTGTCCCAAGAATGGTTGCGTTTGAGCTTTCGCCATCTATATGTATCGAACTGGCATTGAGAAGTAAGTTATGAGTGCTAATCAGGCGCTTAAGGGCTGCTAAAGCCATTTCGGAACGGTTTTCATCCATCAACGCACGAATCTCAGATGACACTTCCGAGAGCATTTCGGTTGTCGTTAGCTTAGATGAAGAATTCCGAGATGAGCGAAGAATAAATGCGTACCAAACGAGGCATTTCTCATACCATCTTAGTGAAGGGCCGTCCGAAACGCGGCAGAGGTGAATTTTCCCGCTATAAGAGTTGTGTAGCGAAAGATTGAATACAAGTGCAGGCTTCGCCGCACCTGCGACTGGATTTGCGCGTTTAAGCCACTGTCTTGCGACGAAAATTAGCACTCGTCCGCGTACGTCGTGTACCGTCTTTTTCTTTTTCAGTGTTCTGGCAACCTGTGGCAAGCCACCCATCGGGAAGCCGATTATAACTAGCGGCGCATTGTCTGGTGCATCGTCGGCGTTTCTGAACTCAAATAGTGTGCTTGCGTAGTGACGGCGATGGCTTATCGCTTTTAGCTCTTGACTCAGCGCAATTCCAACTGCCGCGCGTCGGAAAGCATTATCGCGCTCGCTATCGCGAAGGAAGTGAACGGTTCTTGTGAGATAGTATCCTGTCAGGAGAACATTGATAGTGAGCCAGAAGAAATCGATGAGGATGGTCGAGGCGAATAGAATAGGATGGCTATCGGCTTCGAAGTATGGAGTCAAGAAATACTGAAGTCCGAGAAAAACAAGAAGAGCAATCGAGCTCGCTCCTGAAGGCATCACTCCCGACTCGATAATGTATACACGCATCATCCCGCCAAACTGCGAATTTCGCTGCAGTAGAACTCCCACAAACGAAAGAACAATTGGATAGACCAATGCAATCAGAGTAGCTTGGACTGTCCAGGGGACACCGGTGAAGGCAGCGATATCAAAGTCGTCCTTTTTCAGTTGCGGGAAGCTCCATTGAATTGATTGAAGCCACGCGCGAGAGGAAAGCCATTCTGGGATAAAGGGCCCTTTACTGGAAACGCTAAGGCCCAGCAGATTCGCGATATTGTCGGTGCACTCGCTGCCAGTTATTTTGCTGAAGAAAAGCGTCAGTTCCAGAGATTGAGTGGGAAGTAGTACGAGTATGGCCAGCGTTGCTGAGAGTAAGAAGACCTGGAATGCGAACCGAAGAGGATGGTCTGTGCCGGCGTTAAGGATGCGCTGGCGCCGTCCATATTGTATTTCCTGCCGATGCGCATTTTTCTTTTCCCAGCTACCTGCTTCCTGACTGGCATGTGGCAGCGAGCGACCCGATACATTGGTGAGGTAGCTCCAGATATTTGTCTTTGACACTCGACCTCCATATAATTTTTGGCATGTTTTTGTATCTCATTCGCCGTCCCACGGGCGAAATGTGCGCGGTTTGCTTGGTCGCCTTGCTTGCATGTCGCGAATGCAAATTTACCTCAAGCACTCTAGTCATTGGTAATGAGGTCGCAGAAACTGATTTTTGTGCGTCTTCGCACGCCAAAAGGAGAAATCGCCCCATCAGGGGGCGAGTTCTCCTTTTGGCGGCAATCTAGGATGAATCCTTAATCAGGAGCTATCAATGTGGATGCGATGACGAGCAGGACCATCAAGAGATGTCCAGCTCGTCGCATCAATCTTCCGTCAGTTCGTCTGCTTCGTCATCTTGGTTGATGGCTTTCTTGAGTGTTCCCATCATTTCAGCCAAAAATCCGACATTCTTGAAGTCGTCCGGATTGAGTAGCGCGCGGTCTTCGGTAAGATTCACCACGTTGAAATTGGATATATCAACGGTCGGCGGTAGCATTTCTACTGCTAAGATGATTTGCTGGTTGATGCCCACGTTACCATTCAATATTTCAACCATTGATGACAAATTCTTCAAATCTTGCCCTGACTGTTGAAGCGTATCGATTACCAAGGGAAAGAGTGGTGTGTCGCCATAGGCGGCATTAGACTTCACCATTGCTAGGTGAACGGCTAACAGAGAGCGAGGGCCTGAGCTACCACCAGAATTACCTCGGTCGCCGGGCTTGGTCTTTTTGATTTGCTCCTCGGCTGGAACATTCAACTTATTTGAGAACCAAGTTACGCTGGTGCTGAAATAATCCCCGACTTCAGTGGTGCGTGCACGGTCTTCAAAAATTTTGTAGCCGCCTTTTAAGGTTTCGACTTTCGCTGCGTAGGCGGAAATCTCTTCTGACAGCTCAGAAGTAACTGCCTCGAATGCGTTATCCAACGTTTGGGCACTGTGTGCTGCCAGAAGCAGTTCCTTGGCTTGAAGGCCGGCTTGTTCTTCACGAATCGTAGATGTTATTTCACGGCTTTGCTTGCCAATATCTGCCAGTTCTGCGAGGAGCTGTTCGTGGCGAGCAACGGCCTGTGCTTTTTCAGCTCGAAGCTCAGCAACCAGTAGTGCAAAAGCATGGGCGTCCTGCGTCAGCTGCAGTCGAGCGTGGAAGGAGTTCTCATGCAACGTCCCGCATGTCGGGCACTCGATGTTCTCTTCGTTACGCTCGCTTATAAATCCTAGGTCGTCTGTCAGATTGCGATGGTTTTCAACCGCCAACCTCAATGACGATGAAATCTGCTCTTTGCGATTGACCGCCGAAACGAGCTTTGCCCTCAACTCATTTTGACGCTGCTGCAGGTCTCGCGCCTTCTCGCCAAGGTCGACTAGCTCATTCTCGAATTGTGCGTCGCTAAGCACAGGCACATTCTTCGGCAGTATTTCCCGCACGCGTTTGAATGCAGATTTCTGCGTATCAAACTTTTCCTGCATTCCCTTGAGAACATCGGAAGCTTCCTGCCAAAGTTGCTTGGCGGCGAAATATGCATTCGGCCTGAGGCCAATATATGCCTCAAAGACAGGCTTCTTCCAGGCCTTGAACTGAGATAGATTTTTAAATGAGCTCCAGGTTGCTCCCCAGCCACCGTCCTGGTCGATGTAGGTCGGCAGCGTAAGGTACTCAACGCCAAGACGAGATGCGGTCGTGCTCTGCGGTCGTTGGAGCATCAACTTGTAGCCAAACTTATCGGCCATGATGCGATTCCATGTGCCCATGTTGTTAGCACAAGCAATAAGTGCACCGTTCTCAGCAAACAGGCCGAGGTTCTTACGTTGGCGAACCACGGTGTACGTCTTGCTTTCATATTCAAACTCCAACACGCCGATGAAATCAGGGTCCCAGCCAGCGGAGAGTTGCTTTTCTGGCGTGCATCCCAAGGTCCAGAACAGGTTTTTGGTGATACGTGATTTACCCGTCCCGTTTGTTCCGAACAGAATCGTACGCTGCGTCGGGAAGGTCTGTTTCCTTGCCTTTTGCTCGGTCTCCGAGACGAGCCAGAGCGTCTTGAAGGTTACGTTGCGGTTCATTCTTCACCCTTAGGTTGCGAATTAGCCGCAACAGTGAATACGTTGACGTCGATTCCATTCCGAATCACCATGAGAGAAAGTGCATGAATAAAAGGCATTTCAACCGCCACGAAGTCTTGTTTGTTTTTCTTGAGGGATTCCGCTGTAAGGCGTTCCATGAAGCTGCCCAGTTTTTGGGTATCAGGTCCACGCTCCACTTTGAGCGCTTTGTAGCAATCAACTAGTGTTGTCACCTGGCGTTTGAACAACGCGTTCGTGCGGTCCGACATCGCCGACAGTAGTGGCACCTTCTGCATCCTAATGTCATCGACCATTGCAAAATCGTGGCCTTCTGCGTCCAGACGATTTAAGACAGCATTGAACACATCGTCGATTCCAGGAGGTGGCTCAGAAACTTGGATGAGCGTTTGCAGTGCGTCTTGGCGCGTCATCAGGCGTTTCACCTTGAGCTCCTCGAATGTCGAAGCGAAGCCCGTGTTCGAGCCTCGCTTGCGCATTTCCGAAGCGAGCATCGTTGCAGCAATGGCCGGCTGGGAAACCTTGAACTCGAACTTGCGGCGGTGAGCTAGGTCACTCAGCTTACCGCTGATGAAAAGGTGCTGCTGGCCCAAAGGGAGGTCAGAGCGGTGCAGCCGGATTTCATCGAGCGTGATCGCGCTTGCGTCTAATTCCAGCTGTTTCGCAAGAGCGGTAGAAACAGCTTTCTTGGCTGTTTCCGCAAGACTCTCAAGCCGGTATTCATGCAGATTTACCGAACCCGTAGTCTCCTTCAGCTTAATGCTTGTATTGGTTACGAAGCGCAGTTTGGTCGGCGCGCCGGCGAACTGATGCCTTCTCTTGTATAGCTTGGCCAATATGGAAAGCGGCAACGTCCCATCCTGTAGCCTACGGCTGGACGCTTTATGAAGTTCCTCAAACGTCCAGGCGGTGGCCTGTTCA
This sequence comes from Herbaspirillum sp. C7C8, assembly GCF_022627875.1. NCBI lineage: Bacteria > Pseudomonadati > Pseudomonadota > Betaproteobacteria > Burkholderiales > Oxalobacteraceae > Herbaspirillum > Herbaspirillum sp. C7C8. The sequence continues at coordinate 233,677 of NZ_JABXGG010000003.1, forward strand.
TTCGTTTTGACCTGGCAAAATTCAACGGAGGTAGGTGCGGTGGCTGAATTCAAGACAGCGATATCCTCTTTCACTTCCATGCCGACAGCGAAATCGTCTTCTTTTTCCAGTAGCTCCGCAATTAGAAGAACGGCGTACCACTCTTGATACGTGAAACCTTGAGCTGCTACTTGCCCGGCCTTGTCGTCCCCAGGCTTGTCCGCGAGTAGCTCCATGAGCGACTTCTGCACTGTATGCCTCCCCAGGCTTCGTGATTTTTGGAAGATGTGCGAGCTCTTCGATGAAGCTTCGTCACTCTAGCAAAATGTTTTTACATGCATTTCAGGCAAGGATTTTAATTCAAGATGACAAGATTGTCCTATACGCTGGGAAAACGGCGTGATGTTCGAATGGCGTGAATAGGGCAGTTTTTCTGCCAAGACAGTGCTTCCGCTATCGACTCTTGATTCAGGCTTGGTCTGCATGTGTACGTAAAGAAATAGGACAGATTGAGTTCCTGACGATAAGCCGAGATCCGCAATTCGCAGCAGGGGGCGGTTCTCAATAGGGGTGCTGATTTAGGTGATTCCGCAGGCGGCGCATCCTCGAATCTGCAACTAGCTCGGGCTTTGCTTCAACAATTTTCTGCAGAATGTCTTCTACTTTGTAAGGAGCCGGTGTGGTCCGCTCCCCCACCGCCGCATTCAGCAACGCCAACATAGAATCAGGATATCGGGAGGCTTGTTCACTGGGCGATCCACGGCTCGAATGGTAAAAATGAAGGTCTCCTTGGCCCAACGGTGTCAGAAATGGCAAAACGGTTGCAACGGCTTCTGGAAAGTCCTCGCCACTAGCCATCGCTAACCTTACGAATGCAGACGAGATTCGGGAATTCTGAAACCGCAATTCCCTCGGCCAAGCCTCCGTAATGAATGGCTTGGTCCGACTGCCCCACTCGTTTAGTTCGGTGAGTTGATAGAGCACAGTATTTCTTCCCTTATCAGTTGTCTTCTTTAATAAGTCCCGGACCTCTGAGTATGAAAGGAGTTCGCTTGTATTAGCACTCTTCGGGCAATAGAAGACAAGGTGCTTATGCAATGTCTGCGACATTGATGGTGCCCAGGGCCATTTGGATGCATCCGCGATCAGACTGGAAAAATCTTTTTTTAAATTTGTGAACAACTTGGGTAGCATGGCGCTCCGCAAAAACTTGAAGCCTGCCCATGCTGCTTCTGAATTTTCTGCGTCAACGTTAAAGCAGGGAAGCAAATGACTTGATGTCCAGGACGGGAATGTGTCAAACAACCAGTTAAGAATTCGTGCGCAAAGATAGATAGCCACCTTCCTTGTCTTGTCCGAAGCCACTAGCATTTTCTCCAAGCGGGGAAGCAAATCTTCCTCATATGCATCTGTGAAGGTTTCATTCCTGACTCTCACGAGGTCAAAAAGGGATGAAACCAAACTCGCAATTGGCTCATTGAGGGAGAATTCTTTTCTGGTGCCTGCCTGTGCTTCGCTATCGAGGATGGCTTGCTGAGCCAAGCCGAGAAGTTCGAGGTGTCTATCAAACAGAATGAGGGTCGCATGATAGTTTTCTGATGCAATTGCTGGAAGGGATTTTGCCAACCATTGAACTGCTGGGTATCGAAGCTCCACATATCTCTCGGGAGAAAGCTCGAGAAGGCGATATGCCAGAGCTGCATTGAATCGATTTCCCATTCCTTCAGGGACGTAGTTAAGGAGGTCTCGCCAAAGCTGTTGATGGAAAGTGTCCTGATTAAGTGCATATACCAACGCGCGGTATGCCATGAGCGGCCTATTCCGAACGAGGCCTTCAAAGGGTTCGAATTGTGTTGCGGAATGGAAGTCCTCCCGTCTTGCTGTGACCGCGATGGCGACAATGTCCTCTATCGGTACATTCTTAAGCTCGTCGTATTGAGTGTCTTTTTGAATACTGCGTATTCGAGGGAAGCGTGATAATTGGTTATCGGAGTCGTAGGCGTCGTCCCAATACTTGCTACGGCGGACCGTCGCAAGAACTTTCTTCGCAGAGGCGTTGAGCTCGCACCCGCGGCTTTCAAGAAGGCGGAGAAGAGGCGCCACAAAATGGATTTGGTTCCAGATTCTCTTTTCCAACGCGCGGTGATACGAATCGGAGGGGCCTCGGACGACCAGCGAAAGTATTTTTCTTTTATCCTTTTCGGTGATGCCATTCCACTGATTAATTATCAGATTTGCGACGTAAAGATGGTTATCCCAGAAAACCTCTTCGCTGATAGAGCATAGCTGCTCAATCACCTTTTCGGATGAAAATAGATTTGGTTGGGATAGCGCATAGAGACGTAGCGGGCCAAAAAATTGTGCGTCATCTGGGTTCCAGGAAAGATATTCTTGCACAGCCGTCCGCGGACTGTATGCAGCTAGCTTCGCGAACAATTCTTTGAACCAGTGAACGTACTTATAGAGGTTATCGCTGTGTATTGACGGCTCTTCAAGAAAGTCAGTGAGCGGAATCTCTTCGATTTCGGAGGCCAACATCGAATATCGCTCAATGCCGACACGATAGCTAGCAACAACCTCTCTAAGAAACTCATCCGGTATAGCAATTTCAGTCGAGCTCATGTGCGGAATACCGATTATTTCGCGCAACTCTGAGTTTTCAGTTGAAGGTGGGACTGCACCTTGGACACATATGCCAAGGGTCGGCCAGAGGGCTGCTCCAATTAACCTGGCCAGATGGGCATTCCATCCATGTACTTTAAGCGACTGTGCGATGTTGAAGAGTCGGCCGTCGTGCATCTCATCACCTACAACACCTCCGTCCAGATAGTTCCACCATAGACGAATGAGAGGATTGTCTTTCTCTCGATTGCGCAACGTATTTTCAACAACGGCTATCAACGTATCTGATACTTTGCCCTTGTGAGCCAACCACCAAAGCGAAATTGGCTCGTCCAAGACGTTCGCGAACCATTTCACGAGATGGAATAGTCGCGTAGGAAGAATGTTTCTGGTTACGAAGAGGCCAGTCGGCTCACGCCGAGAATTATCCTCTGCTAATTCCAGCAAATAATTCACTCCAAGTGAAATCGATGGCTCCTCTCTATCCGTGTCAGCATCGATTTCCGTGCTATAGAATTCGGCATCTTCGAATCCGAAGTTTTCTTGAAAAGAGAAATAATCATGTTGGTTTGGAAAAGGACGTTTGACAGGACGCCTATTCCTAAAAGATGAGTCGAAAACACAAAGCCATTTCGCTGGCGGCGCTGGAGTCGCATCTGCGAATATCCTCGCCCCTTCAAGTGTCCCGACCGTGAAAGCGACTTGTCCTCTCTCGTACGGTTCTAATGACTCTGGAGGCTTCTGCGAATTTGCGACCGTAGATTGATACCAGGAACTTGGGTCTTCGCTGAAATCCGCCCATAGTGATAACGAGTTCCATAGGTCCTTGTGCTCCGTATATGCGATACCAGTTACTCCACGATATTGCCAATCTTGGTTGACCTTTTCTTGGCTACCTCTAGCGAAGGCGTAGATGCGCTGATTTGGCGTACCCCCTTGGGAGTGGAGGCCTTCAAGGAGATATCGGACAGGAGGGTCTTCTGCGCTATATCCGAGCAAAACGATGACGTATCGGTTGGCTAGCTCCTTGATAAAACTACTTGCCCATCCCTCAGCGAGGTAGGCTCTTCCAAAGTCAGCACTGCTGATGACGAGGTTATTGGCTACGGGCATCAGGTGGCTTGGCTTTTCCCATTGTCCATGGAGATAGACCACTCCTTCTATTTTTTCTCCATTGCTGAGAGCTGGAAGACGAGGTGGTACGTAGCTTTGTACAGTGCTGTCTGCATACTCGAAAAGCCGGTCGAAGTTGGTTGTTACGACTTGTGATTTCCCCGCAGGGTTTCTCGCCAACCTCAGAATCGTCTTATGATTGAGTAGAGGGACATCTTCACCAACTTTTACTGAATCCAATACTTCGTAAGCGACCGCTTGCTTTCCGTATTCTTGTTGAAGTAAGTAGAAAGTCTGGTCTAGCGAAAAGGGTAGGTTGACCTTTCGATTCGATGGCGCCTTTATTGCCCGCTGTATTCTTCTTAGCTGAGTAGATAAAGCGACACTCGACGCTGGTGAAACCCCTAGTTTCAACATGACGTCTTGAGTAAGTTGTAAAAAGGAAGGCAGGTTTGCTGGTACGGAAACCCCTGCTCCACAGAAGAACACTACTTCGCCACGCAATTGGGCTGAAATGAGTTCGTCCGGAATATTCGCACCTGACTTTTGAAAGCGCATGTTTCCCCAGTGTTTTCGAACCAGTTATGAAGCGGCTCTGCCGCTTTCTTTCGGAAGGGAGGAGGCTATTTGGCGCGTCGCGCATCTCTCCGTGCTTTTGCCTCGGCTAGCTTGGCAGGTTCTGTGTAGAGCCTCTCCAGCAACGTCAAGCAGAAATCCAGCAGGTCTTCCGCATCTACACGCGTCAATGTGCCGGCGTGCGCCCCGTCGTTGCCGTCATCCTTTATGCAAGCGGAAAGCTCTCTCAATGCCTCAGGCAGGAAACCATTGTCGAAGAGCCAGGGAAGTCTTAAACCAAGATCCCTTCGAACCCGATGGTTCAGGCCGTTGTGTTCCTCTTCGGGAAGCATGTTTCGCGTAGCAGCATCCAAGCAAAGCCGAAACATCGTGCCTGCAGCATTGAAGCATCCGACGGCCAAGCATGTTGCCCCCTCTGAAAAGAAAGCCTGAATTTCAGGTGGGAGATGTTCGGGGGGAGCTATAGCATGCTCATTCTTTAAGCTGATGTATCCCCGAATATCAACAAAGTCGTTGATGGCGCCATTTATTTTAAGTAACCCCTTTTCATGAACAAAGTCATGATTGGCGCCCATAGCATCACATACTAAAAGGATTGTGCTTACGTGGCATCTGCGACATATTGAGAAAACTTCGTACCAGAGTTGCCAGTCATATTCTTTTCGCACGACCTGTGAGGCAAGTACATCAAACGTAATATGCTTCGCGCCGCAGCGTGGACAATTTGCTACTATCTCTGCCATTTCCCCTCCCCATAATGCTGGCAAACGAATGGTGTTCGATTACTGGATGACGTTTTCGTCCAAAATTAGCGGGTGAGAGATGCCTACCGGTGGCCACGCCTCTCTACATGTCGCAAGTGTGCCTGTGCCAAGACATGACTTAAACGATTTGGCCATGCTGGCGGAGGCGAACGCATACACCACTTGGCCGATTACTACTTCATTCTCACCGTCTCCACGCATGCTTTCTCCTATAAGCATGGAATCTTATCACCTCAGATGAGGTTGTCTTTTCGTAGTAGTTTGTTCAGATCGCGTATGTTGACATATGGAAATTTCTGGGCGATCTTGCTATTTTTATTTCTATAAATTCACATACAGGGGGAAAGTTTGTCGAAAAAATTGCTGATTGCTCTGGCCGCAAGCGCCGTTTTATTGACGGGGTGCCTGATCCCAGAATCGTTCAAGGCTAAAGCCGATTTCGCCTCAAATGGCGATTACACCTTCAGTTACGATGGCACGGCGGTGCATGCCATGGCGGCCGCAGAGGAAAAGCAAAAGGGCTCCTTACGCGAGAAGGACGAAGAGGGACTGAAGTCCGAAGCCATCAAGATGAAGAAAGACCCGATGGTGCAGTCGGCCGAGTACCTGGGCCATGGTCGTTACCAGCTAAAGCTGCTGGCCAAGAAGAAAGCCGGTGAGAATCTGAAGATGATGGACATCTTCTCCGTGACCCACGGCAAGGATGGCGTCATTACAATCTCCTCACCAAAACTGGCAGCCAAGGATGTACAGGAGCTGTCCAAGCTAGGAATCAAGATTGACGGAACGCTCGAGGTCATCTTGCCGAAGAACGCAACCATCATTTCGCACAATGCGACATCTGAGCCAAAATTCTTCGGTTTGTTCGGGACTTACTCCTGGAAAATCGGCTCGCTGGACCAGCGACCTGAAATGAAAATCACGCTGAAGTAAAAGCACTTCGGTTCAAAACGACGCCGACCAAATTGGTCGGCGTTTCTTTTACGCTGTGGCGTCAAGACTGCTCTACCGAACTATTCCTTTGTCCCCGTAGCCGAGTGGTTCCACCTCCATTGCAACCAGCCGTTCGAGTATCCACATGGCTAACTGCTGAAGCAGCTAAATCTCGAAAGCAAAGACGAGTCTTGAAGCAGATGTTCATTGATTTGAAAGAACTGGAATATGCGGGGAGTACGACCGTGTGGGCACCGTGGGAAGGAAATGGCCGGGGGGGGCAATTCTGCGAGAAGCCCAGCAGCCGTGAGAGAGGGTTAGAACGTGCGCATATCTAGGAATAGTCACGCATATCACGGAATTTCACACGCGAAAAATCCAATCACGCGAACAAAGATCTCCTGAAATATCAGTCTGATCGCAGATTGCCCCTTTCTCCGAGAGCTTCCTTGAGATATGAGGTCAATTTTTTCAAATCATCCTTCGTAAGCCTCGAGGCTAAGAGGACAAATTCGGCCAATTGTTCATTTGGCTCGAAAAGGTAACTGACCGGTACATCTAAGGCCTTCGCTAAGCGGAGGGACGTTCCCTGATCAGGTATGTGAACTCCTCGTTCGTACTGATTGATTCTCGGGCTTGCAGAATATTCGTCTATACCAGCAGAAACGCCCAAACCAAATTGAGTGAGACCAGCAGCCCGCCTGGCGCTCTTAAGCCGCCGGGGGAAAACGCCAGAAGTGTCTTTTCTCGAATTCATCCTAAGAGTGTCTTAGGATGCTATTGACGTTGTACTAAGACTTACTTAGTATCCGTTCTTCCTTTCTTCCACGAAGAATATTGAGCGCCCTGATTTTCCCTGTGATTCTCAGTTGGCTATATTGTCTGATTACTGTACCCAATGAACGTCTGTGATATTCGGCCACTTTCAACTTACATCGGAGTTGGCGGTGCCTCTAAGAGAGTTAAAGCCATCTCCATGAAGGTCGATGGTAGTTTGACGGTGGAGTGGCGTCGAGAACCTGGAAACCGAAACAATCGCAATATCCCGCTGCGAGGAAGTGAGCCAATAGAGCAATTTGCGCAATGGGCAAAATTGCTAATCGACACATGGTCTCACGACCTGGAGCATTACCTTTTTGAATCTGACATAACCACCCCGGATCCGATCATTGGCAATTCGGGAACAGGTTTCGCAATTCATCCTTCCTTGCCTGCGACCGAGCTTTGAGCACTATTGCGATTGACGTCGATGGAGTCCTGCTGAACTATAACGCTGCGTACGCTGTTGCTTGGCAGCGTGCATTCGGTGCTCTACCAGATCTACACAATCCTGATGCCTATTGGCCCAGAGAACGGTGGCGAGTCGAACATATTACAGGCTCGAGATTGGAGTACTTTCGTTCTCATTTCGATGAAGAATTTTGGAGCTCTCTGCCGGCTTATGACGGTGCGATCGATGCATGTCTGCGATTAAAAAATGCAGGATTCAACCTGGTCTGTGTGAGCGCCATAGCCCCCCGCTTTAGACAAGCCCGGGAAAGAAACCTGTACGAACTAGGTTTTCCTATTGAACGGGTATTCTGCACCGATGGAATTGATGGCCCAGTTAGCCCCAAAGCCCCAGCGCTGACTGAAATAGCACCTGTTGCTTTCGTTGACGACTATTTGCCCTTCATGCGGGGAATTCCTTCGGAGATTCATACAGCCTTAATTTCACGTGATTCTTTAGGCAGCCCAAACGTCGGTGACGATCTAGGTCTAGTGGATTCTAAGCATGCTTGTTTTGCCGAGTTCGCTGATTGGTGGTTAGCGCGTCCCATCTATCTGTAACGAAGGCAATGTGGCTGGCATTGACACCGCCATCAACTCTGGCCTCACTGTTCTTTCAGGAACTCATCAGACTCAAACTTCCGGATTCCTGTTGAATAAGACACTATCACATCGCTATCTGGAGATATGGCTTCAGAATGTGCATGTTGGTTGGCTATGCGAGCTTGAGGGCGCTAGCCGATTCATCGCCACCGAGGAGTATCTAGATGACAGGCATCGATCCACCTTATCCGCATCTATCGTAATACCTGGTGGTGACGCACTTTCTCGTAGCGCAGTAGACGACTATGCTGATCCAAGCCTAGATCGCGAACGTAAGGAGATGCCGCCCTTTTTCGCGGAATTGATGTCCGAACGTTGTCGCGAAGTTACCAAAGATCGATGACGACTCCCAGGTAAGAAACGAGTAGCCGTGCTACCCGCAGACCTCTCTAACGTCCCCCAGATGGTAATCAAACTGGGAAGCCACTAGGCTCCGGGATCCTGAGGTTGCCTGAGCACCTTTAGAGAGATCACATCTACAATCTTGCCAAGATAAATTATCTCAAGCTTCCTATCTTCTCGACCAGAATCTCATCTCTTAATCGATTATTTGCAATTCGCTCTACTCTAATGGAATCTTCCAAGCTCACTATCTTCGCAATAAGTTCTGCTTTCGTCATTCTAAGCAGATAATACAGTCTGCGGATTTCCTTCTCAGATGGATCACGCTGCAACTCCCTCTTCAAAACACCTCTCGGCGTATCGCTTCTTCTGAGTGGCTTAGCGTCTCTCTGGTAAAGCTCTCGACAAAGCTGATTTCGAAGAATTGTCGATTCGGCGATACATTGTCCGTTTCTCGTAAATCGCTTCGACTCTGACGAAATCTTCTCCAGGGTTATAGATTGACTATTTTCCTTAAGCGCAATGATAGTTTTTTCGATTACCTTTACCGTTTCCATTCGCCTTTTATCATGACTCTTTCTCAGCCCATCTAGATCAGACTCTTTACGATTGTTTTTTCGTGGTCCGCCCATTCGCCTTCCTCCTTTCAGGATAGATTTCCACCGGCGCTTCTGCAGCCTCCGCTGCGGACTCAATCAAGTCCATCTCAGCAAGAACATCATCGCAACTCGCCATGATTTCTATCGCTTTACGACGCTCAGCTGGAAGTTTTTGGTCTTCAGCCATTTTCTGCATCCGGCCGTATGCCGCTTTGAGCTCGATTACTTGAGGCCGCTTCTTTGGATCGGGAGCGTTACCTGCGCATCCTATGCAGGCGAACTTTGCAGGACACTCATTAGCCACCGTACAATTCCCCCCGACGACCGGAATAAGAGCGCCAATCTTCTCAAGAGCATCGTCCACCTGCTGTTTTATTTGTGCTGGAGCACGGCGGTGCAACTTCGACAAATCCATGCGATTTGCGAATATTTTTCGCTGTAGAGAGATAATCTGCGCTGGGGTAGGTTTGGAATAGTAGCCTGTAACCTCAACGTCGCGCTGCTTTAAGAGGAGCGCTAAAATATCCATAGGGGTTCCAAGAGATCTAAGCTCTGTTGCGAACCCATGGCGAAATAGATGTGACGTCAAGGCAATCGTTTTACCGTCTTGATCCACCAAATGAACGTCATGTAAAAGCCATTTGATGCTGGCATTTATATCGATGTGAGAAAGGTGACGCTTGGCATATTGCCATAAAAATGACGCAGGCCTTATCTTGGGCCTTAGAGTCAAATCCGGCTTCACTTCTTCAAATTTATATCCTTGCGACCGCTGATATGTCCACCAATCGTGAAGCGCTTTCAAACAATGCTCGTCGATATAAAACGGCTCCTCGACTTTTCTTCCCTTTGGCATCGCAGTAAATACAATTGCTTCATGATCGTTAGGAAGCGAGATTCGATACAAATTCTCTTTGGTTAAGCGAATCTGCATGAATTCGTTAACTCGAGCGCCTGACTTTGTAAATGTTTGAATCGCCCCGTGCCCAACCAATGCCATCCTCATAAGAGCTTCAATTGGTAAGAACACCAACCCCAAATCTTGGTACATCTTCTGGTGCCACCATCTAACTGCCATTCCCCAATCGGGAACACTCAATATGTTTTTCGTCAGTTGATTTATCGAATATCCATATTCTGCGCGAAATCTTTCGTGATCTGGCTCTACTAGCGTTTTAGCCTTCAACACGTCCACGAACCAATAAGACATTTTTGAATTAGGCTCGCCCTCCTGATGTCCTCCTTCATAGCTGAGAAAATATTCGGCACTCATCTCTCCGATTGTTTTTTGATGCGTGAGACCTGACCTATAAAAATCAGGATCTTTCTTTTCATGCAATGACCGCAGAGTTGCAGCATCCCATAATTGAAAATGGTGGCGAACCTCTCTCACTGCCCCGTTCGATTGAGGTGATTCGTCTAAGATGGAAAATGCGTATGGAAGGTTGAATCGATCTTGCTTATGCCGTTCAATAACCTCCAGATAAGCATCATTCAATCTGCGAATCTGAGTGCGCCTCCTGTCGGCAACATCTCGTAGCAAGTAGAACTTATTGTGAACTACATCAGTAGACTTCTTACGTCTTGCGATCTGGTCTTGGCGTACAACGAAATGGTACGGTGATTCTTCCCAAAAATGCGTATCGATAATCTTAGGAAGACGAAATTCAGAGATTATTTTTTTTGCTGCGAGGTCAGTTTTCGAACATAGTTTTCCTGTTGTCTTATTAACCTGAAATAAGATTGCAAGAAAGCCACGACAACTCCTGCTTGTAACTCAGGGAAGAGTTCTTTGTCATGTATCTTTTTTAAAAAGCGATTGAAATCGACGGCATTGATGTCTGGAATATTTAGTTCCAATAGAAACCTATCAAGTTTGGTAAAGAAACGAATGTCATTTTTACGATTTCCATCGGCAAAAGCCATCACAAAAAATGCCGTATTTCTCAAATTTGGATGAACCAAGTTGTATAACATTCTTAGTTGAAATGGCAAAAACGGCTTTCCCATCTCCGGGGATTCCAACACCGTCAATGGAAGCTCGTGAAGCTCTGGTGAGACTTTCTCCAGCACCATCTGAAGCGTAATTTCCTTCCAAGCTTGAGCCCTTTCAACTCGCTTTCCGGTCGACATCTCCCATTCGGCGAGCGCACTCTGAATTATTTTTGTTCCGCATCTAGTCTTGCGACTGAGTTCAGAGTATGAAATTGGAATCCCCTGCCTTCCAAGTTCATCAATCGTCAAACGCAAATATTTAGACAAAATATAATTGCGCTTTCTTGTATTGGATAAAAAAACTCGAAAGGTTAAAAAGTCTTTCTGCCAGGCCAAATAGTCTTCTTGCGTTTTTACATTCTTCTTCAACAGTTCGTCTGCTAGTTCGCGAATCCAAAGGTTGCCGTAGTTGGAGATCGTTCCTACCGATGGCCCCAGATATTCTGCAATCTCCTTTTGGAGACAGGGAAGACCAAGCTCACGTCGACGCTCAAATTCACGAAATACTATGTCTTTAGTCAGCGGAAGATTCTCCGAGGATGCATCATCCTGATAGAGATCTCCAGTACCCATGCGCCATGGGTCGCGGCGTGTCACAACGTTTCCTGTCTCGCGTTCCCACTCAGTGAGTTCCTCCGCAAGTCGCCCTTTTTCTCTGCGAGTCAAGGCGAACACTTTTGAAAAGGTTACTTTGCCATTTCTATGGATTTCCTCGATCGACTCCCTATAAAATTTTTTCTTTAGGCTCCTCCCACGTTCCGACCGTAGAATTAGTCTAGCAAACGTCTCAAAATCTTTTCGCCAGGCGGCGTAGTCCGATGACGTGCGTATTTCGCGAGATATTAGTTCTTCTCTCAGCTCAGAAAGATAGGGCTTGGCATAGCGTTTTATTGTTGTCTCTGCACTGCGCAAACGCGATGCAAGATCATCCATGCGGAATGGCTTTCCAATTTTTCGAAGTCTTTTTAACTCGTCGACTATCCGCTTTAGTAGCGGAAGATTAAGCGCAGAACGACGCTTTTTGATATCGTCTTTCATGACTTGAGCATCTCCTCCAAGAGACGCTGGCCTTCGGTCTTTTTCGTCTCCGTGGCTGAAATTTTCCTTTCGCGGAGCTCAGCTACTGCACGATCATGTTGCTCTTCAATTCTCTCCTGAAGTTTGGCTGCGAGCTCCGGCAAGTTGTGCCTCGTTCGTGCTTGATCATAGACAGGAAGCATGTCGCTTCGCCAGGCGAGAAGTTCGCGAAACTCTCCCCGCAGACGCAGCAATTCCTCATCTGATTTGGCGCATTGATGGATGTCGTTCAATCCCATTGTGACAAACCAGTGCCTGCATTGATGTGGCCTTAACTGTATGCCGCTAGCTTTAAGTGCTGGATGCCAGAAATTTCTTCGGAAGTGATCGGGAGCCAGAGCGGTCTTTTGCGTAGTGATGAATAGTGGGATCTTGTCCAATTCGCACTTTTCCATCAACTCAAAGTCTGGCAACCGCCTCGAATAAGGATCAAGCAAGGAGCGCTGCCCTGAGACATACGATTGCAGGATTTTCACCGTACGGTCGGTGATGAAAAGCTTCTTCGCTCTTATTCCATGACTACCTTTGTTAATAGACCGAAATGATCGCTGAAACTGACTATCTAACCAATCACCCATAGTGAGCGCGCAAGCCTCATGGATACGGCATCCACTATCAAAGAGTAATTTCGCAATTCCTATTTCTCGTAGGCTCCAACCCCATTCTTCTCCGGCCGCTAACACTTTCGCGAAAAGGCTTGGATCATCAATATATTCAGGAATCCATTCGTCGTTCCGAAGCCGGAAGTAAGCAGCACTTTGCCGCTGCCTTTTAACGTCATCTACACCACTGTCGGGATGCATCGGCGGACGACCATGCTCTTGGATGAATCTATCTCGTGCCCGCTGTCGTTCTCCATCAATGAGTTCTCTTGCCTCATCTCCCTCGAGGGGATTGGCATACGAATAACGCTGATTCTTAATTAGAACTGAATAAAATGACCGTAACGCCGCCAGCAGCATTTCTAAATTGCGTGTTGTATTCAGCGTCGGAATAATCTTTCTTGTCTCAAATCCTAGTGGATCACTCCCTAAAACTTCCACACATTTCATTTCTACGGTTAAAAAATACGAAAGCGCCGACCTGACTGCGTCTGGTGGCGCCACGAGAGTCCAACATTGGCGCCGCGCTATCGAGTTATCAGATATCCAGCTTGCATATTTGACAATTTCTCGTGTGTAGGCCAGAGCGCTCCTCGGTGAAAGATAACGCTCGCTTAAGCATGCATAAAGGGTCATTTCGCTGTGAGGCAAGCCAGCCTGATCAACGACTTGGTACGGATATGCCCCTTCACTTCTGAGCAAGCGATAGGTCATCAAACACCTCCGTATTTATGCAACTAGCACAAGTAAAAACCCTGTATTTAAACTATATTTATGCTAGTTGATATTTTCTGCATTACCAGGCCAAGATCTCTTCCGAACTGGACAAACCCGATGGGCTCACCATTCTCACGCCCGCGGACATCGAGCGCCGCATCTGGCCGCTGCCGGCGCGCAAGATCAATGGTATCGGGCCGAAGGCCGCCGAGAAGCTGGCAGCATTGGGCATCGAGACCGTGGCCGACCTGGCACGTGCCTCGCCTGAATTGCTGCGTGCGCATTTCGGACGCAGTTATTCGGAATGGCTGGGACGCGTGGCGCAGGGCGTCGATGATCGCCCGGTGCAGACGTATTCCGAACCCAAATCCATCAGCCGGGAAACCACCTTCGAACGCGACCTGCATGCGCGTGCCGACCGCGCGCAACTCTCCGAAATCTTCACGGCCCTGTGCGTGAAGCTGGCCGGCGACCTGGAGCGCAAGGGCTATGTCGGCCGCACCATCGGCATCAAGCTGAAATACGCCGATTTCCAGGGTGTGACGCGCGATGTGACACTGCCCTCGCCCACCGGGGACGCCGCCACCATCCGCCAGGCGGCCGGGGAATGTCTGAAGCGCGTACCACTGGAAAAGAAGCTGCGCCTGCTCGGTGTGCGCGTGGGTGCGCTCTCGCGCAAGGATGAGCTTGCGGCGGCCGCACAGGCGGTGCAGGCGGAATTGCCGTTTGCCGGCTGATCCATTTCCCCGCGAACTTTCTGTGCGTTTTTCCGGCGAGCTCTGCGGCCAGCCCGGCCATGGAAAATTTAACTGCAAGCGTGGACAATCCGACATCGCTTGCGGCAGGACGGGCGTGTAAAATCTCCTCCTTTCCCTCTTTGCCCTGCTCCGGAAACCTATGTGGTTCAAGAATCTCCAGATCTACCGTCTGCCCGCACCGTGGGCGATCCATGCCGACGAACTCGAATCCCATCTCGCACCGCAGGCCTTCACCGCCTGCTCCAGCCTGGACATGCAGAGCCAGGGCTGGGTGCCGCCGCGCAACAATGAAAAACTGGTGCATGTGGTCAACCGCCAGCTGCTCTTGAAACTCGATACCGAGAAGAAACTGCTGCCCTCGACCGTCATCAACCAGGTCACCAAGGCCCGTGCCGCCGAGCTGGAAGAACAGCAAGGTTTCCCGCCGGGCCGCAAGCAGACCAAGGAATTGAAGGAGCAAGTCACGGATGAGCTGCTGCCGCGCGCCTTCTCGGTGGTGCGCAGCACCTGGGTCTGGATCGATCCGGTCAATGGCTGGCTGCTGGTCGATGCCGGCTCGCCCTCCAAGGCCGAGGAAGTGTTGAAGCTGCTCTTCAAGGCCATCCCCAAGTTCCCGCTGGAAACGCTGCGCACCGTCATGTCGCCGGCAGCGGCCATGACCGACTGGCTGGCCAGCGACGAAGCGCCCAATGGTTTCACCGTGGACCAGGATACCGAGCTGCGCTCCACCGCCGAGAGCAAGGCGACGGTGCGCTACGTGCGCCACACGCTCGAAGCCGACGACATCCGCCGCCACATCGAAGCCGGCAAGCAGTGTACGCGCCTGGCGCTGACCTGGGCCGACAAGGTCTCCTTCGTGTTGACCGAGAACCTGTCGGTCAAGCGCATCGCGCCGCTGGACGTGCTCAAGGAAGACAGCGAGATCGCCGGCAAGAACGACGATGAGCGCTTCGATGGCGACTTCATGCTGATGACCGGTGAGCTGGCCAAGCTGCTCTCGGCGCTGGTCGATGCGCTGGGCGGGCAGTTGAAGGAGAACGACGGGACGCTGGCGCAGGCTGCCTGAACTCAAGCGGCCCTATTTGCATCACGACAACGGGAGCCCATGGGCTCCCGTTTTTCATGCGCGTCGTTGCGCCTCGGTGATCCTGGCAGGGGGCGCCACGAGCACATTTTCCAGCGGCAGCATCGCATGCGGCAGCGTGGCGGCCAGTCGCGCGCTGGAGACACCATCGCGCGCACCCAGCGCCAGGCCATTGAGAAAGCTGGTGTAGAAATCGCCCAGCGCCGTGACATCGGCATCGGCGCGGATCTCCCCTTCGCGCTGCGCCTGCAACAGGCGGGCGCGAATTTCATTGCGGCGCTTGTGGCGGCGTTGCGAGAGCGCATCACTGTGCTGGCTGTTCTCGGGCGCACAGTTGATGGCTGAAATCACGACCATACACCCCTTTCCCGCCGGCAAGCCCGGCACCGTCGTCTTGCCCGAATACATGCGTACGCTGGCGCGCAGCATGGCTTGCAGGTCTTCGCGAATACCCTTGCCGGCCTGCAACAGGCGCAGCGGTTCGGCACTGATGGTGCGCGAGTAAACCTCCATGACTTCGCGGAAAAGCGCATCCTTGTCGCCGAAGGCCGAGTAGAGACTGGGAGCCTTCACGCCGATGGCCTCGCACAGATCGGCCATGGTGGTGCCTTCATAGCCCTTGCTCCAGAACACTTGCATGGCCTGCTGCAGCGCCTGGTCGCGGTCGAAGCTGCGCGGACGGCCACGGGTTTTTATCATCGGTTTCCTTTGCGGGGCATTACCCCTGGCGGTAATGGTGTTGCGCAGAAGTGTAGTTTAATTTAGTCGACATTACAAAATTAAATCGCCAGCCCTTGAACTTTGGGGAAGACGTTCCTATTATCTAATGCTCATTACATAAATAAACGGTAATGAGCAACATCATTAATCAAACATTAACCCAGCAGTACTGAATCCAGCATTTGACGGCACCCATCGAAAGGACATGCCATGAGCCGCAAGACCCGAATAGAAAACTACCGCAACATCGGTATCAGCGCGCATATCGACGCGGGCAAGACCACGACCACCGAGCGCATTCTTTTTTATACGGGTGTGAACCACAAGATCGGTGAAGTGCACAACGGTGCGGCCACCATGGACTGGATGGAGCAGGAGCAGGAACGCGGCATCACCATCACCTCGGCGGCCACCACGGCCTTCTGGAAGGGCATGGCCGGCAATTATCCCGAGCACCGCATCAACATCATCGATACCCCGGGCCACGTGGACTTCACCATCGAGGTGGAGCGCTCCATGCGCGTGCTCGATGGCGCGGTGATGGTGTATGACTCGGTGGGCGGCGTGCAGCCGCAGTCCGAGACCGTCTGGCGCCAGGCCAACAAGTACAAGGTGCCGCGCATTGCCTTCGTCAACAAGATGGACCGCATCGGCGCGGACTTCTTCCGCGTGCAGAAGCAGATCGAGGAACGCCTCAAAGGCAAAGCCGTCCCCATCCAGATTCCGGTGGGCGCGGAAGACCATTTCTCGGGCGTGATCGACCTGGTCAAGATGAAGGCCATCATCTGGGACGAAGCCAGCCAGGGCGTGCTGTTCAAGTATGAAGACATCCCGCTGGAGCTGGAGGACACCGCACGCCACTGGCGCGACCTGATGGTCGAGCAGGCTGCCGAGGCCAATGAGGAACTGCTGGAGAAATATCTCTCCGGCAATCCCCTGAGCGAAGACGACATCAAGCGCGGCCTGCGCCTGCGCACGGTGGCCAACGAGATCGTGCCGATGCTGGCCGGCAGCGCCTTCAAGAACAAGGGCGTGCAGGCCATGCTGGATGCGGTGATCGATTACCTGCCCTCGCCCGTGGACGTGCCCGCCATTGCCGGCCATGCCGAGGACGACAGCGAGATCGAGCGCCATCCTTCGGACGAGGAACCGTTCTCGGCGCTGGCCTTCAAGATCATGACCGATCCCTTCGTGGGGCAGCTGACCTTTTTCCGCGTGTATTCCGGCATCGTCAATTCGGGCGACACGGTCTACAACCCGGTCAAGGGCAAGAAGGAACGCCTGGGCCGCATCCTGCAGATGCACGCCAACGAGCGCAAGGAAATCAAGGAGGTGTTCGCGGGCGATATCGCGGCCGCCGTGGGCCTGAAGGATGTGACGACCGGTGACACGCTGTCGGATCCGGAACATCCCATCATCCTGGAACGCATGATCTTCCCTGAGCCCGTGATCTCGCAGGCGGTGGAACCGAAGACCAAGGCCGACCAGGAAAAGATGGGCATCGCCTTGAATCGCCTGGCGCAGGAGGATCCGTCCTTCCGCGTGCATACCGATGAGGAATCGGGCCAGACCATCATGTCGGGCATGGGCGAGCTGCACCTGGAAATCCTGGTGGACCGGATGAAGCGCGAATTCAACGTCGAGGCCACGGTGGGCAAGCCGCAGGTGGCTTACCGCGAAGCGATCCGCAAAGGCGTGGAAGATGTCGAGGGCAAGTTCGTCAAGCAGTCCGGTGGACGCGGGCAGTATGGCCACGTGGTGATCAAGCTGGAGCCGCAGCCGGCCGGCAAGGGCTATGAATTCGTCGATGCCATCAAGGGTGGCGTGGTCCCGCGCGAGTTCATCCCGGCGGTCGACAAGGGTATCCAGGAGTCGCTGAAGGCGGGCGTGCTGGCCGGTTATCCGGTGGTTGACGTGAAGGCTACGCTGACCTTCGGTTCGTACCACGATGTGGACTCCAACGAAAACGCCTTCCGCATGGCCGGCTCCATGGCCTTCAAGGAAGCGATGAAGCGTGCCGGTCCGATGCTGCTGGAACCGATGATGCAGGTCGAGGTGGAAACGCCCGAGGAATTCATGGGCAACGTGATGGGCGACCTGTCGTCGCGGCGCGGGATGGTGCAGGGCATGGAAGACATCGTGGGCGGCGGCAAGCTGGTGCGTGCTGAAGTCCCGTTGTCGGAAATGTTCGGCTACTCGACCACGCTGCGCTCGCTCTCGCAGGGGCGCGCGACTTACTCGATGGAGTTCAAGCACTATGCCGAAGCGCCGAGGCAGGTGGTGGAGCAGTTGTCGGGGAGCAAGGGCAAGGGTTGATTGGACTTGCTGGCTGCTGGCTGTATGAAGAAGCCGATGCGTCTTGGGGTGCATCGGCTTTTTTCTTATTGCAGATGGCGCAGAAAAGAACGCGCAAAAACAAAAACGCCCCATTCTTGCGAATGAGGCGTTTTATCTGGCGGAGCGGACGGGGCTCTCCTACACAAGCGCAGGCCGCGGAATCGCTTGCAAGCGATTCCCTTCTCGCCCCGCCGGGAGCCGCGCAGGCGGCTCCCTCCACTCCGCAGTTTTTGCTTCGCAAAAACAAAAATGCCCCGTTCTTGCGAACGGGGCATTTTATTTGGCGGAGCGGACGGGGCTCGAACCCGCGACCCCCGGCGTGACAGGCCGGTATTCTAACCAACTGAACTACCACTCCTAAAACCGTTTCAGCTGTCCTTGCTTGCTGAAAGATCGCTATTATAGGAGAGACTTTTTCAAAAAGCCAGGCCTTTTTTAGAAAATTGCGAAATATTTTACGAGCAGGCCTTACGCCTTGAACTTGCCCTCGAATGCCAGCTTGGAGAGCGGCTCACGCGGGCTGGGCACTTCACGTGCCTGCAACCCTTCCGGCAGGACCGACTTGTCACCCAGCTTGCCCACCACCACCATGGCTTCCACCGAGAATTCAGCCGGCACATTCAGTTCAGTGCGGGCGCGGTCCTTGTCGAAACCGGCCATGCCGTGCGCATGCCAGCCCGACAGCGACGCCTGCAAGGCCAGATAACCCCAGGCCGAGCCGGTGTCGAAGGAATGGGTCGGCGCCGGTACCGCGTCGGTGGCACCCGGCGGCACCATCACGGTCCGCGACAACACCACGATCAGCGCCGAAGCATTGGCACACCAGCTACGGTTGAATTCGTTCAACAGACCCAGCAGGCTGTCCCAGGCCGGCGTGCCACGACGCGCGTAGACGAAGCGCCAAGGCTGCGCATTGTAGGCCGAGGGCGCCCAGCGGGCGGCTTCCAGGAAAGTCAGGACGGTTTCTTCAGAGATCTCGGCACCGTTGTAGGCGCGCGGAGACCAGCGGTTCAGGAATTGCGGATCAATGGGATAGTCAGCGTTGCGCGGATTGGCGGACATGCTCTTTTTCCTATGGTGATGTGAGAGGGATGAATTCAGGCAGCTGGCATCTTAGCAGCGCCGCCCCTTTGCTGCAGAGCCTGGACAGATCGGTATGGATATAAAAAAACCCGCGCACCTTGCGGTGGCGGGTTAAATCCAATTCTCAGGGGTGATGAATTGGAGGGGGAGGAACTTCAGAATAACGATGCCCCTCTTGCGCCTCCAACGTTTTTACACGCTGTAACATCCGTTGCAATTGTGCAGTGGACTGTGAGCTATCTGTCAGGATTGGGTAACTTGTTGTCGCCCTAACACGACATGCTCCGATTTGGGAGCAAGCTCATTTCCCGATACAGAAGCGCGAAAAGATCACCCCCAGCAAATCATCCGGCGTGAACTTGCCGGTGATGCTGGACAAGCGCTCCTGCGCCAGCCGCAGTTCTTCCGCAAACAGATCCAGCGCATGTTCACCGGCCTCATTGTCCAACGCCGCATGCGCCGCCGCATGGGCCAGGTGCTCATCGGCCGCCTTCAACGCCAGCAAGTGACGCTCGCGGGCCAGATAGCGCGACTCCACTGTCTGCTGCCAGCCAGCAATGCGCAGCAATTCGGCCCGCAACAAGTCCACGCCCTGTCCTTCGGACGCCGAAAGGTAAACGTGCGTGGCATCGGGCATGGTATCCACGGCCGGCTTGTGGCCGGAGCGGTCGATCTTGTTCCAGATGCGGATGATGGGTACGCCTTCAGGAAAGCGCGCGGTGATCTTCTCATCTTCCAGCGTAGGGCCACGGTCAGCGTCCAGCATGTGCAGGATCACATCGGCCTTGGCCACCTCGGCCCAGGTGCGCTCGATGCCGATGCGCTCGACTTCATCCGGGCCGCTGCCATCCTCGCCGGCCTCGCGAATGCCGGCGGTATCGATGATGTTCAGCGGCATGCCCTCGATCTGGATGGTCTGCGTCACCTTGTCGCGCGTGGTGCCAGCGATGGGCGTGACGATGGCCACATCCGATCCGGCCAGTACGTTCAACAGCGAGGACTTGCCCACGTTGGGCTTGCCGGCCAGCACCGCATTCAATCCATCACGCAGCAAGGCCCCCTGGGCCGCATGCCTGAAGACCTCTTCCAGCGTGGCGCGGATGGTGGCCAACTGACCGCGGGCGTCACTCTGCTTGAGGAAATCGATTTCTTCCTCGGGGAAATCCAGCGTCGCTTCCACCAGCATGCGCAGGCGCGTGACCTGGTCCACCAGCTCATGAATCACCTTGGAGAAGGCGCCCGAGAGCGATTCGGAGGCCGACTTGGCCGCCGCCTCGGTAGTGGCTTCGATCAGGTCGGCCACGGCCTCGGCCTGGGCCAGGTCGATCTTGTCGTTCAGGAAGGCGCGCTGGGTGAATTCACCCGGCTCGGCCAGGCGCAGACCGATCTCGCTGCCGGCCTGCACACAGCGCGCCAGCAACATCTGCATCACCACCGGGCCGCCGT
Organism: Herbaspirillum sp. C7C8; assembly: GCF_022627875.1. Classification (NCBI taxonomy): domain Bacteria; kingdom Pseudomonadati; phylum Pseudomonadota; class Betaproteobacteria; order Burkholderiales; family Oxalobacteraceae; genus Herbaspirillum; species Herbaspirillum sp. C7C8. The sequence goes on from NZ_JABXGG010000003.1 coordinate 254,296, forward strand.
GCCCCTGCAGCTCCAGCACATCCTCCCCGGTGTAGGAATGCGGGGCCGGGAAATGGATCGCCAGGCCCTGGTCGATCGGACTGCCATCCTCGTTGAGGAAAGGCAGATAGGTGGCATGACGCGGCGACAGGCTGTCGCGACCACATACGGCGCGCATCACCGGCGCCAGGTTCTTGCCGGAAATGCGGACCACGCCAATGCCTCCGCGTCCGGGTGCGGTGGCGATGGCGGCAATGGGAGAAGAATCGAAAGTCATCTGCGAGTACTTGTTGTTGTGTTGAGGTGAGACCGCCGCTGCTCCCCCTCGGAGCAACGACGTAAAGCCATGTTAAACCTGCCTGCCCGGTACGACCGAAAAAAAACCCGTGGATTCCACGGGTTTTTCCTTTGATGGCCTGCAAGAACCGGATTACTTGGTCTTGCCGCTCTCGATGTTGCGGGTGATCACCCATTGCTGCGCGATCGACAGGATGTTGTTCGTCACCCAGTACAGCACCAGGCCGGACGGGAAGAAGAAGAACATGAACGAGAACACCAGCGGCATGAACATCATCACCTTGGCCTGGACCGGGTCCGGCGGGGTCGGGTTCAGCCTGGTCTGCAGGAACATCGATGCCGCCATGATGATCGGCAACAGGCCGATGGGCATGTTGAAGTAAGGGATGGTGCCGAACAGACGGTCAGGTGCGGTCAGGTCATGCACCCAGCCCAGCCACGGCGCGCCGCGCATTTCCACCGATGCCAGCAGCACCGAGTACAGCGAGATGAACACCGGAATCTGGATCACGATGGGCAGGCAGCCCCCCAGCGGATTGATCTTCTCGGTCTTGTAGAGCGCCATCATCTCGCGGTTCATGGCTTGCGGATCACCCTTGTGGCGTTCGCGGATGGCCTGCATCTTCGGCGAGACCGCCTTCATCTTGGCCATGCTGCGATAGCTGGCGGCCGACAGCGGGAAGAACACCAGCTTGATCAGCACCGTCAGCAGGATGATGGTCCAGCCCCAGTTGCCCACCAGGTTGTGGATGTGGGTCATCAGCCAGAAGATGGGCTCGGCGATCACGGTCAGGTGGCCGTAGTCGCGCACCAGATCCAGGCCCGGGGCAATGGCCTGCAGGGTCTTGGAAATGGTCGGGCCGGAATACAGCTGGCTGTCCATGGTCACGCTGGCGTTCGGTGCCACGGTGCCCAGCGGCAGGATGGAACCGACCGCATACAGGTTGTCGCCGACCTTCTTGCTGAAGATGTCGCGCTGCGCCTTCTCGGGCGGGATGAAGGCCGAGACGAAGTAATGCTGCACCATGGCGAACCAGCCATTGTCAGCCTTGTTGACGTGCTGCTGCTTGCCGTTGGCGATCTTCTCGAAGTCCAGCTTCTCGAAATGCTCGGCGTTGCTGTACACCGCAGGACCGGTGAAGGTGCTGTAGAAGTGCGATTCGCCACCGGGCTTGTTGCCGTCGCGCACCAGTTGCAGGTACAGCGAAGGATTGATCGCCGCGCCCGTGGTGTTGGTCACGGTGTGCTTGACGTCGATCAGGTAGCTGTCGCGCTTGAAGGTGTAGGTCTTGGTCAGCTTCACGCCACCCTGCTCGGCCACCAGCACCAGCTGGATTTCATTGCCATTGTCCAGCGTACGCGGACCGGCCTGGGCAGTGAAGAGGGTCTTGTGGTTGGGGAAGGGACCGCCGATCAGGCCCGACTCGGCCAGGTACATGTGGCCCGGTTCGGAATCGAACAGCACCACGTTCTTGGTCGGGTCGACCACGTCCGGTTGCTTCAGCAATTCCAGGCGCTTCAACTCACCGCCCACGGTATCGATGCTGGCCTTGACCAGGTCGGTGGTGATGGTGATGGTTTCGCCCTTGGTGGCGGCAGCCACGTCAGCCCCCGGCACGGCGCCAGGTGCCGGTGCGGGCGTGCCGGCCTGCGGCACGGGGGAGCCGGTCGGGCTGGCGGTGGGTGCGGCCGGATTGGCGGCGGCTTGCTCCTGAGTCGGGGTGGCCGACGGGAAGAACATCGACTGATGTCCGTTATGGCGCATCCAGCCATCCCACAGCAGTAGCAGGGAGAAGGAGAATACAACCCACAGGACGGTACGTTTGATATCCATATGCGTATTGATGAGTTCAGGAGTGGCTGCAACCGTCAGCGGCCACAGGGGGAGACAGCCGCGCTACCGAAGACGGCAGCGCAGTGGTCGGGGAATCGGGAACGGCAATCGAAGAAGACGGGCCTCTTGCCTCTGCCTCGGCATGCGCACGTGCCTCGGCCGAACCCGGCACGAAATCCAGGCCGCCGGCATGCCAGGGATGGCACTTGCACAGGCGCTTGCCGGCCAGCAGGCTGCCCTTGAGCGCGCCATGCAGGCGCACCGCCTCGGCGGCATAGTCGGAACAGCTGGGATAGAAACGGCAATTCTGCCCCAGGAAAGGGCTCACTCCCAGCTTGTAGGCACGTAACAGCAGGAGCAGAGGGGTCTTCATCACTTCCTGTTTTCCTGGCTATTTCCTGGCGAACGCGGGGGCGCTCGGCAGGAAGGCGAACAATTGCGTCAGTTCGGCGCGCAGCATGAGCTTGACTGCCACACTGCGGGCAGGATCCTTCCTGGTATTGACCGGGCGCGACAGCCGCACGATGCAGTCCACGGCAGGCAGCTGGGCCTGCCGAAACAGCTCGCGGGTAGCCCGCTTGATCGTGTTGCGGGTGACCGCACGGGGTGCCAGCCGCTTGGCCGCCACCACACCCAGACGGGCTTGCGGCAGGCTGTTGCGGCGTGCGTACAACACGAAATGCTCGGTACGATACACGGGGCGCAAACGAAAAACGGATGAAAACTCATCCGTTTTAACGATTCGCCGATCGCGTGGGAAGTCGCCTGCTTGACGTGCTGGAAGCGATGTACGGACGTCCGTCACACGAAACGGCTGCGCAAGGCCCCGGCTTAAACAGCAGCCAGACGCTTGCGGCCCTTGGCGCGACGGGCGTTGATCACGGCACGGCCGCCACGGGTGGCCATACGGGCACGGAAACCATGGGTACGCTTGCGACGCACGACGGAAGGTTGGTAAGTACGTTTCATGTTGGACTCGCTAAGTTGGGCTGCCTTGGAGCAAACAGCAAAAATAAATCGGAATTCTGGAACCGCTTTCGGTGTGCCTGTTCCGCATCACCGATGCCCTGCCGCCCAACAAGCCGGCAGCCCCTGCATCGCTGACACCATTAACTCTGTTGGCCTCTGCCGCCTCCCGGTGCAATACCTGGGTAATCGACCGGTGGGCAACTGAAACAGCACTGCGTCGGCACCGCGCGCAATTCTTCAGATGGTGAACCCTGAATTAGACTGCATTTTCCCCTTGGCTGTCAATGACTTATGCGCTTTTGCGCCCTCCCCGCCCCCGCAACGGCCGGCGTCAGAGGCAGAACGTGGCGGAATTGCCGCATCCCCTCACAATCCCGGCCTCTCACGGTGCCCCGCCTGCCCGGGAAAAACACGATATGAAGTTGCTTGCAAGACATCTCCCGTAATCCTGCCAATACCTTCATCGGATGGGGAGGAGGCATGAAGAAAACGCAAACAGTCCATGCGCCCGGCGCATGAACAAATCTGTAAATCATCTAAAGCATTTTTTCAGCGGCGCTGGACATCGGTGCGCCGGGGATGCGCACCGGCTGGGGATGAGGCGGATCAGCAACAGAGCAAGAGCGCAATCGTCGCCGTTACAAAAAAGATGGTTCATGCGGGCGGCACCCTGCAATATGACAAACATGCCTGGCACGATTCCAGCTATAAGGGGATATGAAGGAAAGAGATCGGTGCACAAGCATGCGCAAAAGGCACCGGGAGGAGGAGGACCACCGCATCGGCAGGACCAGCCCGTCCGGCCTGCTCTGAATGGCCCCACGGGCATTGTCCGCCTGTTCTCTTGCGTCGGCTATCAGGGATTTCACCATGGTGTCCTGCGCGAAAATAGCGCACCGTATGGTCAACCGCTGACGCGCTGCGCACATTGAAAGAGCATGATGTGAACGAGGCTTCCAATATCCCTGTGTCGGCAAGGGGATCAGAGCGTCAGCTCAACGCACGGGAACATGCAGGGAAAATCCTGGGCTTGGTGAACGAAGCTGCACTAATGGGATCATCAAGAGGAAGCAAAAAAAGGAATAGAATAAAAACACGATCCGAAAAGATCTTCGCATCACGCTGTGGATGCTACGGCTTTCAAAGAACACACCGGCAATGACGCAATACAGAGTCACCGACGCGTTCTTCGATAACCGCAGATGGCAAGTCCAGACATATGAATCTGTTTCGTACTTTTTTGAGAGCGACGGAGGTGGTATGGATATCTACAGCAGCTTTGCAAGCCGGTTCGACAAGACCAGAGAAGAAGAATTATCGCTTGAAGAGTATCTGAATCTTTGCAAGAACGACCCGGCAGTCTACGCATCGGCTGCCGAACGGATGCTGATGGCCATCGGCGAACCGGAGAAGGTCGACACCCGGGAAGATCCGCGCCTCTCGCGCATCTTCGCCAACAAGGTCATCAAGGTCTATCCCGCCTTCAAGGAGTTCTATGGCGCGGAAGAAGTCATCGAGCAGGTTGTTTCGTATTTCCGCCATGCCGCGCAGGGCCTGGAAGAGAAGAAGCAGATCCTTTATCTGCTGGGCCCGGTCGGTGGTGGCAAGTCTTCCATCGCCGAGCGCCTGAAGCAGTTGATGGAGCAGGTGCCCTTCTATTCCATCAAGGGTTCGCCGGTCAATGAATCGCCGCTGGGCCTGTTCGATTACGACGAAGACGGCCCCATCCTCGAAGAGCAGTACGGCATCCCGCGCCGCTATCTCAAACCCATCCTGAGCCCCTGGGCGGTCAAGCGCCTGCACGAGTACAACGGCGACATCCGCCAGTTCCGTGTGGTCAAGCGCTACCCGTCCATCCTGCGCCAGATCGGCATTTCCAAGACCGAGCCGGGCGATGAAAACAACCAGGACATTTCCACCCTGGTCGGCAAGGTCGACATCCGCAAGCTGGAACAATATTCGCAGGACGATGCCGACGCCTACAGCTATTCGGGCGGCCTGTGCCTGTCCAACCAGGGCCTGCTGGAGTTCGTGGAAATGTTCAAGGCCCCCATCAAGGTGCTGCACCCGCTGTTGACGGCCACGCAGGAAGGCAACTTCAAGGGCACCGAAGGTTTTGGTGCGATCCCCTTCGATGGCGTCATCCTGGCCCACTCCAACGAATCGGAATGGAAGGCCTTCCGCAACAACAAGAACAATGAAGCGCTGCTGGACCGCATCTTCATCGTCAAGGTGCCTTACTGCCTGCGCGTATCCGAAGAAATCAAGATCTACGAAAAGCTGATCCGCAGCTCTTCGCTGGGCAAGGCCACGTGCGCACCGGGCACGCTGAAGATGATGGCGCAGTTCTCGGTACTGACGCGCCTGAAGGAGCCGGAGAATTCGAGCCTCTTCTCCAAGATGCAGGTCTATGATGGCGAGAACCTGAAGGACACCGACCCCAAGGCCAAGTCCTACCAGGAGTATCGCGACTACGCCGGTGTGGATGAGGGCATGAACGGCATCTCCACGCGCTTCGCCTTCAAGATCCTTTCGCGCGTGTTCAACTTTGATACCACCGAGGTAGCGGCCAATCCGGTGCACCTGATGTACGTGCTGGAGCAGCAGATCGAGCGCGAGCAGTTCCCGCAGGAAGTCGAGCAGAAATATCTCTCCTTCGTGAAGGACACGCTGGCCTCGCGCTATGCCGAATTCATCGGCAAGGAAATCCAGACCGCGTATCTGGAATCGTATTCGGAATATGGCCAGAACGTCTTCGACCGTTACGTGACCTATGCCGACTTCTGGATCCAGGATCAGGAATACCGCGATCACGATACCGGCGAAAGCTTCGACCGCGCGGCCCTGAATGCGGAACTGGAAAAGATCGAGAAGCCGGCCGGCATCAGCAACCCCAAGGACTTCCGCAACGAGATCGTCAACTTCGTGCTGCGTGCGCGGGTCAACAACGGCGGCAAGAATCCGCTGTGGACCAGCTATGAAAAACTGCGCGTGGTGATCGAGAAGAAGATGTTCTCCAACACCGAAGACCTGTTGCCGGTGATTTCCTTCAACGCCAAGGGCTCCACCGAAGAAATGCAGAAACACGAAGACTTCGTCAACCGCATGGTCAGCAAGGGCTACACGCCCAAGCAGGTACGCCTGCTGTGCGAATGGTACCTGCGCGTGCGCAAGTCCTCGTAAGCGCCGCTGTTGCGCATCGCCCGCTCCAAGCACGGCGATGCGCGCGGCGACCCTTCGGCGCCGTGCGCCTGGCGCACCGCCGACCACTAGCAGGAGAACCGAGTGCTGCATCAGATCATCGACCGCAGGCTGGCTGGCAAGAACAAGAGCATCGCCAACAGGGAGCGCTTCCTGCGGCGCTTCAAGGGGCATATCCAACGTTCGGTGGCGGACGCCGTGCGCGACCGCAGCATCACCGATCTGGAAAAATCGAAGAGCATCAGCATCCCGCGCAAGGATGTCTCGGAGCCCTTCTTCCATCACGGCAAGGGTGGCAAGCGCGAAGCCGTGCATCCCGGCAACCAGGATTACCTGCAGGGTGACCGCATCCCGCGCCAGAACGGCGGCAGTGGCGGCGGTGGCGGCAGCAGTGCCAGCAACGAGGGGGAAGGACAGGACGATTTCACCTTCGAGCTGACCCGCGAAGAATTCATGCACTACTTCTTCGAGGATCTGGAACTGCCGCGTCTGGTGGAAACCAATCTGCTGCAAGTACCCAACTGGAAGAACCAGCGTGCCGGGTATTCGGTCGATGGATCGCCCAACAATATCGACGTGGTGCGTTCGCTGCGCTCTTCGCTGGGCCGCCGCATCGCCCTGGGCGGGCCGCTGCAGCGCCAGCTCGATGCCGCCGAAGAAGCGCTGGCCGAGATGAAGCGCAAGCCTCAGGAGCACAGCGCCGACATCCCGCTGCTGGAAGAGGAAGTGAAGCATTTGCGCGCCCGCATCCTGCGCATCCCCTTCATCGACCCTTTCGATCTGCGCTATGTGAACAGGGTGCGCCAGCCGCAGCCCTCCAGCCGTGCGGTGATGTTCTGCGTGATGGACGTATCGGGCTCGATGGATGAGCAACGCAAGGATTTGTCCAAACGCTTCTTCATCCTGCTGTATCTCTTTCTCACGCGCAATTACGAACACATCGAAGTGGTCTTCATCCGCCATCACACCCGCGCCGATGAAGTCGATGAAAACACCTTCTTCCATTCGCAGGAAAGTGGCGGCACGGTAGTCTCCAGCGCGCTGGAGCTGATGCACGACATCATCACCAAACGCTACTCGCCCAGCGAATGGAACATCTACGGCGCGCAAGCCTCGGATGGCGACAACTGGAACGACGATTCCCCCAAGTGCCGTGAACTGCTGGAGTCCGCCATCCTGCCGCTGACGCGCTACTTCGCCTACATCCAGGTGGCCGAGCCGGAACAGAACCTGTGGACCGAGTACATGCAGCTGATCGAATCGCATCCGCACTTCGCCATGAAGAAGGTGCAATCGGCCGCCGAGATCTATCCGGTCTTCCGCGAACTCTTTGAAAAGCAGGTGCACGCATGAACAGCCGCTTCAAGCATGACCCGCTGCCTTGCCCCTCGGACTGGAGCTTTGATCTCATCGAGCGCTACAACGAGGAAATCGCACGCGTGGCCAAGGGTTACGAGCTGGACATCTACCCCATCCAGCTGGAGATCATCTCGGCCGAGCAGATGATGGATGCCTATGCCTCGCACGGCATGCCGGTCAACTATCGCCACTGGTCCTACGGCAAGCATTTCATGCTGACCGAGCGCGACTACAAGCGCGGGCAGATGGGCCTGGCCTACGAGATCGTGATCAATTCCGATCCCTGCATCGCCTACCTGATGGAAGAGAACACGATGACCATGCAGGCCCTGGTCATCGCCCATGCGGCCTATGGCCACAACTCCTTCTTCAAGGGCAATTACCTGTTCCAGCTGTGGACCGATGCCAGCGCCATCATCGATTATCTGGTGTATGCGCGCAATTACATCGCCGAGTGCGAGGAACGGCATGGCTTCGAACGCGTGGAGGAATTGCTGGACTCCTGCCATGCGCTGATGAATTACGGCGTGGACCGCTACAAGCGTCCGCAACGCCTGTCGCTGGCACAGGAGAAGGCGCGCCAGCGCGAACGCGAAGCCTATATGCAGTCGCAGGTCAACGAGCTGTGGCGCACCTTGCCGGCAAAAAAGGAAACGGCGGCCGCCGCCGTGGAAGGCCGCTTCCCTTCCGAACCGCAGGAAAACCTGCTGTACTTCGCCGAGAAGAATGCGCCCCTGCTGGAGCCCTGGGAACGCGAGGTGATCCGCATCGTGCGCAAGGTCGGGCAGTATTTCTATCCCCAGCGCCAGACCCAGGTGATGAACGAAGGCTGGGCCACCTTCTGGCATTACACGCTGTTGAATACGCTCTATGACCAGGGCCGCCTGACCGATGGCTTCATGATGGAATTCCTGCACTCGCACAGCAATGTGGTGTTCCAGCCGCCCATCACCAAACCGTATTACAACGGCATCAATCCGTATGCACTGGGCTTCTCGATGATGAGCGACATCCGCCGCATCTGCGAGAATCCCACCAATGAAGACCGCGAGTGGTTCCCCGACATCGCCGGGCGCAACTGGCTCGATACCCTGCAATACGTGATGCGCAACTACAAGGACGAGAGCTTCATTGCGCAATATCTCTCGCCCAAGCTCATGCGCGACATGCGCATGTTCGCCGTGCTCGATGACGAGGCGCGCAGCGAGATCGAGGTCTCGGCCATCCACAACGAGCGCGGTTTCCAGTACGTGCGCCAGGCCCTGTCCCGGCAGTACGACATCAACCATCGCGAACCCAACATCCAGGTCTGGTCGGTCAACACGCGCGGCAATCGCAGCCTCACGCTGCGCCACTTCCGCAGCGATGGCCGCTCGCTGGGCGACAGTACCAACGAGGTGCTGCGCCACATGGCGCGGCTGTGGCAGTTCGACGTCTATCTGGAGAGCGTGGACGACAACGGCTACATCGTGCAGCGCTATGAATGCGTGGCCGAGAACCGGTATGCTCTGCGTTCGTGAGTGACCGCCGCCAGGAGTAACCATGCCCGCCGCCCCCGCTACCCCGCGCCCGCCGATCTCGGCCCAGACCATCCCGCTGTTTCCGCTGGCCAGCACGCTTTTCCCGGAAGGGCGGCTGCCGCTGCAGATCTTCGAGGTGCGCTACCTGGACATGATAGGCAAGTGCATCGCCGAGGGCAGCAGCTTCGGCGTGGTGGCCCTGACGGAAGGATCGGAAGTGCGGCGCCCCGGCCAGAGCGAACGCTTCGTCGGCGTGGGCACGCTGGCGCGCATCCAGGAATGGAGCACGCCCTCGCCCGGTCTCATGCGCATCGCCTGTCTGGGTGGCGAACGCTTTCGCATCGTGCAGGCCGAGCAGCAGAAACACGGACTATGGACCGCGCAAGTGGAGATGATGGAAGCGGACCGCGCCGTGACAATCCCCGAGGAGTTGCGCAATACCGCGCAGGCGCTGGAGAATCTGCTGCAATCGGTGTTGCGCCAGGGCCTGCCGGATAGCGAGGTGCCCATCGCCGCGCCTTACCGGCTGGACGATTGCGGCTGGGTGGCCAACCGCTGGGCCGAGATGATGCCCATTTCCGTGAACCTCAAGCAGAGCCTGCTGGCGCTGGACAACCCGCTGTTGCGGCTGGAGCTGGTGCAGGATGCACTGGATGAGTTGGGCTGGCTGAAATAGTTAGTTATTTCCATATTGCAACTAACTATCCCGTTTCAGATTTTTTGGCTTTCCCGCATTCCCATCACGGCGCCACGCCACTGATCCCCGCCTCGGCCAGCAGCGCCGACATCCCCGACCAGAAGATCTGGATCCCGATACACAGCAGGATGAAGGCCGACAGGCGCAGCACCACCATGGTGCCCAGGCGCCCCATCAGCAGCACCAGCTTGTGCGCATAGTTGTAGCAAAGGAAGATCACCAGCGCCGTGAGCGCCGCGCCCAGGGCGGCACTGCCGACCGAGATGACCCAATCCAGCAGGCGGGTCGGCGTATTGGCGCCCAGCGTGATGGAAGCGGCGATGGTGCCGGGGCCGACGGTCAGGGGGAAGCTCATCGGATAGAAGCTGCGCGCCTTGATTTCGTCGTCGGGCAGGTCTTCGTCATAGGACTTGGCCACTTGCGTGGGGATGGAGCTGTCCTGACTGTTGTCGTTGAGCAGTTTCCAGCCCGAGACCGCCACCAGCAGGCCGCCCCCCACGCGCACGATGGGCAGCGAGATACCGAAGAAGGTCAGCACGTGCGAGCCGATGAAGATGGCCGCCACCAGCATGAACCAGCAATTGATGGCGACCTGGCGCGCGATGCGCTTTTCGGTGCTGCGGCTGACGTTGCCCAGCAGGTTGGCGAAGACCGGCGCGATGCCCAGGGGATTAAGGATGGGCAAGAGCGTGATCGGGATCAGGACGACCGCCTTGAGGAAAAGGATGAACATGGCGCGATGAGAAGAAACGGCATTGAAGGTTGACCCGGCAGCGTAGCTGAAAGCCGCTACGCTGCCAACCACGGCGCCATCTGCCGTTGCGCCGTTGCGCCCTTTTCTCTCAGGCGGCGCGCAGCTGCATGCCGCGCACCCTTGTCAACAGCAGCACGGCGATGCTCAGGTTCAACAGGTTCCAGGCGATGCCGTTGGCAAAGGCGGCGTGGTAATTGCCGGTGAGGTCAAAGATTTTGCCCGACATCCATCCGCCCAGGGCCATGCCGAACATGGTGGCCATGATGACCGCGCCCACGCGCTGACCCGCTTCGGCGGCGGGGAAGTATTCACGCACGATGATGGCATACGAGGGCACGATGCCGCCCTGGAACAGACCGAACAGGGCCGAGATGAGATAGAGCGAGGCCAGGCTGTCGAAGGGGATGAACAGCAGCAGCGACAGGCCCTGCAGCGCCGAGCCCAGCAGCAGCGTGCGCAGGCCGCCGATGCGGTCGCAGATGGCGCCGGAGACCAGACGGCTGACCACGCCGCAGGCCAGCATCAGCGAGAGCATCTGGGCACCGCGCGCCGGGCCGTAGCCGAGGTCGCCGCAGTAGGCGACGATATGGACCTGGGGCATGGCCATGGCGACGCAGCAGGCGACACCCGCCACGCACAGCAGCAGCTGCGCCGAGCCCGGTGCCAGGCCGAAGGGGCGCGGGCCGCCGCCGGGGCGGGCGGTGACAGTCGCGCTGTCCTGCACCGGCGGGCGGGCGCGCATGAGCAGGGCCAGGCTGCACATGATGAGGCTGCAGGCGATGCCCATGCCGATGTAGGTGTGCTGCCAGCCGACGCTATCGACAAAGTGCTGGACGATGGGCGGCCACAGCGCGCCGCCCAGGTAGTTGCCGCTGGCGCACACCGCCACGGCGATGCCGCGCCGCTTGCGGAACCACAGCGAGGTATCGGCCACCAGCGGCGAGAAGGTACAGGCCGTGCCCAGCAAGCCGATCAGCAGGCAGTGGGCGGCCATGAAGCACCAGATGTTGGGCGCCAGCGCGGCCGCGATGAAGCCTGCACCCAGGCAGGCCCCGCCCAGCAGCAGTGGACGCATGATGCCGTAGCGGTCGGCCATGCGGCCCATGAAGAGGCCGCCGACGCCCACGCCCAGCATGGTCAGGGTGTAGGGCATGGAGGCCAGTCCGCGATCTACCTGGAAATGCGCCTGTACCGCCGGCAGCACCACCGCCATCACGTACATGCCGCTGGCGCCCACGATCATGAGGACCAGGGTGATGCACAGGCGCAGTACGGCATAGGAGGAATCGACCTGGTAACGGTCAGCGGCAGAATGGGACAATGAAGAAGGCACGGCTGTCTCCGGACTAATTTTTTTACATTATTGATGATTTAGTTTTTGCGTCGGCATTTCTAAGTTTTTTTACCGGCCGCGCAACAAACTGCACCCGATAGGTGCAAATTCCAGGCTGACTAGCCTATCACGCAGCATGCCGGCTTGCTGGTGGACGTACAAAAAAGCCGCCCGGACCAGCAAGGCGCGAACGGCGATCAAGAACGAAGACGACGGCCTCACCCCACGTGATAAAGATGCACCGGCCGAAACCCCAACCGCTCCTTGTGCCGCGCAATCTTCTGCAGCATCCGCAAGCCCTCCTCATGCCCGGCCACCACCACCCGGCGCACCGCGCTGCGGCCTTCGATGCCGTCCCAGGCTTGCGTGAGCACCCAGTCGCCCAACAGATCCTGCACCAGGTCGACGGTGAAGATGGCGCGCGTGTTGCCATCGGTGAAGTGCAGGCGCGTAGCCACGGTCACGGGCAGTGCATGGGTGACGTGGTCAGCAGAATCAATCATGGAAAAAACGAGGCGACGGAACGGCGGGCGTGGATGATAGCAGGACGACGGCGCAATACAAGAACCAGCGAGAAAGGTTCAGGAATGAAACAAACCGTCCGGCACAGGGGCCGGACGGTTTGCTTCATTCCGTAAATCATTTACAGATTAGGGGCCAGCCAGCGTTCCACGTCTTGCTTGGGCACATGGCGGCGCTCTGCCATGTCGACCACCTGATCCTCGCCGATCTTGCCGACCACGAAGTACTTCGACTGCGGATGCGCGAAGTAGAAGCCCGACACCGAGGCACCGGGGAACATGGCGTAAGACTCGGTCAACTGCATGCCGATCTCGTCGCACTGCATGACGCGGAAAGCGTCCGCCTTGACGGTGTGCTCCGGGCAGGCCGGATAGCCGGGCGCGGGACGGATGCCGAGATATTTTTCCTTGATGAGATCGGTGCTGCTCAGGTTCTCGTCAGCCGCATAGCCCCACAGGTCCTTGCGCACGCGCTCATGCAGGTATTCGGCGAAGGCTTCGGCCAGGCGGTCGGCCAGGGCCTTGAGCATGATGGACGAGTAATCGTCATGCGCATCCTCGAAACGCTTTTCGTATTTCTCGATACCGAGGCCAGCGGTCACGGCAAACATGCCGATGTAATCCTGCACGCCAGACTCCTTGGGTGCGATGAAGTCCGACAGGCACTGGTTGGGACGCGCCACGCCATCGACCACCGGCTTCTCGGTCTGCTGGCGCAGGCCGTAATAGGTGAAGGCGACCTGGCTGCGGCTGTCGTCGGTGTAGATCTCGATGTCGTCATCGTTGACGGTGTTGGCCGGCAAGAGCGAAATGACGCCATTGGCCGTGAGCCAGCGGCCATCGATGATCTTCTTCAGCATCGCCTGGGCTTCCTGGAAGACCTTGGTCGCGGCTTCGCCCACGACTTCATCGGTGAGGATGGCAGGGTAAGGACCGGCCAGGTCCCAGGTCTGGAAGAACGGACCCCAGTCGATATAGTTGGCCAGCAAACCCAGGTCCACATTCTTGAACAGGCGACGGCCGATGAACTTGGGCTTGACCGGGGCGAATTCCAGCTTGGTCTTGTTGGCACGGGCTGCGGCCAGCGACAGCATGGGCGCGGCCTTCTTGCTGGCGTGCTGTTCGCGGATGCGTTCGTAGTCAGCATTGAGGTCGGCCACGTACTGCGTCTTCTGCTCGTCGGCCAGCAGCGATTGCGCCACCGACACGGCGCGCGAGGCGTCCGGCACGTAGACCACCGGGCCTTCGTAGTTGGGGGCGATCTTGACCGCCGTGTGGGCGCGCGAGGTCGTGGCACCACCGATCATCAGCGGCATCTTCAATCCGGCGAAATACGGATCGCGCTGCATTTCCTTGGCGACATACGCCATCTCTTCCAGCGAGGGCGTGATCAGGCCGGAGAGTCCGATGATGTCGGCCTTCTCTTCCTTGGCCTTGGCCAGGATCTCGGCGCAGGGCACCATCACGCCCATGTTGACCACTTCGAAGTTGTTGCACTGGAGGACGACGGTGACGATGTTCTTGCCGATGTCGTGCACGTCGCCCTTGACGGTGGCAATGACGATCTTGCCCTTGGGCTTGGCGACTTCACCGGTGGCGATTTCGAGCTGGCGCTTCTCTTCTTCGATGAAAGGGATCAGGTGCGCCACGGCCTGCTTCATCACCCGCGCCGACTTGACCACCTGCGGCAGGAACATCTTGCCCTGGCCGAAGAGGTCACCGACCACGTTCATGCCGTCCATCAGCGGACCTTCGATCACGTGGATAGGACGACCACCATCGGCAGCGACCTGCTGGCGCACCTCTTCGGTGTCTTCCACGATCCACTGCGTAATGCCGTGTACCAGCGCATGCGAGAGGCGCTTGGCCACCGGCAGGTTGCGCCATTCCAGGGTGGCTTCTTCCTTCTTGTCGCCAGCCTTGAGCGTGGCGGCGTACTCGATCATGCGCTCGGTAGCGTCTTCGCGGCGGTTCAGGACCACATCTTCGACGCGCTCGCGCAGCTCGGCCGGCAGGTCGTCATAGACGCCGATCATGCCGGCGTTGACGATGCCCATGGTCATGCCGGCCTTGATGGCGTGATACAGGAAGACGGTGTGGATCGCTTCGCGCGCCGGGTCATTGCCGCGGAAGCTGAAGGACACGTTGGAGACACCGCCGCTGATCTTGGCGTAGGGCAGGTTCTGGTGGATCCAGCGGGTGGCTTCGATGAAGTCGACCGCGTAGTTGTTGTGTTCCTCGATACCGGTGGCGACCGCAAAGATGTTGGGATCGAAGATGATGTCTTCGGGCGGGAAGTCCAGCTTGTCCACCAGCAGGCGATAGGCGCGTTCGCAGATCTCGATCTTGCGGGCGAAGGTATCGGCCTGGCCCACTTCGTCGAAGGCCATGACGATGACGGCGGCGCCATAGCGACGGCACAGCTTGGCTTCGCGCAGGAATTTTTCCTCGCCTTCCTTCATCGAGATGGAGTTGACGATGGACTTGCCCTGCACGCACTTCAGGCCCGCTTCGATCACTTCCCACTTGGAGGAGTCGATCATGATGGGCACGCGCGCGATATCGGGCTCGGAGGCGATCAGGTTGAGGAAGCGCGTCATGGCGGCGACCGAATCGAGCATCGCCTCATCCATGTTGATGTCGATGATCTGCGCACCGTTTTCGACCTGCTGGCGCGCCACGGCCAGGGCTTCATCGTACTGTTCGTTCAGGATCAGGCGGGCAAAAGCCTTGGAACCGGTGACGTTGGTGCGCTCGCCGACATTGACATACAGCGAATCGTCATTGATGGTGAAGGGCTCCAGGCCCGACAGGCGCATCTCGTGCGTGGGCTCGGGGAGCTTGCGCGGCGCAATCGTGGCGACCGTCTCGGCAATGGCCTTGATGTGCGGCGGCGTGGTGCCGCAGCAGCCACCGGCGACGTTGACGAAACCGCTTTCGGCGAATTCCTTCAACAGGGCCGAGGTGACATCGGGGGTTTCATCGAAACCGGTGTCGCTCATCGGATTGGGCAGGCCGGCATTCGGATAGATGCAGACGAAGGTGTCGGCGATCTTGGAAAGCTCTTCCGCATAGGGACGCATCAGCGCCGCACCCAGCGCGCAGTTCAGGCCCACGGTGAGCGGACGCGCGTGGCGGATGGAGTTCCAGAAGGCGGTCACGGTCTGGCCCGAGAGAATGCGACCGGAGGCGTCGGTGACGGTGCCCGAGATCATGATGGGCAGGCGCTTGCCGCTCTCTTCGAAGAAAGTATCAATGGCGAACAAAGCCGCCTTGCAGTTGAGCGTGTCGAAGATGGTCTCCACCAGCAGCACGTCGGCACCGCCTTCAACCAGCGCGCGGGTCTGCTCCAGGTAGGCGGTGACCAGTTGATCAAACGTGACGTTGCGGGCAGCGGGGTCGTTGACGTCCGGCGAGATGGAAGCGGTCTTGGGCGTGGGGCCCAGGGCACCGGCCACGAAGCGCGGCTTGTCCGGGGTCGAGTACTTGTCGCAGGCGGCGCGTGCCAGACGGGCCGATTCCACGTTCATCTCGTAGACCAGATGCGCCATGTGGTAGTCGTCCTGGGCCACGCTGGTGGCGCCGAAGGTATTGGTCTCGATCAGGTCGGCACCGGCGGCCAGGTATTGCTCGTGGATTTCCTGGATGATGTGCGGCTGGGTCAGCGAGAGCAGTTCATTGTTGCCCTTGACGAACATCTCCTTGCCGGGAACGCTGAAGTCTGCGAAACGCTGGCCGCGATAATCCTCTTCAGTCAGCTTGTAGCGCTGGATCATGGTGCCCATGGCGCCATCGAGGATGAGGATGCGCTGCGACATCAGGTCGCGCAGCAGCAATTCGGTCTGGCACAGTTCGTTCGGCTTCATCTGGCGTTTTTCTCTGGTTACGGCAACAATGCGAGGCCTGTTCCCGCGCGCAGGCGCGCTGCGGATAAAAAAACCGGCCAGAAACGGACCGGTTCAACAGGCAAAAAGTGAACCCGATTATACGTCAAAGCACCCTTGCCCCGCCTCCCGGCAGGCTTTGCGGGCTGTGCTTCGTTGCAAACCGTTAACTATTTATACCGATGCCCGATCAAGCGCCCATCCTCATCCTGACCGCCCTGGAAAGTGAACTCGACGCCGCAGCGGCCCCGGCAGGCGTACAGGTGGTCTATTGCGGCGTGGGCAAGGTCAATGCCGCGCTGCATACGACGCAGGCCATCCTGACGCATCGTCCGCGCGCGCTCATCAATTTCGGCACGGCCGGCAAGATCGATCCCCTGCATGATGGCTTGCTGGAAGTGGCCGCCGTGCTCCAACGCGACATGGATGCCACTCCGCTGGCGCCGCGCGGGGTGACGCCGCTGATGAACCAGGAGCAACAACCCTCCCGATTGGTCTCCGGCTATCCGGGCGTCTTGTGCGGCACCGGCGACAGCTTCGTGACAGCCGCCGATGACTGGCTGCGGCAGCAGAAGGTGGATCTGGTGGATATGGAATTGTTTGCCATCGCCCGGGTGTGCAGCCACTTCGGCATCCCTTGGCGGGCCTTCAAGTTCATCACCGATGGCGCCGATGACGATGCTGCCGATGACTGGCAGGCGCGCGTGCATCTGGGAGAGGAACTGTTCTGGCGGCATCTGCCGCTGGTGCTCAGGCAGTTCGACGGAGAACGCGCAGGTTGAGTCGCGCAGGCATTCAGGCCCGGATGGAAGACTTTGTCCGCGTTTGAAACTAAGTCATCATTCGCGCCGAAAATGCCTGCCGGATGGGCTCAGGCGAAGCGCCCGCCTTCGAGTGGGAAGCCCTTGAGGAATTCTGCGGCGGCCAGGCGCTTGCCGCCCGGCTTCTGCAATTCGGTCAGCAGCAACGCCCCTTCACCGCAAGCCACCACGATGCCGCCCTGGGCATCGGCCGACAGCACCTGTCCCGGCTCGCCCTGTTGCGCCACCTTGACCGGACGCGCCTGCCACAGCTTGACGACCGTATCGCCGAAACGACCGGTGGCGCCGGGGAAGGGATTGAAGGCGCGGATGCGGCGGGCCAGCTGGTCGGCGCTCTGGCTGAAGTCGAGCGCGGCCTCTTCCTTGGCGATCTTGGCGGCGTAATTGGCGCCCTCGTCGGGCTGCGGGGTGGCTGAGAGCTCGCCGCGCTCCAGCTTGGCAATGGCTTCCACGATCATCTTGCCGCCCAGCGCGGCCAGCTTGTCATGCAGGCTGCCGGTGGTGTCGTCCTCGGCGATGGGGACGCTTTCAATCAACATCATGGGGCCGGTATCGAGCCCCTCTTCCATCTGCATGATGGTGATGCCGGTCTCGGCATCGCCCGCCTCGATGGCGCGATGAATGGGCGCGGCACCGCGCCAGCGCGGCAGGAGCGAACCATGGATGTTGATGCAGCCGTAACGCGGGATGTCGAGCACGCTGCGCGGCAGGATCAGGCCGTAGGCCGCCACCACCATCACGTCATGCGGGGTCGATTGCAGCAGGGCATGGGCCTCCTGCGCCACCTCCGGATACTTGCCGTTCAGACGCAGCGAGACCGGCTGCGCTACGGGTGTGCCATGCTTGATCGCGCATTGCTTCACGGGCGAAGCCTGCAGCTGCATGCCGCGTCCGGCCGGGCGGTCGGGCTGGGTCAGCACAAGGGTGATCTCGTGACCGGCGGCGTAGAGTGCTTCGAGCGCAACGGCGGCAAATTCCGGCGTGCCGGCAAAAATGATCTTCATGAAAAACTCCAAAGGCGAGCAAGGCCGCCAGATTTACGGATTGCGTTGCTTGTGCGGGGCGCGGGCGAAGGCCATATCGTACAGCCAGTTCGGCAGCAATCTCAGCAGCTTGGCCACCACGCCCATCTGCCAGGGAATGACGCGATAGCTCACGCCCTCGGTAATGCTCTCGACAGCGCGCTCGGCAAAGCGCTCCACCGGCATCAGGAAGGGCATGGGATAGGTGTTCACGCGCGTCATCGGGGTATCGATGTAGCCGGGCGCGATGGTGACGACCTGGATGCCGCTGCCGCGCAATTCCACCCGCAGCGATTCGCAGTAGCTGATGACGGCGGCCTTGGAGGCGCTGTAGGCGCCCGCCCCCGGCAGGCCGCGAATGCCGGCCACGCTGCCGATGCCGACCAGGCGGCAGCGGCGGCGCTGGTCCTCGGGCGCCGCCTTCATGCGCGCCACGAAGGGCGTGAAGGTGGCAAAGGTGGCTGTGACGTTGACGGCCAGGATGCGCTCAAAGGCGGCCAGGTCTTCCTGGTATTCGGTCAGCGTGCCCTGCGAAATGCCCGCATTGGCGATGACCACGTCGGCCCCGCCGAACTCGGCCAGGAAGGCGTCGGCGGCCGCGGCCAGCGCGGCGTGGTCGGTCACGTCGACGGCATAGACACGGTGCCGCTCAGCATGTGGCAGGCTGGCGCACAAGGCCTCCAGCTCGACCTTGCGCCGTGCGACCAGGCCGAGGATGGCGCCACGCCGGGCATAGGCCCGCGCCAGCGCCATGCCGATACCGCTGGAAGCTCCGGTCAGGAACACGCGTTCCTGGGCTGCAACGACGGGAAGGTTGGCCATGCCTGCTCCTGAGGTGATATGAAGGTTTAGGTAATTCCTGCTGCCCAAATGACAACGGTCCGCGGCCTTGCGGACGCGGACCGTGCGGAACGGGTGAAGCTTATTTCTTTTTTGCGTGGCTGCTGCCGGCGGCCTTCTCGGCGGCCACCTTGGCCACCAGGTGGTCCATCACCTGCAGGGCAGCGGCTTGCTGCATCGATTCCGGCTGATTGGCCAGGGCCACGCCGACCACGGCGGGCGAGGTGACATAGCGGCCATCGATGGCAATCATGGGTACGCCGTCGACCTTGTAGGCTTCCTGCAACTGGGCTGCGCGGCGAGCCTTGGTCTGGATGCCGAAGGAGTTGTAGAGGTCGAGGAATTTCTGCTTGTCCAGGCCGATCTTTTCGATGTAGGCCAGGATGGTCTTGTCGGTATTGATGCGCTGGCCTTCGACGTGGATGGCGTGGAAGATCTTGGGGGTCAGCTCTTCAGCCTTGCCCATGGCTTCCAGGGTGTAGTAGAGCTTCTGCTGCGGCACGAAGCTGTCGCGGAAGGCCACCGGCACCTTCTTGAAGTTGATCTTGTCACCCTGCTTCTTGACCCAGGCCGTCAGCGACGGGTCCCAGACGGCGCAGTGCGGGCAGTCGAACCAGAAGAATTCGGTCACTTCGACCTTGTTGCCGGAATCGGTCGGCTGGGCCTGCTCCAGCACGCGGTAGTCGCTGCCCACTTGCGGATTGGCCGGCGAGGCCGAGGCGCCAACGCTGGCGGTGAAGGCCAGTACGCCGAAGCTGACCGCGGCCAGCAGCTTTTGATGGAAACGCATGGTATTACCCTCTCTGATGGATAGTCGGTGGGACAGGCCGGTAGCCGTCCCGCGCCCGTCGTGCCGGTCGGTCATCCCCTGCCGCCGGCATCCACGGGTGCATTCTGATTATTTGGGAATGCGCACGATGGCAGCATCGACCCCGTTATCGGACAGCTTGCTGCGCGTACGGTTCATCGCGTCGGCATGCTCGAAGGGACCGATGCGCACGCGATAGAGCACGCCGCTGTCGCCAGTGCGCTCGCTGACCTTGGCCTCAAAGCCCAGCAGGGCCAGCTTGGCACGGCCACTTTCGGCGTCGGCCTGGTCGCGGAAGGCACCGGTCTGCAGGAAGTAGGTCCACTTGTCGTCGTTGGTGTCGTTCTTGGAGGTAGCAGACGTGGCCGCCGGGGCCTTGGCGTCGGGCCTGGACGGTGCCGGGCTGGCCTGCGGGGTCGGCGCCACCGGCGGGACCGGCTGCGCCGATGCCGTGTTGGGCGGCACCGGCGTCTGCGACTGCTGCTGGTCGCGCGCGGCATCGCGGGCGATGTCGCGGTTACCGTAGAGCGGCCGGTTGGGGTCGGCCGCCTGGGCCGGGGTCGGATCGGTGCGCTCGGGGCGCGCGACCTTGTTGACGAAGGGGATGGGCGACTTGGTGATCATCAATGCCACACCCACGGCGATCCCCAGGCCGACGATCAAACCCAGGATCAGGCCGAGCAGCGTACCGCCGGCCTGCTTGTGATATTTCGCGTTCAACGGTTTCACGTTTCTCTTTAGCTGCTTGTTTTAGCTTGTTTTACATTCTGGCCGGAGCCGATACGCCCAACAGTGCCAGGCCGTTGCGCAGCACCTGGCGGGTGGCGGACAACAGCGCCAGGCGTGCGGACCTGGTTGGGACATCATCGACCAGCACGCGTTCCGCATTGTAGTAGCTATGCAGTTCGCCTGCCAGATCGCGCAGGTAGAAGGCGACCTGGTGCGGTCCCAGCTCTTGCAGGGCGTGCGCCAGCATGTCCGGATACTCGGCCAGCTTGGCCAAGAGCGAGGCTTCGCGCGGGGCCGTCAGCAGCGACAGGTCAGCCGTGCTCTTGAGCGCCTCTTCATCCACGCCCGACTTGCCCAGCACGGTGCAGATGCGGGCGTGCGCATACTGGACGTAATAGACCGGGTTTTCATCGGACTGCGCCAGCGCCAGGTCGACATCGAAGACGAACTCGGTATCGGCCTTGCGCGAGATGAGGAAGAAGCGCACCGCATCGCGGCCACGCGTGAGGTCGCGCTGCTCGCCCTCGACCGGCTCGCCGGCGGACCATTCGATGAGGTCGCGCAGGGTCACGTAGGAACCGGCGCGCTTGGAAATCTTGACCTCTTCACCATTGCGCATGACGGTGACCATCTTGTGCAGCACGTAGTCGGGATAACCCTGCGGGATACCCACACCGGCGGCCTGCAGGCCGGCGCGCACGCGCGCGATGGTGCCGTGGTGGTCGCTGCCCTGGATATTGATGACCTTGCCGTAGCCGCGTTGCCACTTGTTGATGTGATAGGCGACGTCGGGCACGAAGTAGGTATAGGTGCCGTCGGTCTTCTTCATGACGCGATCCTTGTCGTCGCCATAGTCGGTGGTACGCAGCCACAGCGCGCCATCCTGTTCATACGTCTTGCCGGCGGCGACCAGCGCGTCCACGGCGGCGGCCACCTTCCCGTCGGCGTAGAGCGAGGATTCCAGATAGTAATTGTCGAACTTCACGCCGAAGGCCTGCAGGTCCAGGTCTTGTTCATGACGCAGGTAGGCCACGGCAAAGCGACGGATCGATTCGATGTCGTCGACCTCGCCGCTGCCGGTGACGGGCTCGCCATCGCTGGCCGAGACGGTCTTCTTGTCGAGGAAGTCGCGCGCGATGTCGGCGATGTAGTCGCCGTTGTAGGCCGACTCGGGCCACGCGGCGTCACCCGGCTTGAAGCCGCGCGCACGCGCCTGCACCGAGGTGGCCAGCGTCGCGATCTGCACGCCGGCATCGTTGTAGTAGAACTCGCGCAGCACATCAAAGCCCTGGGCCTCCAGCAGCGACGACAGCGCATCGCCCAGCGCGCCCTGGCGGCCATGGCCCACGTGCAGCGGACCGGTGGGGTTGGCCGAGACGAACTCGACCAGCACCTTCTTGCCGGCGCCCAGGCTGCCACGGCCGAAGGCCTCGCCCTGTTCATGGATCACCTTGACCACCGCCTGCTTGGCAGCGGCCGCCACGCGCAGGTTGATGAAGCCCGGGCCGGCGATCTCGACGGATTCCACCAGCCCCTCGCGCGCCGGGTCGGCCATGACGGCGGCGACGATGGCTTGCGCCAGCTCGCGCGGATTCTTCTTGAGCGGCTTGGCCAGCTGCATGGCGATGTTGCAGGCGATGTCGCCGTGCGAGGCATCGCGCGGACGCTCCAGGGTGATGGTCGGGGTCAGGCCGCTATCAGCCAGCAGCGGCTGCAAGGCGGACGAGAACAGGTCGGAGATGCGTTGTTTCTGTTGTGCGAGCATGGGAATGAGGGGTAAAGCGGAAGCGGCCGAGGCGCTGGTCTGGCAGGCTGCGCCGCGCGGAGGGATCGCTTGCAATTGGTTGAGCAACCGAGATTATACCGGCTAGGCGCACCCTGTAGACTGCCCGAGCAAGCAGCTTGCGTGCGGGCAAGCTCTCTGCGCCAGAAAGATGCCTCAATCACAACAAATCTGTTACCCCGATTTTTGCAAAAAGCTTCACCCGCAACTTCACAACCGCCCTGCCGCCCGCCTGCTGCGGCCCTGTCTTCATATATCGACCGGATCGACTTCCAGCGACCAGCGGGCGCGGGTTTTCAGCTGCCGCAGCGCGGCCAGCCATTGTTTCAGGAAGCCCTGCAGGGCGGGGCGTGACGGGCACTCAACGAGCAACTGCGCGCGCTCGACATTGGCCACCCGCATCAGGGTCATCGGGATGGGCTCGTTGATGGTGATGACGGGCGCCTCCAGCAGGGTGGCGGCTTGCTTCAGGAAGGCCAGGGCCGTGTCCAGCTCGCGCGCCTCGGCGCGCAGCAGCGCCTGATACATGAAGGGCGGGAAATGGGCCTGGCGGCGCTCCTCCAGCAGCTCGCCGGCAAAGCCGTCGTAGTCGTGGCGCATCACGGCCTGGTACAGCGGGTGATGCGGGTAGCGGGTCTGGATCAGCACCTCGCCCGAGCTGCCGTCGGCCGACAGCCCGGCCCGGCCGGCGCGGCCGGCCACCTGCATGAGCTGGGCGAAGAGCCGTTCGCTGGCGCGGTAATCGTGCGAGAACAGCGCCGTATCCGGATTGAGCACGCCCACCAGCGTGAGCTTTTTGAAGTCATGCCCCTTGGCCACCATCTGGGTGCCGACCAGGATATCCACCTCGCCCCGGTGCACGCTGTCGAAGGCGCTCTGGGCCGAGCCCTTCAGGCGGGTTGAATCGGCATCGATGCGCAGCACGCGGGCGCCGGGGAAGATCGCCTGCAAGCCCTCTTCCACCCGCTGGGTGCCGCGCCCCAGCGGCTGCAGATCGACATTGCCGCAGGTCGGGCAGGCACGCGGGATGGCCAGTTCCAGGCTGCAATGGTGGCAGCGCAGGCGCCGCTCGGGGCGGTGCACCACCATGAAGGCATCGCAGCGCATGCAGTTGCTGATCCAGCCGCAGGCATCACAGGCCAGCACCGGGGCATAGCCGCGGCGGTTGAGGAACAGCAGCGACTGCTCGCCCTGCTCCAGGCGCTTGCGCACGGCGGCGATCAGGCCGGCGGTGAGGCCATCGACGGGCTTGTCGCGCTCCATGTCGATCACCTTGACGGTGGGCAGCACCGCCTGCTGGGCGGCGCGCTGGCGCAGCTCCAGGCGGCGGTAGCGGCCGGCCTGGGCGTGATGCCAGGTTTCCAGCGAAGGCGTGGCCGAGCCCAGCACCACCGGGATGCCGAGCTGGTGCGCCCGCCACACGGCCAAGTCGCGGGCGGAATAGCGAAGACCCTCTTGCTGCTTGTAGGAAGGATCGTGCTCCTCGTCGATGACGATGAGCTTGAGCGCAGGCAACGAAGACAGGATCGCCAGCCGCGTACCCAGCACGATGTGGGCCTGCCCCAGGTGCGCGGCCAGCCAGTTGCGGGCGCGCTCGCCCTCGGCCAGGCCGCTGTGCAGCGCCACCACGTTCAGATGCGGGAAGCGCGCGCGGATATTGCCTTCCAGTTGCGGCGTGAGGTTGATTTCCGGCACCAGCACGAGGATCTGGGCCGGGGCCACGGCGGGGTCGACGGGCGCAGCTTGCGATGCGGCAGCCTCATCGGCAGCGCGACGCAGGATGGCGGCAGCCGCTTGCAGGTAGACCTCGGTCTTGCCGCTGCCGGTGACGCCGTACAGGAGCAGGGGCGCAAAGTCCTTTGCGCCGGCGATGGCGTCCACGGCCTGCTGCTGCGCCGGGTTCAGCGCAGGCGCTTCACCCAGATGCAGCGGATCAGGGGCATCCGGCGGCACTAACTCCGCCACCGCCGGGGGAATGGCTTCTGCCTCGGTGCGGGTCTTGCGCCTGGCCTTGCTCTTCTTGGGTGCGGCCAGACGGCCCAGGGCCTTGAGCGCCTTGTCCAGCGCGACCGTGGTCAGGGCGCGCAGGTTCTTGGGCAGGCCCGGCAGCATCACCTCGCCCAGCGGGCGCTGGTAATAGTCGGCAGCAAAGCCGCACAGCGCCAACCAGTGCGTTGACATCGGCGGCAACTGATGGCGCACGGCAATGACATCCTTGATCTTGTCGGCCTGCAGGTCGGTCTGCGCCGCATGACCGACCACCACCCCCACCGCCTCACGGCGGCCGAACGGTACCACCACCAGTTGGCCAATGGCCGGCATGGGTTCGTCCGGCGTGGCGGGTTGCCAGCGGTAATCGAAGACGGTATGCAGGGGCGTATCGAGCGCCACCTGAAGCAGACATTGTTCCACGAACTTAAAGTCAATCCTGAAAAACCCGGCTAAGCCTCGGTTTCATCATCATTTTTGGACCTATCCACACAGGCTGTGGATAACTTTGGGGACAAGTACCCCTTGACATTTCGCCACGCAGACTGGCTCTGGCCTGCGGCGCACTGCTCAACGGCGAGGCAAAAAATAAAGCCAACAAAATCAATGACTTGGACTCATCTCTTATCCTGCAGAAAAAAAATTTGCAGCGAAGTATTGTGCAGGTGCCAAAATCATCCAGTGTGCATAAGTCCTTCCAGCGGCACCACGCAGCCGGCGTTTGTCAAGCCCTGAGCGGCAAAAATTTGTCGGCTTTGGCTTGCAGGCTGCCGCCTCCTTGTCCTACAAACTTAAAGTAAACCTTCAAAGATTTCGATAAGCGGCGGTTTTGTAAACGCTTTTCGATCTTATGCACAGCATCTGTGGATAACTTTGTGGGCAAGTGCCTCTTGACAAAGCCGAAGCCCACGGCCAGCGCGGTTTCCCGCAAAAACGCGTCAAGACGCCGAAAAAATAAACCCAATAAAATCAATGACTTGTGCAACACCCTTCTGCACAATCCTTCATATTCAAATAAATTTGATTCTCAACAAGAAAATGGGCCGCCATGTGCATAAGTCCCGGTGCACTGGCAAGGATGTGCATCGGGACTTGCCCATCCGCACAAATACGAACAGATAACGACAGATATACGCACGTTCAACCGCGCAGAGCGCGGCTGATCTCGTGGACGGCCTGGGCGAGGGTTGCCACGGCTTGCGGCGGGGTGTGCTGGGAGATGCCGTGACCGAGGTTGAAGACATGGCCGCTGCCGGCGCCGGGGCGGCCGAAGGATTCCAGCAGCTTGCGCACTTCCGCCCGGATGGCGTCGTCGCCGGCGAAGAGCACGTTGGGATCCAGATTGCCTTGCAGTGCCACCTTGTCGCCCACGCGGCGACGGGCCTCACCCAGGTTGACGGTCCAGTCCAGGCCGACGGCGTCGGCACCGATGGCGGCGATCTGCTCCAGCCACAGGCCACCGCCCTTGGTGAAGACGATCACCGGAATCTGCTGACCATCTTGCAGGCGCTGCAACTGGCTGACCACCTGCTCCATGTAGGCCAGCGAGAATTGCTGGTAGATGCCATCGGCCAGGGCACCGCCCCAGGTATCGAAGATCATCACGGCCTGTGCACCGGCGGCGATCTGCGCGTTCAGGTAGGCGGCCACGGCATCGGCGTTGGTCTTGAGGATGTGGTGCATCAGGTCCGGACGACGGTAGAGCAGGCTCTTGACCAGGCGGAAGTCATCCGAGCCGCCGCCCTCGACCATGTAGCAGGCCAGCGTCCAGGGACTGCCGGAGAAGCCGATCAGGGGCACGCGGCCATCGAGTTCGCGGCGGATCTGGGTGACGGCCTTGAAGACGTAGTCCAGCTTGTCCAGGTCCGGTGCCCGCAGGGCCTGGATGGCGGCCTCGTCGCGCAGCGGGCGCTCGAACTTGGGACCCTCACCTTCAGCGAAATACAGGCCCAGGCCCATGGCGTCGGGCACGGTGAGGATGTCGGAGAAGAGGATGGCGGCGTCCAGCGGATAACGTTCCAGCGGCTGCAACGTGACCTCGGTGGCGTAGTCGGGATTGGTGGCCAGACCCATGAAGGAACCGGCGCGAGCGCGCGTGGCGCGGTATTCGGGCAGGTAGCGACCGGCCTGGCGCATCAGCCACAGCGGCGTGTAGTCGGTGGGCTGGCGCAGCAGCGCACGCAGGAAGGTATCGTTTTTGAGCGGAGCGAAGGTGGACATGGAAGAGGAAGAGGACATGGTCGGCCTGCAATGCGGTCTGACGACAATCCGGCATTATCTCATCCTCCGCGCATGGCTTCCGGCTAATTGTCGCTATCGGCGTGCGCTGATATTGATGCAGGTCCTGGCGCGCGGTTTTGCTATGATCTGGCAGCAGTATTTAAGCGGCCCATCCAATCAACTAGAACCCATTTAGAAGCGGGCCGCGTTCATCGTTGATCATCCATCATCACATCCACGAGGAGATTCCATGAAGTCCATCATCCGTACCGCCCTGCTGGCGGGTCTGGCGGTTCTGTCATTTTCGCTGTCGGCGGCACAGGCCGACGAGGCGCTCCCCGCTTCGCGCCTGGACCAGGTCATCAAGGCTGGCAAGCTGCGCATCTGCATGACCGGTGACTACAAGCCCTTCACCTATTACCGTCCTGACCAGACTTTCGAAGGCATGGATGTGGAACTGGGCCAGTCCCTGGCCAAGTCGCTGGGCGTGGAGGCGCAGTTCGTCAAGACCACCTGGAGCAACCTGATGAACGACTTCGTCGCCCAGTGCGACATCGCCATGGGGGGCATCTCGATCACCCTGGACCGCGCCCGCAAGGCAGCCTTCTCGGAGCCGGTGATGGTCGATGGCAAGGCGCCCATCATCCGCTGCGCCGACAAGGACAAGTTCCGCAACTTCGACATGATCGACCAGCCTGGTACGCGCGCCATCGTCAACCCCGGCGGCACCAACGAGCGCTTTGCCAAGGCCCGCTACAAGAATGCCACCCTGACGCTGCATCCGGACAACGTCACCATCTTCCAGCAGATCGTCGACGGCAAGGCCGATGTGATGGTCACCGATGCCAGCGAGACGCGTTGGCAATCCAAGCTGCATCCGGAGCTGTGCCCGGTACAGCCTGACCAGCCGCTGCAGTTCGCTGAAAAGGCTTACCTGCTGCCGCGCGGTGATGTCGCCTTCAAGGCCTATGTGGATACCTGGCTGCACCTGGCCAAGGCCACCGGCGAATATCAGCGCATCTTCGACAAGTGGCTGAAATAAGCCAGAGCGCGGCGGTCCCGCCCCTCTTGTTCAGTCGAACTTGAGATCCTTGAGTTCGGGCTTGGGGTCGGGGAAGCGCAGCTTGAGCTTTTGCAGAGTCTCCAGGACCACATTGGCCACCAGCAGGTTGCGATGGGTCTTGGAGTCGGCCGGTACCACGTACCAGGGTGCATGCAGGGTACTGGTCTGGCGCAGCACCTCCTGATAGCGCTGCTGGTAGGCGTCCCAGAACTTGCGCTCGGCCAGGTCTTGCGGATCGAATTTCCAGTGCTTCTCGGGATCATCGATGCGCGATTGCAGGCGTGACTTCTGCTCGGCCTTCGAGATGTGCAGGAAGAATTTCAGCACCACGGTCCCGGTTTCCCACAGCATGCGTTCGAAGTCGTTGATCTGACGATAGCGACGTTTGCATTCCTTCTCATCGATCCAGTCGTGCACGCGGGTGATGAGCACATCCTCATAGTGACTGCGGTTGAAGACCGCGATCTCCCCGGCCACCGGTACCTGCGCATGGACGCGCCACAGATAGTCGTGCGCCAGTTCGATGGCCGTCGGTCCCTTGAAGTTGGCGATACGGATGCCCTGCGGATTGACGGCGGCAAAGACGTCATTGACGGTGCCATCCTTGCCGCTGGTATCCATGCCCTGCAGGATCACCAGCACCTTGTGCTTGTGGCCGGCATACAGCATCTCCTGCTGCAGGCCGATCTGTGCGGCCAGACGCTGCACGGTGGCACGGTCGGTTTCCTTGTCGCCGCTGGAGAGCGGTTTGGTGGAGGCGTCGCTCTCCTTGAGGACGAACTTGGGATGGACGATGAATTGCGGCCCGATCTTCTTAGCCATGCTGTCTCGCTTTTCTCGTTATAAATGATTTACGGATTTCACCAGCCTGGCACTACAACACGCCATGCGATTGCCCCATGGCATGTTCGATCTTGATGCACTTGTCCATGACCACCTTCAACCCGGCCGCACGCGCGCGGGCGGCGGCCTCTTCGTGAACGATGTCGAGCTGCATCCACACGCATTGGGCGCCGATGGCGATGGCCTCGTCGACGATGGGCGGGATGTCGGCTGACTTGCGGAAGCAATCGACGATGGCGATGCGCAGGCCTTCCTGGGCCAATGCCGCGCTGGCCTCCTGCAGGTTGGCATGGCAATGCTCACCGAGGATGGTCTGGCCGGCATACATGGGATTGACGGCGACGATGCGGTATCCCGCTGACTGCAGATAGGCGGCTACCTCAAAGCTGGCACGCTCGGGGCGGTTGGACAGGCCGACCACGGCAATGATGGGCTTGCCATGCTGGCGCGCGGTGGGCGTCGAAGGGGATGCGGAAGATGCGGGTGCAGCTGACGACATGGGGGCTCCTGTCCGGCTGATGGAAATGAGGCTAATGCTATCAATGATTGGGTCGGACAGAATTGGTTCTATCCTTCACGTCCGCGCACTTTACCCGAGGATGAAAGTTGCCGCAGCGCCAGTGCGCGCGACATGCGGGAAAACTTGATGCAGGTTGATTCATACGGGCCGCAAGCCGCCAGATCTGGTCAGCCTTGGCGCCGCAGACGAGCCCCGGATCTGCAAGGAGGAACTCACTACGCGCATCAGAGGAAATGAGCGCGCATGAAAAAAGGCAGCCGAAGCTGCCTTTCATCTACTGCTGTACTGCTGTACTGCTGTGCTGCCGTGCCGGAGCGCTCTTCGCCGGGAAGAACGCTACCAGCGATCAGCGCTTCTGACGCAACTTCTGGATCGCGGCCAGCTGTGCCACAGCGGCGGCCAGTTCGGCCTGGGCTGCAGCGTGGTCGATCTTGGAGTCGCGGTTGACCAGCGCTTCCTCGGCCAGACGCTTGGCTTCGGCGGCCTTGGCTTCGTCCAGGTCGGCACCACGGATGGCGGTGTCGGCCAGCACGGTCACGGCGTCGGGCTGCACTTCCAGGAGGCCGCCGGCCACGAACACGAATTCCTCGTGTGCCTGGCCCGAGACCTTGATACGGACAGCACCTGGCTTGATGCGCGTGATCAGCGGGGTGTGACGGGGATAGATACCCAGCTCACCCGCTTCGCCCGGCAACGCGACGAATTCTGCCTCGCCGGAGAAGATTTCCTCTTCCGCCGAGACAACGTCCACGTGAATAGTATGTGCCATGTCGTTTCCTAGTCGATTGACCGCTCCTGCGAACAGGAGCGGCGCCAATGAATCAATGATGACTTACCGGCCGCTGCCACCCCGGATGAAGCATCCGATGCGGCAACGGCGTGGCGCGTCTTAGTTGATCTTCTTGGCCTTTTCGATTGCTTCGTCGATGGTACCGACCATGTAGAACGCTTGTTCCGGCAGGTGGTCCAGTTCGCCGCTGGCGATCATCTTGAAGCCCTTGATCGTGTCCTTCAACGAAACGTACTTGCCCGGGGAACCGGTGAACACTTCGGCAACGTGGAAGGGCTGCGACAGGAAACGCTGCATCTTGCGAGCACGTGCGACGATCAGCTTGTCTTCCGGTGCCAGTTCGTCCATGCCCAGAATGGCGATGATGTCACGCAGTTCCTTGTAGCGCTGCAGGGTGCCCTGAACAGCGCGTGCGGTCTCGTAGTGCTCCTGGCCGACCACTTGCGGGTCCAGCTGGCGCGAGGTCGAGTCCAGCGGATCGACGGCGGGGTAGATACCCAGCGAGGCGATGTCACGCGACAGAACGACGGTCGAGTCCAAGTGGGCGAAGGTGGTTGCCGGCGACGGGTCGGTCAAGTCATCCGCAGGGACGTACACGGCCTGGATCGAGGTGATCGAGCCAGTCTTGGTCGAGGTGATACGCTCTTGCAGGCGGCCCATTTCTTCGGCCAGCGTCGGCTGGTAGCCCACGGCGGAAGGCATACGGCCCAGCAGCGCGGACACTTCGGTACCGGCCAGGGTGTAACGGTAGATGTTGTCGACGAAGAACAGCACGTCCTTGCCTTCATCACGGAAACCTTCCGCAATCGTCAGGCCGGTCAGCGCCACGCGCAGACGGTTGCCCGGCGGTTCGTTCATCTGGCCGTAGACCATGGCGACCTTGGAGTTGGTCGGGTTTTCCAGGTCCACCACCTTGGCTTCTGCCATTTCATGGTAGAAGTCGTTACCTTCACGGGTACGCTCACCAACACCGGCGAACACGGACAGACCGCTGTGCGCCTTGGCGATGTTGTTGATCAGTTCCATCATGTTCACGGTCTTGCCCACACCGGCGCCACCGAACAGACCGACCTTACCACCCTTGGCGAACGGGCAGACCAGGTCAATGACCTTGATGCCGGTTTCCAACAGCTCTTGCGAGGGCGACAGTTCGTCGTACGCAGGGGCCTTGCGGTGGATCGAAGCGGTTTGCTCGTGCGAGACCGGACCGCATTCGTCGATCGGGTTGCCCAGCACGTCCATGATGCGACCCAGGGTCGCGGTACCGACGGGCACCGTGATCGGCTTGCCGGTGTTCGAGATGGTCAGGCCGCGGCGCAGACCGTCCGACGAACCGAGCGCAATGGTACGAACCACGCCGTCGCCCAGCTGCTGCTGGACTTCCAGGGTCAGATCCGAACCTTCCAATTTCAAGGCATCGTAAACCTTGGGCATCGCATCGCGCGGAAACTCCACGTCCACCACAGCGCCGATACACTGAACGATTTTGCCATCAGCCATTTTCGTTCCTTCAATAGATAAAATTTAAATTCTGTTTCGCTACGCTACGCCAGCTGATCAGCCGACCGCAGCCGCACCGGCGACGATTTCCGACAGCTCTTTGGTAATGGCGGCCTGGCGAGTCTTGTTGTAGACCAACTTCAACTCACCGATCACGCTACCTGCGTTGTCGCTGGCGGCCTTCATCGCGACCATGCGCGCCGATTGCTCGGAGGCCATGTTCTCGGCGACGGCTTGATAGATCAGCGCTTCGACGTAACGCACCAGCAGTTCGTCCACCACGGATTGCACATCGGGCTCATAGATGTAGTCCCAGGAGTGCGCACCCTCGTCAGCCTTGAGCTTGTCGCTGGTCAGCGGCAGCAGCTGCTGCAGGGTGGCTTCCTGCTTCATCGTGTTGATGAACTTGGTGTACACCAGGTACACCGCGTCCAGCTTGCCTTCCTGGTAAGCGTCGAGCAGCACCTTGACGGGGCCGATCAGCTTTTCCAGGTGCGGCGTATCACCCAGTTGCGTCACGTTGGCGGCCACGCGGGCGCCGATGCGATTCAGAAAACCCAAACCCTTGTTGCCAATGGCGACGGTTTCGATGGCCTTGCCCTGGCCTTCCAGTTCACGGAACTTGTTGGTCAACAGACGCAGCGAGTTGGTGTTCATGCCGCCGCACAGACCCTTGTCGGTCGTGACGACGATGAAACCAACGCGCTTGGCCGTGTCTTGCTGGACCATGAACGGGTGCACGTACTCCGGATTGGCCTGCGACAGGTTGGCCGCAATGTTGCGGATCTTGTCGCTGTACGGGCGGGCTGCGTGCATCCGGTCCTGCGCCTTGCGCATTTTGGATGCCGCGACCATTTCCATCGCCTTGGTGATCTTCTTCGTATTTTCTACGCTCTTGATCTTGCCACGTATCTCTTTACCTGTAGCCATGAGTAAGACTCCTTATAGCTTCAGTAAGAATTAGTACGCGCCGGATTTCTTGAAGTCAGCGATGGCGGCTGCCAGGGCTGCCTCAGCATCCTTATCCAGTTGCTTGGTGTCTTCGATCTTCTTCAACAGGTCAGCGTGGCTGGTCTTCATGAAGTTGTGCAGAGCCGACTCGAAGGCCAGGATCTTCTTCACTTCGACGTCGTCCATGTAGCCCTTGTTGACGGCGAACAGGGTGACGGCCATGATCGAGATCGATTGCGGGGTGTACTGAGCCTGCTTCAACAGTTCGGTCACGCGCGCACCACGGTCCAGCTGCTTGCGGGTGGCTTCGTCCAGGTCGGAAGCGAACTGCGCGAAGGCAGCCAGTTCACGGTACTGTGCCAGGTCGGTACGGATACCGCCGGACAGGCCCTTGATGACCTTGGTCTGAGCAGCGCCACCGACGCGCGACACCGAGATACCGGCGTTGATCGCAGGACGGATACCGGCGTTGAAGAGCGAAGTTTCCAGGAAGATCTGGCCGTCGGTGATCGAGATCACGTTGGTCGGAACGAAGGCGGAAACGTCACCCGCCTGGGTTTCGATGATCGGCAGTGCGGTCAGGGAACCGGTCTGGCCCTTGACTTCGCCGTTGGTGAACTTCTCGACGTAGTCGGCGTTCACGCGGGCAGCACGTTCCAGCAGGCGGCTGTGCAGATAGAACACGTCGCCAGGGTAAGCTTCACGGCCCGGCGGACGGCGCAGCAGCAGCGAGACCTGACGGTAAGCCACGGCTTGCTTGGACAGATCGTCATACACGATCAGGGCGTCTTGACCGCGGTCGCGGAAGTATTCGCCCATGGCGCAACCCGAGTAGGCCGACACGTATTGCATCGCTGCCGATTCGGAGGCGGTCGCGGCCACGACGATGGTGTATTCCATCGCGCCGTGCGCTTCCAGTGCGCGCACCACGTTCTTGACCGACGAAGCCTTCTGGCCGATCGCAACGTAGATGCAGGTCATGTTCTGACCCTTTTGATTGATGATGGCGTCGATCGCAACGGCGGTCTTGCCGGTCTGGCGGTCACCGATGATCAGCTCGCGCTGGCCACGGCCGACGGGCACCATGGAGTCGATCGACTTCAGGCCGGTCTGCATAGGCTGCGACACGGACTGACGCGCGATCACGCCCGGGGCGATCTTTTCGATCGGGGCGGTCAGCTTGGCGTTGATCGGACCCTTGCCGTCGATCGGCTGGCCCAGTGCGTTGACGACACGGCCCTTCAGTTCAGGACCGATGGGCACTTCCAGGATACGGCCGGTGCACTTGACCAGGTCGCCTTCGGAGATGTGTTCGTATTCGCCCAGGATAACGGCGCCCACCGAGTCACGCTCCAGGTTCAGCGCCAGGCCGAAGGTGTTGCCCGGGAATTCCAGCATCTCACCTTGCATCACGTCGGACAGACCATGGATACGGCAGATACCGTCGGACACGGAGATGACCGTGCCCTGATTGCGAATCTCAGCGGTATCGCCAAGGCCTTGGATCCGGCTCTTGATCAGCTCGCTGATTTCAGATGCGTTGAGTTGCATACTAACTCCTAAAAATTGTTCTTTCGCTTAGCCAGCCAGAGGCACTTACGCGGCCAGAGCAGCTTGCAGCAGCTGCAGCTTCGCGCGCACGGAGGTATCGAACACTTCGTCGCCGACCACGACGCGCACACCGCCAATGAGGCTGCTGTCGACCGTCACGGAGGGGTTCAGCTTGCGGCCGAACTTCTTCTCCAGTGCCGAGACCACATCCTTGACCTGGGCATCGCTGAGCTCAAAGGCGCTCACGATGTTGGCATCGGCCGAACCTTCCGACGCGTTCTTGAGCGCGTGGAATTGTTCGGCGATCTGCGGCAGCAGGACCAGGCGGCCGTTGTCGACCAGCGTCTTGACGAAATTGCTCGCCTCGACGGACAGCGGAGTCTTCACGGCGGCGGCAAACACTTCGGCCAGCTTGTCGTGCGTTACGGAAGGATTCTGCGCCAGGGCCTGCACCTCGGGATGCGCTGCCACCTGGGCCATCTCGTCGACGAGATCGGACCAGGCTGCCAGGCTGCCTGCCTTGGCCACACGGAACAAGGCTTCGGCGTAAGGACGAGCGATCGTTGCGAGTTCGG
Source organism: Herbaspirillum sp. C7C8 (assembly GCF_022627875.1). Taxonomy (NCBI): domain Bacteria; kingdom Pseudomonadati; phylum Pseudomonadota; class Betaproteobacteria; order Burkholderiales; family Oxalobacteraceae; genus Herbaspirillum; species Herbaspirillum sp. C7C8. The sequence goes on from NZ_JABXGG010000003.1 coordinate 288,649, forward strand.
CCATATTACAGCTCTGTCTTCAGTTGATTCAGCAAGTCGGCGTGAGCAGCCGCATTCACTTCGCGCTTGAGGATCTGTTCCGCGCCCTTGACGGCGAGCGTTGCGACCTGGCCGCGCAGTTCTTCGCGCGCCTGGTTCACTTGCTGTTGAGCGTCTGCACGAGCGTTGGCGATGATGCGGGCAGCTTCTTCAGCAGCCGTCTTCTTGGCTTCTTCGATGATCAGCTGTGCGCGCTTTTCGGCTTCGCCGATGCGCTTCTGGCCTTCATCACGAGCCGATGCCAGTTCGCCCTGGATACGCTTTTCGGCGGCGGCCAGATCGGCGCGACCGCGGTCAGCGGCTGCCAGCCCGTCCGCAATCTTCTTGGCGCGTTCGTCGAGCGCCTTAATCAACGGCGGCCACACGAATTTCATCGTGAAGCCGGCGAGGATGAAGAAGACCACGAACTGTGCAATCAATGTTGCATTTAAGTTCACGGTAATTTCCTTCTCAGAATAACGAGTGCCGGAACCAATCGTCCGGCAGATGAGAATCGGCTATGAAGCGCGAATTACTTGGCGATGAACGGGTTTGCGAATGCGAACAGCATGGCGATACCAACGCCGATCAGGAAGGCGGCGTCGATCAGGCCAGCCAGCAGGAACATCTTGGTTTGCAGGGTGTTCATCAGTTCAGGCTGACGTGCGGATGCTTCGAGGTACTTACCGCCCATGATCGCGATACCGATACAAGCGCCGATAGCACCCAGGCCAATGATCAAACCGCAAGCCAGAGCAACGAAAGAGACATCAGTCATGACAATTCCTTAAGAAAAGTTAAATTAAATACAAAACCAAAAAACAAACTGAAAAACAGGTACTGCAAGCCTTGTGTTAGTGCGCTTCGTGCGCCTGGCCCAGGTAAACCAGTGTCAACATCATGAAGATGAATGCTTGGAGCAACACGATCAGGATGTGGAAAATTGCCCAGATAGAACCGGCGATCACATGGCCGATGAAGCCGAATGCGGTCGCGGTCGATCCCAGCAATGCGATCAGCAGGAACAACAGTTCGCCTGCATACATGTTGCCGAACAGTCGCATGCCCAGGGACACGGTCTTGGCGGCGAATTCGATGATGTTGAGCAGCAGGTTGAACGGCGCGAGCCAGATGCCGAAAGGTGCTGCGAACAGTTCGTGGATGAAGCCACCAGCGCCCTTGATCTTGACGCTGTAGTACAGCATCAGGGCCAGCACGCCCAGGGCGATGCCCAGGGTGCCGTTGAGGTCGGCGGTGGGGACGATGCGGTGGTGCATTTCACCCAGACCGAACAGGCCCAGGATGCTGGAAGCCAGGTCCACCGGCAGGAAGTCCAGCGAGTTCATCAGGGCCACCCAGACGAACACGGTCAGCGCCACCGGGGCGATGAAGGTGCGGTCGCCATGGACGATGGCCTTGGACTGGTCTTCCACCATTTCCACGACCATCTCGACGAAGGCCTGGAAGCGGCCCGGCACGCCGGAAGTCGCCTTGCGGGCAGCCAGGAACATGAACAGGCAGCCCACCACGCCACAGAACACGGACCAGAAGATGGTGTCCACGTTGAGAACGGAGAAGTCGACGATCTTGGTCTGATGATGGGTGGAGAGGTGTCCGAGGTGGTGGACAATATATTCAGAGGCTGTCAGCGCGTGCTCTGCGGCTTCTACGGTCATGGTCGGTGTCTAAACAGTAAAATGAAATAACTCTTAAGCACCACGATGAAGCTCAGCAAAAATGCGAGCCAGTGCACACCGTGGTACAACCAAACGATCGCGCCCATGAGCGCAAAAGTCGTAGCAATCTTGATAAATTCCCCGAAGAAAAACGTCATCGGGTTGGTACCACCGGGTTTCTGCGCACTGACATGAAGTCGCAGTGCAAACAGGGCATTGGGGACGACACAGCAGACGCCTCCCAACAATGCGGACCAAAGCGCCGGAAGTCCGCCCAGCATGCCCGCCACCAAGGTGGCGATGACCGTGGCTACGAGCTGCAACAGAATGATGCGCAGCATATCTATCCAATATCGTGCATGCGCCGCACTCTTTACGAGCAGACGGCAGCTTAAAAGCCCGGCGATTATAAAGGTTCGTTTTCCGGTAAGTCAAACCTTTTACAGCCAGATCAAGGGCTTATCTGGGGCACTTCGCGGTGAGTTGTGGCAAATAAGCAGCCACTTCGATTTTTTGCAGTGCAGCATGAGAGCCTTCGTTCCGTTTCCGGTCAACTGCCCCTTCCGGATCCCGAGGGATCATTCCTTCTTGTTAATTTATTCAGATCTGTGCGCGAGGCAGTGAATTTGCTGGCAGGCCAACGGCCTGGCCGGGAAAATTGCCCCGGTTTTTGAAACAGCGCCCAATTTAATCAAAAATGTGCTGCCACGCCAGAGAAATATCCCGCAAATTCAATGATTTACGGAAATTCTCAGGCCGCTCGCAAACGTTGACGGACAATGCTGACATTTTGTCAGGAAATCGGAAGTGATCAGACGACCTGGCTCGCTTTTGGAGTCTCATGTTGCAGCACAGCGCAAGCCGTGCAAAAAGTGAGCCGACTCACCAGACCGGTGCAGTGGTCGGACCGCCGATGCCGTAGAAATACGGCATCGGGCCGGTGTCAGGACTACCCCTCCCGGGCGGCGTCCGCTCACCGATATGCGACGGCCGCCGAAACAGCAGCAAATGAAGAAAATGGACGGTCCATCGACGCTTGGTCAGCGGCTTCCGCCCCCTCCCTGTGCACTGCGCCAAACGACGCGTCCGGACCGAAGAAAGCGTAAGGATCATGCAGAGTCTGAGATAATCACGAGGTTGCCAACTTATCAAGCGAAGCTCATATGAACATTCTCGTCACCGGCGGTGCCGGCTACATTGGTTCGCACACCTGCGTGGAATTGCTCAAGGCCGGCCATGAAGTCATCGTCTTCGACAATTTCTGCAACAGCAGCCCGGAGTCGGCGGCGCGGGTCCAGCAGATTGCCGGGCGCACGCTCTCGCTGGTAAAGGGTGACATCCGCAATCGCGAGCAGCTGGAAAGCGTGCTGCGCGAATTCAAGTGCGAGGCCGTCATCCATTTCGCCGGGCTCAAGGCCGTGGGCGAATCGGTCGAGCAGCCGCTGATGTACTACGACAACAACGTGGTCGGCACCGTGCGCCTGCTGGAGGCCATGGAGGCCACGGGCGTGAAGACCATCGTCTTTTCTTCTTCGGCCACGGTCTATGGCGATCCGCAGTACCTGCCGCTGACCGAGGCGCATCCGCTGTCGGCCAGCAATCCCTATGGCCGCAGCAAGATCGTCATCGAGGACATGCTGCGCGACTACCATCGTGCCCATCCCGACTGGAAAATTGCCTTGCTGCGCTACTTCAATCCGGTGGGGGCGCACGAGAGCGGGCTCATCGGTGAAGATCCGGGCGGCATCCCCAACAACCTGATGCCCTTCGTGGCCCAGGTCGCGGTGGGTCGCCGCGAGAGGCTCAACATCTGGGGCGGCGATTACGCGACCCCCGATGGTACGGGCGTACGTGACTTCATCCACGTCGTCGACCTGGCCGTCGGCCATCTGGCGGCCCTGCAGGCGCTGACCGAACCGCAATGCTTTGCGGTCAACCTGGGCACCGGCAACGGCTACAGCGTGCTGGACGTGGTCAAGGCCTACGAGAAAGCCTCGGGCAAGCCGATTCCCTACATCATTGCTGCACGCCGTCCGGGCGACATCGCCTCCTGCTATACCGATCCGGCCGAAGCGCGCCGCAAGCTCGGCTGGGAAGCCAGGCTGGGGCTGGACGCCATGTGTGCCGATTCGTGGCGCTGGCAGCAGATGAATCCCAACGGTTTCAGGTCCTGATCCGCCCGTCTGCATCATGATCTTCGTCACTGGCGGCGCCGGCTTCATCGGCAGCAATTTCATCCTTGACTGGCTTGCAGATCCGCACGCCGAGCCAGTGCTCAACATCGACAAGCTGACCTACGCCGGCAATCCCTACAACCTCAGCTCCGTGGCCGGTGATGCTCGCTATGCCTTCGTACAGGCCGACATCTGCGACGAACAGGCGATCGCCACCCTGCTGTCGCGTTACCGGCCAAGGGCCATCCTGCACTTTGCGGCGGAGAGTCATGTCGACCGCTCCATCCATCGTTCCGACGAATTCATACTGACCAACGTCAACGGCACCTTCAATCTGCTCAACAAGTCACTGCATTACTGGCAGTCGCTACCGGAGCGGGAGCGCGCCGATTTCCGCTTCCTGCACGTCTCCACCGACGAGGTCTATGGCAGCCTCGCCCCCGACGATCCGCCCTTCTCCGAAACCTCGCCGTACAGCCCCAACAGCCCCTACTCGGCTTCCAAGGCGGCTGCGGATCATCTGGTGCGTGCCAGTCACCACACCTACGGTCTGCCCACGCTGACCACCCACTGTTCCAACAACTATGGCCCGTATCACTTTCCGGAGAAGCTGATCCCGCTGGTCATCTCCCATGCCCTCTCCGGCAAGCCGCTGCCCCTCTATGGCGATGGCCAGCAGATCCGTGACTGGCTGTACGTCAGCGACCACTGCACCGCCCTGCGTGCGGTGCTGGCGCGTGGCCGGATTGGACAAACCTACAACATCGGCGGCTGGAATGAACAGACCAACCTGCATGTGGTGCAGACGCTGTGTGACACGCTGGACGAACTGCATCCCCGCGCCCGGGGCAGCTATCGTGAGCTGATCACCTTCGTCAAGGACCGTCCCGGTCACGACCGGCGCTATGCGATCGATGCCCGCAAGCTGGAGCATGAACTGGGCTGGAGGCCCACCGAGAGCTTCCAGAGCGGCATCGGCAAGACGGTCCGGTGGTATCTGGCCCATGGCGACTGGGTCGCCCAGGTACGTTCGGGGGCCTACCTGAACTGGCTGCGACAACAATATGGCGATCATCCGCCGGGAGCACTGTGATGGGCGCTACTTTGCAAGCGCCTGCGCGCAAGGGACTCATCATGGCCGGTGGCTCCGGCACCCGGTTGTATCCTGCCACCGCCGTGGTCTCCAAGCAGCTCATGCCGATCTACGACAAGCCGATGGTGTATTACCCGCTATCGAGCCTGATGCTGGCCGGAATCCGCGACATCCTGCTCATTTCCACCCCGCAGGACACGCCGCGCTTTGCCGAATTGCTGGGGGACGGCCAGCAGTGGGGGCTCAATATCCGCTACGCGGTGCAGCCCTCTCCGGACGGTCTGGCGCAAGCCTTCCTGATCGGTCGCGACTTCATCGGTAATGCTCCCTCGGCCCTGATTCTGGGCGACAACATTTTCTACGGCCGCGATCTTGACTCGCCCATGCGCTCGGCCAATGAACGTGTGGAGGGTGCCACCATCTTCGCCTATCACGTGCAAGATCCTGAACGCTATGGCGTGGTCGAATTCGATCATCGCCGCCACGTGATCGGCATTGAAGAAAAGCCCCGGAAGCCCGCTTCCAATTATGCAGTGACCGGCCTGTACTTCTACGACAATCAGGTCATCGACATCGCCTCGGAGATCAAGCCTTCGGCACGGGGCGAGCTGGAGATCACCGACGTCAACCGCGCCTACCTGATGCGCGGCCAACTCAAGGTGGAATTATTGGGACGCGGGATCGCCTGGCTCGACACCGGTACCCACGAGTCGCTGCTCGATGCCGGCCAGTTCATCGCCACCCTGGAGAAGCGCCAGGGACTGAAGGTCGCCTGTCCGGAGGAGATCGCCTATCGACGTGGCTACATCGACGCCGCGCAGCTGGAACAATTGGCCATGCCGCTGAAGAAGAACGCCTATGGGCGGTATCTGCTGCAACTGCTTTCGGACCCGGACATCTGAACATGCAGATTTTTCCTACCTCACTGGATGGCGTACTGCAGATCACACCGCAAGTGTTCGGTGATGAACGCGGCTATTTCTACGAGAGCTTCAACGCCCGCACATTTGCCGAGCTCACGGGGCTGCATCCGGACTTCGTTCAGGACAACCATTCACGTTCCACGCGTCATGTGCTGCGTGGCCTGCATTACCAGATCCGGCGGCCACAGGGCAAGCTGGTGCGGGTCACGGTGGGCGAGATACTCGACGTGATGCTGGACATCCGTCGCAGCTCGCCGACCTTTGGCAAGTGGCAAAGCATGCGTCTGTCAGCGCAGAACAAGCATCAGTTATGGATCCCTCCCGGCTTTGCACACGGCTTTGCGGTGTTGAGCGAGTGGGCCGAGGTGCAGTACAAGACGACGGACTACTGGATGCCGGAGCATGAACGCTGTATCGCGTGGAATGATCCCGCCCTCGGCATCGACTGGGAGCTGGACGGCCCGCCCAACCTGTCTGCCAAGGATCAGCAAGGAAAGCCGCTGGCCCAAGCCGAGGTGTATCCGTGAAGATCATGCTCACCGGCGCGACCGGCCAGGTCGGCCATGCCCTGGCCGAAACGCTGGGAGGCCACACGCTGGTAATGCCTGGTCGTGATGCCCTGGACTTGTCCAGGCCGGACCGGATCGCTTCCTGCGTGGAGCGCATCGCACCCGATCTGATCATCAATCCGGCCGCCTATACGGCAGTCGACAAGGCCGAAGCCGAACCGGAACTGGCCAGGCTCATCAACACCGAAGCGGTCCGCGCACTGGCGCAGGCGGCCGCCCTTCACGGCATCGGGCTGGTACATTTTTCCACCGATTACGTCTTCGATGGCACCAAGGAAGAGGCCTATCGCGAATCCGACCCGACTTGCCCGATCAACGTCTATGGACGCACCAAACGGGACGGGGAATCCGCCATCATCGACAGCGGCTGCGCCTTCTGGATCCTGCGCACCAGTTGGGTGTATGGCCGGCATGGGGGCAATTTCATGAAGACCATCCTGCGGCTGGCGCAAGAACGTGACGCGCTCTGCGTCGTCAATGACCAGTTTGGGGCACCCACCTCCGACGAGGTGATCGCGCAGACGCTCAGGCAGATGCTGGAAGCGGGCAAAGGCCGGATCACGGAGCACATGCGGGCCAGCACCGGGATCTATCACCTCACCTGCGGCGGCCAGACCAGCTGGCATGCCTATGCTTGCAAGCTGGTCGACGCCATGCCCTCCCTGGGCCTGGTATCGCGCATGAGCAGCCGGGACGTGCAGGGCATTGCCAGCGCCGCCTATCCGACGGCGGCCCGACGCCCGGCCAATTCGCGGCTGCATACCGACAAACTGCGACACACCTTCCATCTGGATCTGCCCCACTGGGCCGAGGCGCTGGATCAGTGCCTTGCCCTGATGGCGTCTTCGCCGTCATCACATTGACCGCGCAGCATGGCTGCGGGTTGATATCGCGCAAAGCATCGGTCCGGCAACGCCTGCATACTGTTTCCCAGCAGAATACGTTGCTGTTTTTACAATTTTGTATCTATCCTGATGCCGGGTTGGAGCGTGGAAACCTGCTCCTGTCGCGGTGAGCCGGAAGGGTGAAGCGGGCGGACGCCGATGTTGCGGCGGGGAGTTCAGAAGCTGAACCGCAAGGAAGAAGGTGGCGCGGCTGGCGGGGATCGAACCCACGACCCTTGGCTTCGGAGGCCAATACTCTATCCACTGAGCTACAGCCGCGCTGATGGGGAGAACCCCGGAAAGGCCTGAAGGATACCGTCTTTCCAGCGGGACGTCCATGGCGCTGGCGGTTTTTCCGTGTCAAACGGAAAGCATTGTGACTATAATCAAGAGTTCGGCGAGAGAGCGCAATGAAAGCCCTGCCTGATCCCAGTTCCACGCAATGCCAGGCGATAAGGCGATACAAAGGGAACCGACGTTTTCCGCCCCAATTTCGAGGAAACATTACGGAGGGACGCCCATGAGCTCAGCTCAGCATGAACACGAGTCGGCAATCAAGACTCCCAAGCAATTGATCGCAGCCGTCGTCGCAGGTTTCATGGTGCCCATCGTGTGCATCGTGCTGCTCGTGCAGTACGTGACCAACGGCCAGAAAACCGGGGCCGGCTCCGACGGCCAGACGCCCGAGATGATCGCGGCACGCATCAAACCCGTCTCCGACGAAGGCTTCACCTTCCGTGATGCCAACGGTCCCAAGCAACTGCTCTCCGGTGAAGAAGTCTACAAGACCACCTGCGCCGCCTGCCACAGCGCCGGCGTGGCCGGTGCCCCCAAGGTCGGTGACGCCGCCTCCTGGCAGGCCCGCATCGCACAAGGCTATGACACCCTGGTCTCGCACGCCATCAACGGCCTGCGCGCCATGCCCGCCAAGGGCGGCAACCCGGACCTGGACGATGTCGAAATCCAGCGTACCGTGGTCTACATGGCCAACCAGTCCGGCGCCAAGTTCAAGGAACCCGAAGTGAAGGCCCCGGCAGCCGCCGAAGGCGCTGCACCCGCCACCGAAGCACCGGCCAAGTAATCGCCGCAACGCCGGCGTCCCGGCGGTCGGCCTGAACAAAAAATCCCCGAACCAGGCGTCGGGGATTTTTTTCATTTCCATTCACCTGCATGCGGAGCTGAAAAACGGCCCCGCACATCAGCCGCTTCGGCTGCGCCCGTTCACCGGACGCTCCGAAGCATCCTTCATATCGCCTCAATACCGCTGTGGTGGCGGGGGCGGCGGATAGTTGCCCGGTGCGGCGGCCTGCTGCTCGGCCACGAAGATTTCCACACGGCGGTTCTTGGCGCGGTTGGCATCGCTGGTGTTGGGCACCAGCGGCTCATGCGAGCCACGCCCCATGATGCTGAAGCGGCTGGCGGCCACGCCACGCGCAGTCAGGTAATCGCGGGTACGCGCTGCGCGCTGCTGCGACAACGGGTCGTTGATGGCATCGTTGCCGGTGTTGTCGGTGTGCCCCACGATGGTCACGGTGGTGGCCGGGTTTTCCACCAGGGTGGCGGCGAAACGGTCCAGCACCGGACGCATCTCCGGCTTGATGTCGGCACGGCCGGTATCGAAAGAGATATCGCTGGGGATTTCCAGCTTCAGGCGGTTGTCGGCGGTCTGCGTGACTTGTACGCCAGTACCCTGGGTCGCCTGCTCCATGGCACGCTTCTGGTTTTCCATGCGGTTGGACCAGATGTTGCCGGCCACCGCACCAATGGCACCACCAATGGCCGCACCGCCCAGTGCACGTCCGCCACCACCGCCGCCGGTGGCCGCACCGATGATGCCGCCCAGGCCCGCGCCAATACCTGCACCGGTGGCCGTACCGCGCTGGGTCGGGCTCATGTCGGCACAGCCGGAGAGCGCCAGTACGCCGGCGATCGCTGCAATTGAAATTTTCTTCATGTCATGTCCTTTCTTGCCTTCTCAGTCTTGTTGTCCAGGCCATGGGCCAGTGTCCTTCAGAGCGCATCGGGGCCGATATGTTCCTGCCGCGCTTGGCAACGCGCCACGCATAAACGACAAAGGCATCCGGAACTCCGGATGCCTTCGGGGAAACCTCACGGCCCGGCAGCCCGTAGTGCAGCCATCATTCCTGCTCGGGCGGCCCTTGCAGTGCGGCCGCGTCGGCCTCCTCGCGGGCGCTGCCACGCTGGCTGAAGTAGTAGGTCAACCCGCCCGCCGCGGCGATCACGGCACCCATCATCAGCGGCTTGCGCAACCAGCGGCGCGACAACAGCGATGCGCCCGTCATCAGCAATGGGGTCACCGTCTGCAGGTTCAGGTTGCCCAGCCCGCCGCCAAGCGATTTCAGCGACTTGATCGACTGTACCGTTCTGCCGCCACCAAACAGCGAGGCGGCGAAATGGCCCACTCGGCTCAAGGCGCCCTTGGCGAGCGACTCGGCGCTCAGATTCTCGCGCACTACTTCGCGCGCCTCCATCACGCCCAGCCGGTACAACGCGCCCTGCGCCAGCACCTTGCGCTTGCGTTCCTCATGGGTCATGCCCTGGTCCTGATCGCTCATGCAGTCCTCATTGAACTAGGAAAATTGCCACAGACATCACGTGCAGGCCGTCTCATCACAACAGCGCATCGCGATCCTTGCGCAGCTCGGACATGGTCTGTGGCAACGACAGCTTGCCCTGCATCAGCACCGACCTGGCGTAGTACACCAGACCCACGGTCGCCACGCTGAAGACCACACCCAGCAGTGCCAGGATCTTCCAGCCCCAGGTGTCCCAGGCCAGCATGACCACCAGCACCGACCAGAAGGCGATGGCGAACCACAGCGCCACCGCCGCCAACACGAAGATGACGGCGAAGCGGACCAGATTGGCACCGATCTCCGACATCTCCAGCGAAGCCAGTTCGATGCGGCTGATGATGAGGCCCAGCAGGTTCTTGGCCAGACCCAGCAAACCCGCCGTCAGACCTGGGTTGGCGGCGTGGGCGGTCGGGCCTTCCTTGTGGGGAGTCGCCATCGGCGCGGCGCTTACTTGCTGCGACCGATGACCAGGCCCACCAGCAGGCCCAGGCCTGCCGAAATGGCCACGGCACGCCACGGATTCTCATGGACGTAGTCGTCGGTCTTGGCAGCGACTTCCTTGCCCTTCTCGATGGCGGCGGTCTGGGCGGTCTGGGCTGCTTCGGCAGCGGCCTCCAGGAGGGTCAGGCCGCGTGCGCGCAGCTCGTCAGCCTTTTCGCCGGTGGCGGCGGCGGCTTCGGCGAACAATGCCTGGGCGTCCTTGACCAGTGTCTTCATGTCATTGCGAACGGTCTTCAATGCGGGGGATTGAGGCATGTAAATTCTCCTTTTTTGCCGGTGATGAAAAAGACAAGCAAGTCGCCGCTCCCTGAACGCTGCACCTCGACAGATGCTGCATTGCGACGACCTTTTGATTCTACAGAGTCCGCAACGAAGCGGATAGCGCATTGCAGCCATGCTGCAAAGGCGATGCAGCTGGCTTGCGCCAGCGCAAAGAGGGTTCGATGACGCCGGCGGGCTTAGGTTCCGGCCAATCCGGCAGGATCAGAAACGGGTTTCGCGTGCTGCCCGCAGGAAACTGTCCAGAATCGGCGTGCAGTCCAGCAATTCGGGACCGCCGGCCCGGTGGAATTCCGGGTGCCACTGCAAGCCCATGACGAACGGCGCCTTGCGATAGCGGATCGCCTCCACGATCTGGTCCGGCCCCGACACGGCCTCCACCGACAGATCCCGTCCCAGGTTGTGTACCGCCTGGTGGTGGATGGAGTTGACGACCGCATTGTCGGTCTTGACCATGCCCGCCAGGGACGAACCCTGCGGGAAATGCAGGGCGTGGTAATTGCTGTCGTACTGCTCGTTGACGTGCGGGATGGCGGTGGGCACGTCAGTGGCAATGTCCTGGTAGAGCGTGCCGCCGAAAGCCACGTTGATCAGCTGGCAGCCACGGCAGATACCCAGTACCGGCTTGCCGGCCTCGATGAATTCATGCAGCAGTTCCAGCTCGTACATGTCGCGCACGCGGTCGCCGCTCCATTCGGGGCGGGTCGCGGCCTGCGCATAACTCTGCGGCGAAACGTCGGCACCGCCCTGCAATACCAGGCCATCCAGATGCTTGGCATAGTCACGCAGGCGGATGTTGCTGGGGTGGACCAGGCCATTGGTATTGACGGTCGGGATCATGAACACCAGCACGTCACGCGACATCACCCATTGCGCGATCGATTCTTCCAGGTACTGCAGGGTCTTGCTGCGCAAGCCCTTGGCGCCGCTCTCAGGATGGAAGATGCGTGCCGACACGCCGATCTTGAGGGTACGCTGCATGACGCGGCGCCCGGCCTTGTCCGACAGCTGGCGCAGGCGCGCCGTCAGGAAGCGCCAGGTCTGCGCCCAGGGCGCATCGCCCGCATGATGGGGCGGCGGCAAGGAGGTGTAGACGCTCTGCTGCGCCTGACCTGTCGCCTGGGCCTCGGTCGCCTCGGCAACGGTTTGCGCGCCCGGTCCCGGCTGGGCCGGCGTGGTCGGGGTCCCGGCCGTTGCCGCTGCGGCTACCACCGTGGTAGCCGGTGCGACGGAAGGCTGTGCAGGCGTCTGGGAGGCGGCCGGCGCCCCGGAGGCATCGGCGGAGACTGGCTTGGCCGGCGCCGCACCCGGGGTGCGGTCTGGCGGCAGGTTGGCTTCGGAATCTTGGATGTCGGACATGGCTGCAATAAGTGATCAGGATGAATGAACTGCGGCCAGTGGCATCGTCGGCAAGCTAGCCGGCGATGGCGCGACGGGCCCGGGGAGTGGCTGAGTATAAGCGCATTGCCCGGCTTTGGACACCTGCCCGCCAGACAGTGGGCGAGCAGTTTCATACAAGCCGGCCCATGTGCTTTCATGGCACACTCCCTTTGCTCATCATGGCAGACAACACAAAGGCCACGCATGTTCCGGCCATTTGCGCCGCAGCCGCAAGTGTCCGCCCTGCCCGCCACCTACCTAGCCCGCACCGCCACCATGTCCAAGGTCCTGATTCTGTATGCCCATCCCGCCGCCGAGCTCTCACGCACCAACCGCCTGATGCTCCAGGCCGCCGCGCGCCTGCCCGGCGTGACCGTGCATGACCTCTACGAGCACTACCCCGACTTCCACATCGATGTGCCATACGAGCAGCAGTTGCTCAGTCAGGCCGAACTGATCGTCATGCAGCATCCCATCCACTGGTACAGCATGCCGCCCCTGCAGAAGCAATGGCTGGACAGCGTACTGGCGCGCGGCTGGGCCTTCGGTCACGACGGCCATGCGCTGGAGGGCAAGCGATTCTGGCTGGTGGCCTCCACCGGCGGTGAGACGGCGTCCTACCAGAGCAGCGGCCGCCACGGCCATCACTTCGCCGACTTCCTCCCGCCCTACCAGCAGACCGCGCGCCTGTGCGGCATGCAGTGGGTGGAGCCGCTGATCCTGCATGGCGCCCATCACGTCCCGCCGGTAGCGTTCCAGCACCATGTGGATCGCTACCTGGAGGGCCTGCAGGCATGAGCCACGCCGCTGCTTTCTCACCAATCCTCGCGCCTGCCCGCGCGACTGCTTCAACTGACCGGACCTCACCATGGATGAACAACTGCTGATCGCCCTCGTCTACCTGCTGGCGGCGGTGGCGGCCGTGCCAATCGCCAAGCGCCTGGGACTGGGCGCGGTACTGGGCTACCTGCTGGCCGGCATCGTCATCGGCCCGTGGGGACTGGGGCTCATTACCGAGGTCAAGCACATCCTCGAATTTTCTGAATTCGGCGTGGTACTGCTGCTGTTCCTGATCGGTCTCGAACTGGACCCCAAACGTTTGTGGGCCTTGCGCCGTTCCATCTTCGGCTGGGGCAGCGTGCAGGTGGCCGCCGTATCGCTGGCCCTGTTCGCCGCTGCGCTGGCGGCGGGGGTACCGTGGCGCATCGGGCTCATCGGCGCGCTCGGCATGTCGCTTTCGTCGACCGCCATCGCCCTGGCCACGCTGGGCGAGCGCAAGCTCACCGCCACGCCGGCAGGCGCGGCCGGGTTTTCCATCCTGCTGTTCCAGGACATCGCCGCCATCCCCATGATGGCCGCCGTCCCCCTGCTGGGCGTGGCCGCCAGCCAGGGCAGCGGGCAAGGCTGGCTGCATGCAGGCCAGGTAGCACTGGTGATCGCGCTGCTGATCTTCGGCGGGCGCGTGCTGATCCGCCCCATCCTGCGCATCATCGCCAAGACCGACATGCGCGAGATCTTCACCGCCTTCGCCCTGCTGCTGGTCATCTCCACCTGCCTGCTGATGCAGTCGGTGGGCATGTCGATGGCGCTGGGCACTTTCCTGGCCGGCGTGCTGCTGGCCGATTCCGAATACCGCCATGCACTGGAAAGCGACCTGGAACCCTTCAAGGGCTTGCTGCTGGGTCTGTTCTTCATAGCCGTGGGCATGTCGGTGGACTTTGGCGTCTTCCTCGCCCAGCCCTGGCGCATCCTCGGCATGGTGGCGGGCTTCCTGACCATCAAGACGGGGGTGATGTGGTTCCTCGGACGCTGCTTCGGCATCCCGCGAGGACAGCAATTATTCTTTGCCTTCCTGCTGTCGCAGGGCGGGGAATTCGCCTTCATCGTCTTTGGCGCCGCCGTCACCGCCAAGGTACTGCCCCCGGAGGTCTCCTCCATGCTGGTGGTCGTGGTGGCACTGTCGATGCTGGTCACGCCGCTGCTGTTGCTGGTGCATGACCGCCTGCTGGTGCGCTGGCTGGAAGGCGGCAAGCGCCGCCCGGAAGACCGGATCGGCCCGCAGGACAATGCCGTCATCATCGCCGGCTTCGGACGCTTTGGCCAGATCGTGGGACGTCTGCTGGCAGCCAACGACATCGGCGCCACAGTGCTGGATCATGATCCGGACCAGATCGATTTCCTGCGCAAGTTCGGCTTCAAGGTGTTCTATGGCGACGCCACCCGCATCGACCTGTTGCGCACCGCCGGTGCCGACAAGGCCAAGGTCCTGGTGATCGCCATCGACGATGCGCAGGCCGCACTGGACATGGTGGAAAAAGTGCGCGAGGAATTCCCGCACCTGCAGATCGCGGCCCGTGCCCGCAACGTCACGCACTACTATGACCTGATGGACCGGGGCGTTACGGTACTGGAACGCGAGACTTTCGAAAGTGCCCTGCACATGGGGCGACAGGTGTTGCAGCAACTGGACTTCGGCGCCTATCGTGCGCGCGAGGCCGCCATGAAATTCCGCTCTCACAATCTGAAAACCCTGGCAGCGCTCTACCCGCACTACAAGGACCAGGCACAGATGGTATCGATGGCCGTGCAGGCCCGCGAAGAATTGCAGGCCATGTTCGCCGGTGACCGCGAGGCCATGGAGCGCGACCATGCGCATGACCAGTGGCGCGAGAAACCAGCAGCAACTTCGCCATCGTCGGCAGAATAAAAAAAGGCCGGACACGCTTGCGCACATCCGGCCAAATCCCTCACTGCTTACTGCTTACCACTTACTACTCACTACTCACTGCTTACTGCTCACCGGTACTACTCACTGCTAAACCTCAAGACTTCAACGACGTCGATCGCATGAACCGTCCGGATCAATTCAGCGTCAGCGGGACGAAGATCTTCTCGTCACCACGTTCCACCAGCAGGGCCACGTTCTTGCCTGCCTCGCTGGCCAGCTTGCGCAGTTGCGCCACACTGGAGACCGGGCTGCCGTTGAGCGCCAGGATCACGTCACCGCTCTCGATGCCGGCGATGGCCGCAGGACCACTGGCATCTTCCACCAGCAAGCCCTTCTGTCCGCCCAACTGGGCCTGCTCATCCTTGGTCAGCGGGCGTACCGACAGACCCAGGCGTCCCTGATCATCGGACTTGCCGGGCTTGGCCTCGTTCTTGGCCTGCTTCATTTCGCCCACGGTCACGTTCAAGGTCATCACCTTGCCGCCGCGCATGACCTGCATCGGCTTGTTGCTGCCCGGTGCGGTATCGGCCACCAGAGTGGGGAGGTCCACCGAATGATTGATGGCATGACCATCGAAACTGAGAATCACGTCACCCGCCTGCAGACCCGCCTTGTCAGCCGGGCTGCCCTTTTCCACCGAACTGATGAGTGCACCCTCGGCCTTCTTCATGCCGAAGGATTCGGACAAGGCCTGGTTCAGATCCTGCACCGAGACCCCCAGCCGTCCACGGGTCACCTTGCCGTGCGTGACCAGTTGCTGCTCGACCTTCATCGCCACATCGATGGGGATGGAGAAGGACAGCCCCTGGAAGCCGCCGGTCTGGCTGTAGATCTGCGAGTTGATACCGATCACCTGCCCGTTCAGATCAAACAGCGGCCCCCCGGAGTTGCCGGGATTGACGGCCACATCGGTCTGGATGAAAGGCACGTAGTTGTCGTCCGGCAGGCTGCGCGACTTGGCGCTGATGATGCCGGCCGTGGCGGTGTTGTCGAAACCGTAGGGTGAGCCGATGGCCAGGACCGGCTGACCGACCTTGACCCGGGAAGGATCGCCGATCTGCACCGTCGGCAGGTTCTTGGCATCGATGCGGATGACGGCGATGTCGCTCTGCTTGTCAATGCCCAGCACCTTGGCCTTGAACTCGCGGCGGTCGGTCAGCTTGACCACCACTTCCTGGGCACCATCGACCACGTGGGCATTGGTCAGGATCAGGCCATCGGGCGAGATGATGAAACCGGAACCGAGTCCGTGCATGATGCGCGGCTGCTGCGGCATCTGCAGCTGCGGGCCGAAGCGCTTGAAGAATTCGGAGAAGGGATCGTTGGGATCGAGGCCGTTGTCTTCATCATCGGACACCTTGCGGGCCTTGCCGGTGACACTGATGTTGACCACGGCCGGGCCATAGCGCTGGACGATGCCCGAGAAATCGGTCGGCGCCGCGACCACCGGTCCGGCCGGGGCAGCGGACGCGGTGCTGGAGGCCACCACCGGGGCGTTGAGCGCGGCCGCGTGCGCCGACGGCAGGTCGACGCCGCGAAAATAGACGTAGCTGCCGCCGACCACTGCGGCAATCATGACGGCCAAAGTGTTACGAACAAAAACGATACGACGGCTCATCTTCTTCTCCTTGATCGAACGGGATATCGATGGCTGAACCCTGGCAGCGCCGCTTGCAGCGCCTGTTGGCCTCAACCGTTGGAGTGAAGATTAAGCAGTGAAAATTAAGAGAAACTTAAGGCTGAAAAAAGCAGCATTCATCTGCGCTTAATGCTCGCCGGCTGCCATCCCCTCAGGACTTCAGCAGCGTGAACACCACCCGGGCCTGCAGGCCATGCCCGGTATTGCGCAAGTCCACCGGCAAGCGGTGCAGATCGGCAATCTGGCGCACGATGGCCAGCCCCAGCCCGCTACCGAAAGCACCCCGCGCGCTGGTCTGCTCCTGGCTACGCCTTGCCCGATAGAAGCGGTCGAACACGCGCGGCAGTTCGCTCTCTGCGATCCCCGGCCCGCTGTCCTGGATCACCACCGTGCACTGGTCGGCCGCGCCAAACTCGAAGCCGACATCGACCACACCTCCCGTCGGGGTGTAGCGCAAGGCATTGTCCACCAGATTGTTGAAGAGAATGCGCAGGGCGTCGGCGTTGCCCTGTACCCGCAGCGCACGACCATCATCACCCTGTTCCGACAGACCCAGATCGATGCCACCATGCTCGGCTACCGTGGACAGGTCCCCCACCACGCTGCCCAGCAGTGCGCGCAGGTCGACCTCGGCAAAACCCATGGCATCCGGCTCCTGGCGCGCCAGAGTGAGCAGCTGGTGCACCAGATGAGTGGCGCGCTCCAATCCGTTCTTCAGGTCGTCGAAGGCTGCGCGTCGCTCCTGTTCATCGGTGGCGCGCTCGGCCAGTTGGGCCTGCAGACGCAGGGCCGTCAGCGGCGTGCGCAATTCATGGGCGGCGTCGGCGACGAAGGCGCGCTGCGTTTCGGTGGCGTGCTTGAGGCGCGTGAGCAGATCATTCAAGGCATGCGTGAGCGGCTGTATCTCCTGGGGCATGCCCACGTCCGACAAGGGTTGCAGCGAATTCATGTCGCGCGCCGCCACTTCGGCGGCGGCCTTGCGCACCGGCGCCAGCCCCCGGCTCACCGCCACCCACGACAGCACACCGATCAGCGGGAACAACAACAGCAAGGGCACCACCGTCTTGACCGCCATCTGCGCCGCGATCTCGTCGCGCGCACTCTGCGGCTGGGCCACCTGCACCACGGTACTGCCGATCTGGGCGCTGTAGACACGCCACATGCCATTGGGTCCGCGCACATTGGCAAAGCCCAGTTCGGCCTGGCGCGGCATGGCACCGCGCGCATGGGAGTGATAGATGACTGCGCCGCGACTGTCCCAGATCTGCATCATGATCTCGTCTTCCAGCTCGGGGAATTGCTGGCCGGGAGAGATGGGAGAAAATGCCTGGCGCGGCAGCGAGGCCGCGATCTGACGCATCTGATAATCGAAGATCTGATTGGCTTCGCCGCGCGCCTGGAAGTACAGCGCCACCCCGGCCATCACGATGATGGAAAACAGTCCCAAGCCCAGCCACAGCAACAGCTTGTTGCGGATCGATTTCATGCCGGCACCAGGTAGCCCACGCCGCGCACGTTCTTGATGAAGTCGCTGCCGACCTTCTTGCGCAGCGCATGAATGTGGACTTCGACGGCATTGCTCTCGATGCTGTCATCCCAGCCGTAGAGTTTTTCTTCCAGCTGGGCGCGCGAGAGCACCACACCGGGCCGGTCCATGAAGGCATGCAGGAGGGTGAATTCGCGCGCCGACAGGTTGACCGGCTTGCCGCTCACGGTCACTTCATGGGTGGCCGGATTCAAGACCACCTCGCGCACCTGCACCAGGCTTTCGGCGCGTCCGGCCTGGCGGCGCGAGAGGGCGCGCATGCGGGCCGAGAGTTCTTCCAGGTCGAAGGGCTTGATGAGGTAATCGTCGGCACCGGCATCGAGTCCGGCCACGCGGTCGGCCACCGCATCACGGGCCGTGGTGATGAGGACGGGAATGACGCTGCCCCGTTCGCGCAGGGTGCGCAGCACGGCCAGGCCATCCTTTTGCGGCAGGCCCAGATCCAGCAGCAACATGGCGTAGTCCTCGGCGCGCAGGGCGACGTCGGCCGACTTGCCATCCTGCACCCAGTCGATGGTGAAGCCATCCTGGCGCAAACCCTTGCGCACGGCCTCACCCACCATGGGATCGTCTTCCACCAGCAATACGCGCATGTCTACAACTCCTGATCGGACTCAGAGAATCTTCGCCAGCAGGAACACCACCATGGAAATGAGGATGGTCGAGGCGAAGGGCAGCGAAAAGATGCGGCCGAACAAACGGAAACGCAAGTCCCCCGGCAAGCGCCCGATGCCCAGCTTTTCCAGCCAGGGCAGCAAGGTCGAGAACACGATGACCGAAAGAAAGATGACGACGATCCAGCGAATCATGCGTGGCTCCTCACAGGCGATGAGTGCGGTCATGGCGCAACATGCGCGTGGGCCACTCAACGTTCTTGCCGACGGCCAGCACCTTGAAGAGCTCGCCCATCTCGGCCGGGGAAATCAGTTTCTGCATGCCGTTGGCCAGCGGCAGATAACGCAGGCTGTCCTCGGGCGAAGTACGCAGCAGCAGCTCACCGATACCGGCATTGAGCAGGAAGGCACCCTGGCTGGTGTAGGCCAGCACTTCAGCCCCCTCTTCCACGGCGGCCACCGCCATGGCCGTGAAATCCACGTGCGCGGTGATGTCCTGCAAGCCCGGCCAGTAGAAGGGATCGGTGTGGGCGTGGTGGCGATAGTGGCACATCAGCGTGCCCTGGTCGCGATCATGCAGATAATATTCTGCGGCGGGGAATCCGTAATCCGGAAGGATCGCCAGCGCGCCGGGACCGCTGGCCAGCATGCGGCCCAGCGTGCGCATGAAGCCGATGGCCACTGGCGACAGTTCGGTGAGATAGCCGGTCGGCAATGCGTCGGCATCAGGAATCTGCGCCACCGGCAGATCGCTCGCGGCGCGGTCCGCAAACTGCAGGCGGCCCGTGGCATCGACCGTGACGCCACGTTCCTGCCAGCCATTTTCGGCCTTGATGGCCAGGCGCACCGGCATGGCATCAAGCACTTCATTGCCGACCACCACGCCCGAGAATGTTTCCGGCAGGGCATCGAGCCACTCGACCAGCGGTGCGAAGGCGGCCAGGGCTTCCTGCTGGCGGGCGCGCAACTGGGCCGAGATTTCCACGATGAAATATTTCTCCGGCAGGGCGCCGCGCGTCTGCAATTCGGTGAGGATGTCGCGCGCCAGCTTGCCGGTGCCGGCACCGAATTCCAGCAGCACATTGGCCACCTGCGGACTGGATGCGATCACTTCGGCAGCCAGATGGGCCAGGGTCGCGCCGTACAAGGGCGAGATTTCCGGGGCGGTTGTAAAATCCCCTTCCTTGCCCAGTTTGGAAGAACCCCCGCTGTAATAGCCGACCTGCGGCGCATACAGGGCCAGTTCCATGTAACGTTCGAAGGAGATCCAGCCGCCGGCTGCGGCGATCTCGTCCGCAATCAGGTGCTGGAGGGTCTGCGAGGCGGACTGTGCGTCAGCGCCGGGTTCGGGTAGTTGCAGTTGCATGGGCCGTATTGTATTGGACTATTGGAAACCGGGAACATGACTTCATCCTCTTCTGCAGGCGTTGCGCTGGTCACCGGCGCAGCACGCCGTATCGGCCGTCACATCGCCCTGGCCCTGGCGCGCGCTGGCTGGGACGTGGCGGTCCACTACCACCGCTCGCGCGAGGAAGCCGACACGCTGGTGCGCGAGATCGAAGCCCTGGGCCGGCGCGCCCTGGCCGTGCAGGGCGAGCTGGGCGACGAAGCCCAGGTGCGCTCCCTGCTGCCCCAGGCCGCGCCGCTGGGACGCATCACCTGCGTGGTCAACAACGCCTCGCTGTTCGATTACGATGACGCCGCCAGCTTCGGCAACGACCGCCTGCTGCGCCACATGAGCGCCAACGTCGGCGCTCCCGTGCTCTTGGCACAGGCCTTGTTCGAGGCTACGCCGGAGGGGCAGCAGGCCGTGGTGATCAACCTGCTGGACCAGAAACTGTACAATCCCAATCCCGACTTCCTGTCCTACACCCTCTCCAAGGCCGCCCTGCACAGCGCTACCACGCTGCTGGCACAGGCACTGGCGCCCAAGGTGCGGGTGGTCGGCGTGGCCCCCGGGCTGACCATGGTCTCGGGCGACCAGACCGAGGAGCAGTTCGACAAGGCGCACACGGTCACCCCACTAGGCCGTGGCAGCACGCCCGAGGACATTGCCGCTGCGGTCTGCTACGTCGCTTCGGCGCGGGCCGTGACGGGCACCACCCTGCTGGTCGATGGCGGCCAGCATTTGCTTCCCCTTTCGCGCGACGTCATGTTCGTGGCGAAATAACCTTAATTTTTTCTGATCATGCTCTTTCTCTCCCATCCTTCCCTGCAAGATTGCCGCCGCCTGTTCCTGCGCAACTACGAGGTGTTCATCAACATCGGCGTGCACGAGTTCGAAAAGAAGGGTGAGCAGCGCATCCTGATCAACGTCGACCTCTACGTCCCGCTGGCCGAGACCACCCCGACCGCCGACCACCTGGACGAAGTGGTGGACTACGACTTCATCCGCTCCACCATCGCCGAGCGCATGGCGCGCGGCCACATCCATCTGCAGGAAACCCTGTGCGACGACGTCATGACCGCCATGCTGGCCCACCCCAAGGTGCGCGCAGTGCGGGTGTCGACCGAGAAGCCGGATGTGTATCCGGATTGTGATTCGGTGGGGGTGGAGACTTTCCGGATCAAGGCTTGATTTCCATTCCACAAATTGCTTTACCCGACTGGCCCCGCTTCATGCGGGGTTTTATTTTTTCGAGATCCGGGCAGAGTTTGCCCTCACCATCCCGCTACCAAGGTGGTAGCATGTTACGGTGTGCCGATGCGCATCATTGCCCTCTCCACGCTACGGACTTTCTGGACCGCCCACCCTGCTGCGGAGACCCCTCTGCGCGCTTGGTACGGGCTGGCCAGCCGGGTGAACTGGAAGACACCGGCCGACATCAAAGCCGCTTATCGCAATGCCAGTTTCACAAGAAACAACCGTGTGGTGTTCAACATCAAGGGCAATGACTACCGCCTAGTCGTCGCGGTGCGTTATGACAAGGAAGTGATCTACATCCGCTTCGTCGGTACGCATCGCCAATACGACGACATCGATGTGGAAACGATTTGAAGGAAGCTCACATGCAACTCAAACTGATACGCACCCGCAAGGATTACCGCGCCGCGCTGGCTGAAGCAGAACGGCTGTGGGACGCGCCTGCCCGCTCGGAACAAGCCGACCAGCTCGATGTGCTCACCCTGCTCATCGCCCATTACGAGCGCGCGCACTACGCCATCGATGACCCTGATCCCATCGACTTCCTGCTGCACGTGATGGAAGCACGCGGCCTCTCGCGCAAGGATCTGGAGCCTTATCTCGGACCGCGTGGCCGCGTCTCCGACATCCTCAACCGGGTGCGCCCGCTGACCCTCGACATGATCCGCAAGCTCAGCGCCGGCCTCCATCTTCCGGCGGATCTGCTGATCAAGCCTTACCCTGTGAAAGCGGCCAGCTGCGATTTGTTGCACGCCTGAACTAACTCACGCAAAAAAAAATGCCGCCCAGTCTGCACTGAACGGCATTCATTCCGGCAAGGCGATCCCGCCTTCCCTCCTTACATTCCCATATACCTGCCCGCCCGGTGATTCAAGGCAATCACCAGATTGGCCGTCACCGCCCCGAGGATGGACGCCAGCAGCACGCGCGGCGTCACCACGAACAGCGAACACAGAACGATCACCACATCCACGCCCATCTGCAGCTTGCCCGCGCGCAGGCCGTAGCGGTCCTGCAGGAACAGCGTCACCACATTGATGCCACCCAGGCTGGCACCATGGCGGAACAGCATCACGAAACCCACACCCATCAGCAGTCCACCCAGCACCGCGCTGTAAAACAGGTCCAGCTTGGCATAGCCGATGAAATGCGGGTGCATCAGCGAAAAGCCCGACACCAGCGCCACCGCACAGAAGGTCTTGCCGGTGAAGCGCAAGCCCATGCGGCGAAACGCGAAATAGTAGAACGGGATGTTGATGGTGAAGAACACCACGCCAAAGGGCAGCCCCGTCAGGTAATGCGTCAGGAAGGCCAGGCCGGCAGTGCTGCCGGTCAACAGGCCTACCTGGCTGTACATGTTCACCGCCAGCGAGACAAAGAGCGTACCGGCCACCAGGGCCAGCACGTCCTCATAACTCTTGTGGCGCAGGTCGGCCGCAGAAACGGCGGCCTTGCTTGCCACTTCAGCCACGCAGCACCTCGGCCATGGTCTCGGCCACGCGTGCAACGTTGCTGTCGTTCAAGCCCGCCACGCAGATGCGGCCGGTGCCCACGGCGTAGACGCCGAACTCGTCACGCAGGCGATCGACCTGGGCCGAGGTCAGGCCGGTGTAGCCGAACATGCCATTCTGGCGCAGCAGGAAGGAGAAGTCCTGGTCCGGCACCGCGCTCTTCAATTGCGAGGCCAGCTTGACGCGCATGTCACGCACGCGCACGCGCATCTCTTCGACTTCGGCACGCCATTGCGTGGCCAGCTTGTCGTCGCCCAGCACATGCGCCACCAGCAGCGCGCCATTGCGTGCAGGGCTGGAGTAGTTGCGGCGCACGGTCAGCTTGAGCTGGCCCAGCACGTTGGCGGCCTGACCCGCTTGCGGGCAGAACACCGACAAGGCGCCGATGCGCTCGCTGTAGAGCGAGAAGATCTTGGAGAAGGAGTTGGAGAGGAAGAAGGGAATCTGGCGACGCACCGCTTCACGCACCGGCCAGATGTCCTCGTCCAGGCTCTCGGCAAAGCCCTGATAGGCCAGGTCGAAGAAGGGCAGCAGGCCGCGCTGCTCGACCACGGCGATGATCTGCTCCCACTGCGCGCGGGTCGGGTCGACGCCGGTCGGGTTGTGGCAGCACGGGTGCAGCAGTACCACGGCGCCCTTGGGCAGGCTTTGCAGCTTGTCCAGCATGCCGTTGAAATTGAGGCCCTTGGTCTGGGCATCGTAGTAGGGATAACGCTCGGTCTTGAAGCCCGCACCTTCGAAGATGCCGACGTGGTTGTCCCAGGTCGGGTCCGGCAGCCAGATGGTGGGCTGCGGGAAGAAGCGCGCGATCAGGTCGGCACCGACCTTGAGTGCCCCCGACCCGCCCAGGGTCTGGACGATGGCCAGGTGCTCGGAGGACGGCAGATCAGCACCGAAGAGCAGTTTGGCCACGGCCTGACGATAGGCGGCATGACCTTCCATGGGCAGATAGACGTAGGGTGCGCCGATCTCGGCCACCGCAGCCGAAGCGGTGCGCACGGAGGGCAGCACCGGCACCACGCCACGGCCATCGGTGTAGATGCCGATGCTCAGGTTGACCTTGTTGCTGCGCTCGTCGCGCTGGAATTGTTCCATCAGGCTCAGGATGGGATCGCCGGCATACGGCGGGAGATGCGAAAACATGAGGACCTCGTCAATGTGGGAAAACGCCGGTGCCGGCAGCGTTGAACTTGTCCGGCAAGACCGCCATGGTAGCGCGGCACGGGAAAAAATTCCCGTGCCGTGTGCCACCTGTGCGTTTTTTCACAGGTATTTTTTCAGGCGGAAGTGATAAATGCTCACGCACACCAGGCTGATGGCCGCGCAAATCATCAGGTAATAGCTGGGCGAGACCGGGTTGCCGGTCCTGCCCACCAGCCAGGTCACCATGAAGGGGGTGAAGCCGCCGAAAATGGTGGCCCCCAGGCTATAGCTGATCCCCATGCCGCGCACCCGCGTGGCCGGCGGGAAGATCGAGGACAGCACCACGCCCAGCGAGCCGAAATACACCGCCTTGAGGATGCCGGCCCAGATCATGATGGCCATCATCACCCACACCGTCGGCACGGCGATCACCCAGACGAACGATGCGTAGATGGTGGCCAGCGTCAGCACCGTGGACACCACCATGATGCGGGTCCGGCCCACGCGGTCAGCCAGCATGCCCATGAAGGGTGCGCCAATCATCAGGATGGCACCGGTCACGGCGGCAGCGGCAAAGGCAGTCGATTGCGGCAGATGCAGTTGCTTGATGGCAAAAGTGGGCATGTACAGCAGCATCAGGTAGGTGGCGGCGGTAGAGACCGAGAGAATGCCCATGGCCACCAGCACCCGCGTGAGCTGCAGGTCCCAGCTGGCATCGTCCTCGCCAGCCACTTGCACCTTCTTCGCCATCGGCACTTCATCGATATGACGGCGGATGTACAAACCCACCGGCGCGATCAGCAGACCGAAGGCGAACGGCAGACGCCAGCCCCAGGCGGCGATCTGCTCGGGCGTGAGCCACTGATTCAACAAGAACCCGGCCAGTGCCGCCATCAGCGCGGCGGCGCCCTGACTGGAGAATTGCCAGCTGGCCATGAAGGCGCGGCGCTTGGAGCCGGTCTCGGTGAGCAGAGCAGTGGCCGAGCCGAACTCGCCGCCGGCCGACAGCGCCAGCAGGATGCGCGCCACAAGGATGCCGATGGGCGCAGCCACGCCGATGCTTTGGTAGGTCGGGATGACGGTGCAGATGAGGGTACCGACCACCGTCATCGAGAGAGACACCAGCAGCGCCGGCTTGCGGCCGACCTTGTCGCCATACCAGCCCAGCAGGATCGCACCCAGCGGACGGAACAGGTAGGACAGGCCGAAGGTGGCAAAGGTCACCAGCAGCGAGACCGTATCGTCCCCGGTGGGAAAGAAGAGTTTGGAGATGGTCACCGCAAAGAAGCCGTAGGCCACGAAATCGAACCACTCCAGCGCATTGCCGATGGAGGAGGCGACGATCAGTCGCCGCGTGCGCGCGGCCGACATCGGCGCGGGGGACGCTTCTGCTGCTGGAGAAATTTCCGGTGTTGCCGAGGGTGACGCTGCGTTCATGGTCGTGTTCCCGTTGGAAGATGGACTGCGCTGGCTTGCGTTCGCGAAAATGAAAAATGAAAAAGGGAGGGATTCAGGCAGCCGCAGACTGCGCCCGCTGCTGGCGCACCTGCCGTCCCTGCTGGCCGATATCCCACAACAGGCCCGCCATCAGTTGCAGGCCTTCGCGCGCCACCGGAGCGAGCAGGTGTTCGTCAGGCGCATGCTGCGAGCAGGAGGGATAGGAGTGCGGCATCCACAGCGTGGGCAGGCCCAGCGCTTCCGAGAAGCAGTGATTGGGGATGGTGCCGCCCAGGTTGGGCAGGATGGTCACGGGCTTGCCACAGGTTTCCTGCAGGGAGCCGGTGGCCAGGCGCACCCAGGCATCGTCCGGATCGAGCCGCGTGGCGGGTGCAGCGGCCTGGATCTCGATCTGTACATCGGCATAGCCGTGTTCATCGAGATGGCGGCGCAGGCTCTGCTGGACGTCTTCCCAGACGGTGCCGACCACGAAGCGCAGCTGGAACACCGCCTGTGCCCGCGCCGGAATCGCCCCCACCGGGCGCTGCGCATTGCCGGCCTCGAAGGCAATCAGCTCCAGCGTATTCCAGGCAAACAGGCGTTCACCGGCGCTCAGGCCCGGCTCCCCCCAGTGCGCATCGAGCACCGGATCACCAGCATCGCTGCCCACCGCAAAATCGCGCACCAGCGAGCGCACGCGCTCGCTCACATTGCGCGGACGCAGACCCGGCACCCGGATCACGCCGCGCCCATCCACCAGCGAGGCGGCCGCATTGGCCAGGACGGTGGCCGGATTGCGCAGCACCCCGCCCCAGTTGCCGGCGTGGTGCGCGCCATTGCCGGTATCGAGCACCAGCTTGAATTGCAGCGCCCCGCGCGAACCGAGAAACAGCGTCGGACTGGACGCGGCCAGGCGCGGGCCATCCGAGGCCAGGAACAGATCGGCCTCCAGATAATCGGCATGATCGCGGCAGGCCTCGTAGAGACCGGGCGAGCCCACTTCCTCGCCCATTTCGAAAATCATTTTCAGGTTGCAGCCCAGCTTGCCATCGGCGGCCTGGATGGCTGCGGCCAGCGCGCCCAGGTTGATGCTGTGCTGGCCCTTGTTGTCAGCCGTCCCGCGCCCGTACCAGCGCTCGCCGTCCGGACTCAGCTGCCAGGGGGAGCGATCCTGCTGCCAGCGGCCTTCCTGGCCGTTGACCACATCGCCGTGGCCGTACATGAGCACCGTCACCGCCTCGACTGATTCGATACGGCGTGCCAGCAGCAGGGGCGGCGCGCCCTCGACCGGATTGACGATCTGCCGCGTCTCGAAACCCAACGCGGCCAGCGCCGGTGCGATCTCTTCACACAGGTAGGTGGCCAGCTCGTCGGCGCGCGCCGGGTTCTGGCTTTCGGTTGGCAGTGCAATGCGACGTTGCAGATCACGCTGGAAACGGCCCGAATCGAAATACTCGGTGGCCAGGCGAAGGGCGCTGCTGCGGGACATGAAGGACTCCAGGTGAACTGTCATTGGAGACGATTCTAGAAGCCACCATGGTTTCCAACAATGTCAATTTTTAAAACGATTCTTTCTCAAATTGGCAAAATAATTTATTGTGTTGTATACGGCGTTTCAGCCCAAGAAGCGTGCACGAATACAGTAGTATGCGGATCATTTTGTGCACCATTGTTGTTGCGCACCATGATGGTCTTGCGCAGCTTTGCAATGATTTTCTATTCACATTGCCAAATTCAGAAAGCCATTTCTGCCATGCAAAGTACCGCTCTGCGCTATTTCTATCAGGTTGGTCGCACCGGCTCGCTGACCGCCGCCGCCGAACGGCTGCATGTGGCGGTCTCGGCGGTGAGCCGCCAGATCGCCAAGATGGAAGAAGAAACCGGCGTGCCCCTCTTCGAGCGCCGCGCGCGCGGGATGGTGCTCACGCCGGCGGGCGAAGTGCTGATGGCCTTCGCGCGGCGCAACCTGCTGGAGGTGGAGCAGGTCATGGCCGAGGTCAAGGGCCTGCATGCCGTGGGCCAGAGCGTGGTCACGCTGGCCTGCTCGGAAGGCTTTGCCTGGGACCTGCTGCCCAACGTGATGGCGCACTTTCGCGAACAATATCCGGGCATGCAGTTCAAGCTCAACGTGGTGGGTGCGGCCAAGGCCTCGCAGATGGTCATCGATGGCGAGGCCGATATCTCGGTCACCTACAGCCTGGGCCCGGTGGAAGGTCTGAACATCGCCTACCGCGAATCGGGACCAATCTTCGCATTGATGCGACGCGACCATCCGCTGGCCGCGCGCACGCTGCTCGCCCTGAACGATCTTTCACCCTACCCGCTGGCCTTGCCGGAACAGGGCTCCACGGTACGCCAGCTGTTCGACATTGCCTGCGGCATGCGCGGGTTGCTGTTCGCGCCCGTCTTCACCAGCCACTCGCTGGGCGCGGTCTACCGCTTCACCGCCCGCTCGCCCGACACCGTGGCGCTGGGCGGCTTCCTCACCGTACAGGAACGCGCCGAGGAAGACGGCATGGCCCTGGTGCCCATGGCCGAGAGCGAACTGCATCAGCGCACCCTGCAGGTCCAGACCATGGCTGGACGCAAGCTGCCGCCGGCGGTAGCGGCCTTCATCGACTTCCTGGTGGCGGCGATCCGGCAGATCCGTACCCGCCACGAACTGGGCGGGCTGCAAGCCGACAAATGAGCCGGACCCAGCAGCGATATGAGGCATCCATGCGACGCTTGCCACGCAGCAAGCCACGCAGAAATGGCGGGATCCGGCGCTGCATGAGAAAATGCCGGTCCTCCGCCCGCACGCAGCCTTCCGCCCCTATCCCCTACGGACATGGATGAGCGGCAACATTGCTCGTCCGGCAGCAACAGCCTACCGATTGAAGGAATATCCCATGAACGACATTGCCGCTGCAGTGCAACTGTCCGACCTCGCCGACCTCGATGCCTCCTCCGCACAGGAGCAGGAAGAACGCGGCCAGCCCGAAGTGACCGCGCGCGGTTCGCGCCGCTTCGAGCTGCTGGAAAAGAACATCCGCCGCCTGACCGGTCGTGCCATCGCCGACTTCGACATGATCCGCGACGGCGACGTCATCATGGCCTGCATGTCGGGCGGTGCCGACAGCTACACCATGCTCGATACGCTGCGCTACCTGCAGACGGTAGCACCGGTGAAGTTCGAGATCATCGCGGTCAACCTGGACCAGAAGCAACCGGGCTTCCCCGAGCACATCCTGCCGGAATACTTCGAACGCATCGGCGTGCGTTATCGCATCGTCGAGGAAGACACCTACAGCATCGTCAAGGAAAAGATCGCCCCCGGCAAGACCACCTGCTCGCTCTGCTCACGCCTGCGTCGCGGCATCCTGTACCGCGTGGCCAAGGAACTGGGCGCGACCAAGATCGCACTGGGCCATCACCGCGATGACATCCTGCACACCTTCATGCTCAACATGTTCTACGGCGGCAAGATCAAGACCATGCCGCCCAAGCTGATTGCCGATGACGGCGAGAACGTGGTGATCCGCCCGCTGGCCTACGTGCGCGAGCCCGACATCAAGAAATATGCGGCGGCCATGGAGTTCCCCATCATCCCCTGCAACCTGTGCGGCTCACAGCCCAACCTGCAGCGCCAGGCCATGCGCGAGATGCTGAACCAGTGGGAGAAGACCAATCCTCTGTGGATCAAGAGCATGTTTACCGCCATGGCCAACATCACGCCCTCGCACATGCTGGACCGCAGCCTGTTCGATTTCACGAACTTCACCGCCGGTGCAGGCAAAGAGGCACAGGGCGACACCCTCTTCGACCGTGACGACAAACTGGACCAGGGCCAGTCTGTCATCAACCTGGTGTGAGCCGGCGAGACGCTTCGGCTCATCGCGGCGTCTCGCAAAAAAACTTAGTCCGACGAGACACTGCGTTCCACCTCATCCGGGCGAAATCCCCCTGCGGCGCGGCTTTCGCGCCCATCGCCGATTCCCGGGAGATGATGCAAAAGTAAATTTTTGTTGTCGTCCGGCTATAGTCGGGGATTGGGCATCAAATACCCTCCTCTTCCGCGCTTGAAGGCCAAAACACGCATGTTCTAATCTGTCCCATCGCAATGCCGAGCCGCGAGGCTGCATTGCCAGGGAAAGAAAAAACATAACCATGCAGTCGTGGTTTCGCAGGGAAACGTGGTCCCGGCCAGTGTCACGGCCGGACTGCGTGGTATCGCCATCCGCGTCATTGAACGGCTTGCCGCCGTCATGCCTCTGCACCCCGAACGACTCTCTGCCATACGTGTAAGAGGCTGCCTGATGGCTAACTTTTGGCGCGACAAGCGCGTTTTCATCACCGGTCATACCGGCTTCAAGGGAAGCTGGCTGACCCTGTGGCTGCACCTCATGGGAGCCCGGGTGAGCGGTTACGCGTTGCCGGCGCCGACCAATCCCAGCCTGTTCCATCTGGCGCGTCTGCAGAACTGCGTGCAGACCACTACCGGCGACGTGCGCGACCCCAAGCATCTGGCCGACACGCTGGCGGCCGTGCAACCCGATGTGGTATTCCATCTGGCCGGACAACCGCAGATCAGCCAGGCGTTCCTCAATCCGCTGGATACCTTCGCCACCAACATGATGGGCACGGCCCATCTGCTGGAGGCTGTGCGTTTGACGCCCAGCGTGCGCGCCGTCGTGATCGCCACCAGCAACAAGTGCTACGAAAACCGCGAATGGCTGTGGGGATACCGCGAAGATGATCCCATGGGCGGACGTGACCCCTTCAGCAGCAGCAAGGGAGCGGCCGAACTGGTGACCTCGGCCTATCGCCGCTCCTACTTCTCGCCCGAGAAGGGCAGCCAGGTCGGCGTGGCCACGGTGCGCACCGGCAATGTCATCGGTGGGGGCGATTTCTCGCCGGAGCGGCTGGTCCCCGATTTCATCCGCGCGCTGGAAAGCCAGGAGCCGGTCATCATCCGCCAACCGCGCGCGGTACGTCCCTGGCAATTCGTGCTGGAGCCGCTGTCGGGTTATCTGCAGATTGGCAAGCTGCTCTACGAGCACGGCAGCGCCTATGCCGAAGCCTGGAATTTCGGACCGGCCGAAACCGACCTGCAGACCGTGGCCCAGATCTGCGCCACCTTCAACCACTCGCTGCAGAAGAACGATGTGGAACCGATCGAAGTGCGGCTGGAACCGGAGGAAGAGCCGCAGGAAGCCGTGCTGCGCCTCGACATTTCCAAGGCCCGCCAGCGCCTGGACTGGATCCCGCGCATGGAACTCTATACCGCTCTTGAGCTGACCGCGCAGTGGTATGCCGGCTATCTCAACAACGAAGACCTGCGCACCCTGAGCGAGAACCAGATCGCCTTCTACCAGAGCCTGACTTAGTCGCCTCAGCCTCCCTGCCCGGCGGGCGCATCCTCAGGACAGATAAGGGTCGACGACGCGCGCAGCAAAACCCGACTTGCCGGCGATTTTCATCATGTTGAGCCGGGTCAGCGCCGGTCTTGGGGTAATGACCACCGGAATGGAAGCTGCGCTGAGCAAATCCGAACTCTGTATCAAGGCACCCGCCAGACGTTCGCCGGCGCGTTCGCGATCATGGGGGATGATCCTTCCGGCCCCTACCCGCTCGGCGAGCACGGTATCGCCAGCTGTCGCCAGCAGCAGATCGGTACCCGCTCCCCAGGCTGCCACCGGCCCGCTCTCGCTGAGCCGCAACAAGGTCTGGCTCAGGCGGGCATTCAGGTCTGCCCTGAACGTCAGGAAGCGTCGGGTACAGCCGATGGCATCTCTGCCGCCCTCCCGATGCAGCAGCAGACGGGCTCGGGGCACAAACCCGAACAGGCTGACCTCTTCACGCATGACGGTCCAGCCACAGGAACGCGCCAGGGCCGCCAGCCGGTCCACGGTGAAATAATGAAGATGCTGCGGACAGATCTGGTTGCTCATGCTGAGTACCTCATCGTTGAGCAAACTGTGGTCGGGCGTCTCGAGGTAGAGATAGGCACCAGGCCGTGCCTGGTTGCGCAAGCCGCGCAAGAGACGACGCGGGTCGATGATGTGCTCGAATACATGGCTGCAGAATCCCAGGTCGAACTGCGCATCTTGCTCTGCATGTTCATCCAGCACATCCAGCCGCAAGGTTCTCGTAGAGATTCCATCCAGCGGCAATGGCGCAAAGTCGTAACCCGTCAGTTGTTCGCGCGGCACGCCGAAGCGCTGATGCAGCGCCTTGAGCACCTCCCCGCGCCCGTAACCGAAGTCGGCAATGCGAGGGGATTGCTGAGTTTTTCTGACCGTTTCCAGGGCATCGGCGGCAAACGCCACCATGTCTTCGTAAGGTGAACTGCCGTCCGTCGACCAGACCTGCTCGTCCAGCGGGCGCGCATACAGGTCGGCGATCAGTTCTTCGGTGATGACGCGCAGATCCACCATGACATGCCCGCACGTTCGGCATCCCATGATCTGATGCTCGTGCATCTTGCTGCCCAGCATGAAAGGAACGCGGCCGACAGGATCAAAGGCGCTGCCGACGCAAATGGGACACTGAAGTGACATTTCTGCTCCTGATCAGGAGGATGAAGCCGCCGGACTGGCGACTTCCACGATCTCGCAATACTGCAACGGCGCTGTCCGCCATGCAGCCGAGGCCCAGCGCCAGCCTACACCGAAGCCGCTCATGAGCAGATTGAGCGGCGCCGTCGCCTGCACTGCCGGGCCCGCCAGGGCCGAGGCGATCGCCAGCGGGATCGATGCCGAACTGGTATTGCCGAAGCCGTCCAGTGCCAGCACCATCTGCTGCTCGCTGAACCCGACCTTGTTGGCCAGATGCCGCAACATGGTTTCGTTGGCCTGGTGCAGCAGCAGGTAATCGACGTCAGCGTTGTTCCAGCCGGCCACCTCCATGGCCGCGGCGATATTTTTCGGGACCTGGCGCAAGGTGAAGGCGAAGACCTGGGCACCGTCCATGAACAGATGACCGAAACAGGCATCATCTACCGGATGACGCGCAGCGCCATCGCGCACGGTCAGATAGGGCGCGCCACTGCCGTCCACCCCCGGCACCACGGCCAGGAAACCGCTGTCCTGGTCGCCGCGCTCCAGCGCGATTGCGCAGACGGCATCACCGAACAGGGGACGGGTATTGTGATCCTGCGGCGGGACGAACTGGGTAGTGGTATCCCCCACCACCAGCAGGGCACGGCGGCCATTGCTGCTGGCCAGCAGACTGGACGCAACCCACAGGCCGTCAACGAAACCGGAACAGCCACTGGTGATATCCAGGCTGCCACAATGCTTGCGCAACCCCAGCCGATGCTGCAGCAAAGGCGCATTGCCGGGGAGCGGGTAGTCAGGGGTCTGCGTCACCACGATCAACAGATCCACACTGTCGGCCGGCCATTGCAGGCCCTCCAGCAACTTGCGTGCCGCGGCCTCGCCAAGATCGCAGGCGGTCATGCCGGGCGGGACCAGGTGGCGGGTGTGGATCCCGGTGGCGGCGGCGACCTTGTGCGCATTTTCGTAGCCCCACTGACGGGTGAGCGTGTCGGCGTCTTCGGTCTGCGCTGGCAGGGCGGCCACCAGGCCCCGCAGGTGGATTCCGGCCAGACGGCTGTGCAGGGCGGATGTGGTATCAGGCATTGATGCCACCATCGATGGTGATGACCTGCCCTGTAATGAATGCCGCCTCGGGAGAGAGCAGGAAGCGCACCATCGGCACCACGTCATCGACACGGCCCAGGCGACCCAGCGGGGTTCTGCGCACGATCTGCTGGCGTCGCTCCGGTTGCAGCGATGAGGACATGTCGGTTTCCATGTAGCCGGGCGCGACCGAATTGACCGTGATGCCGCGTCGGCCCACTTCGCGCGCCAGCGAACGGGTGAAGCCATCGAGCCCGGCCTTGGTCGCGGAATACGGACCGAGGCCGTTATAGCCATGACTGCCGATGATGGAACTGATGTTGATGATGCGACCGGCTCCGCCATGACGCAACATCAGCTGCACGACCGCACGCGTCATCTCGATGGCGCCGACCAGGTTGACGTCGATCATCTTCCTGATTTCGACACTGGGCAGCGTGGCCAGCACGCCATCGCGTGCCACACCGGCATTGTTGATCAGGGCATAGGGGCTCTTGACCTGGTGCCGGGTGCAAGCCTGCCTGACGAACACGGGCACCGCATCTGCATCGGCCACGTCCAGACGACTGTAGCTGAGGCGCGCGCCGAAACGGCTCGCCAGCGCGTCAAGCCCGGCCCCCGGTTCCTCGCTGCGCGCGCAGGTAGCGACCTCATATCCGGCTTCCAGCAGGGCGGTGGCAAACGCCAGGCCCAGGCCCTTGCTGGCACCGGTGACCAGCACCAGTTGGACATCCTGTCCTTGCTCATTGGGAGACATGTTTTCTACCTTTCTTTCCGGACTCCAGGACCACACTGTCCACGAATCGATAGCGCGCCGGTCTGGCCACCGCAGGCAGCAGTTCCACGGCACGCGCCCTGAGTGCCGCTTCCACGACGGCTGGATCACTGCCCTCGCGGGCGCACACCTGAACCACCAGAAGATGGCCGAGAATGGGATTGGGATGCGCAATCACGCACAGGTCGGCCACCCCATCCACGCCTTCCAGCAAGGCTTCCACCTTCTCCGGTACGACCTTGGTCCCGCCGATATTGACGACCGAATCGCGTCGGCCCACGAACTGCACGCGATCGGCCTGCAGCTCCACCAGATCCCCCGTACGCAGCCAGCCATCAAGCTCTGCCGCTGTACTGCCGGCATAGCCCAGCATGCCGCGCGCACTGCGGATCTCCAGTTCTCCTTCATGGATGCGCAAGTGCACCCCTTCCACCGGATGGGTCAGCCACTGCGCCGGAAAGCCGGCCTTGCCGTCGGCAACGGTGAAGCCGACGCCGGCCTCGGTGGAGGCGTAGATATGTCGCACGCTCGCCTGCGGGAATCGCTGGCTCAGCGCGTCCAGCAGGGGCTGTGAGCAAGCCTCGCCGCCCAGGGTAATCACCTTGAGCGTGGAGGTCGGATCGGCGGGCAAGGCCGCCAACAGGGCGCGCCAGAAGGAAGGAGTGGCGCTCACGTGGGTGGCGCCACTTTGCAGGGCGCTGCAAAGTGCGTGGATGCTGCGTTCGGGTGCCAGCAGACGGGCGCCGTTGACGGCTGCCGTCAACAGCACCTGCAGACCGGCGAAGGATGCGGGTTCATAGCTGAGCAGCCAGACCGCCTGGCTGCCGTGCGGATGATGACGGACGCCGGCCAGCAGCCGTTGCAGCGAATACACCGCAGACTTGGCGCGTCCGGTCGTGCCGGACGTAAACAGCCGCAAGCCGGGCTGCGCGTCGGACTGCTCAGGATCGATCCAGGCCGGCACGCCCGGCGCCAGCTCGCGCGACATCAGGCCGGCATACTGCTCGACCGTGCCTTCGCGCGCCAGGGCGATATCCAGCGGCGCAAGCTGCGCCATGATCACTCCCACCAGAGCTGCGCGCGCACTGCGGGCATCGAGCGTCAGCCTGACGGTGTCGCCCAGCGCCTGTACGGCCTGCTCGGCCAGGCCCAGCAGTTCCTGCAGAGCACACTCGCCCCTGTCATCCTGGAGGACCAATGCTGGCGCAAAGTGCAGTCTGGACGGCGCCACGACAGGCCTCAACGCTCGGAATAGATCGCGGCCAGATCACCGACCGTGACGAAGGAGCGAAAGCCTTCGCGGAACGGATCGTGTCCGATCTTCTCTTCCAGAACCAGCAGGAATACCGCAAGGTCCAGCGAATCGATCGGCAGTTCACCATGCAGGAACACCGTATCGGCGTCCAGGGTGGCGGGCACCGGGAAGTTCTTCTGTGCCAGCAACTCGCGCAGGCTTTCAATGATGACGTCGAGAACGTCGGAATTTACGGCTGACACTTGTTCTCCTCTATGCCGAATGCTCTGAGGCTATCAGCGATGCTTTGGGTATTCCAGCGGCGCGCCTCCCACTCCTGGCGGAGCAGTTCGAAGACATGGACGTCCCGATACACGCCGTTCTTGATTATATGCTCTTTGAGTACACCGACTTCCCGCATTCCCAGCAGTCTCTGCAGCTTCAGCACGCGCTGATTGGCGTCGATGATCTGGATGACGTTCTTGTGCATGCCCAGCACGTAGAACAGGTAATCCATGAAGTAGGCATGCACATGTCCCCCGAACTTGCGGGCAGCCTCGACGGTGCCAAAGTAGGAGCCGCAACTGCAGCGACCATTGACACGATCGATATCGGCATAGGAAAGAAAACCGACCGGTTCGCCATCGCCCAGGATCAGGAAATGTTCGTAGTCGCTGCGGGCTTCGCAGCCGGCCAGCCAGCGACGCTGCTGTTCGAGCTGGTCCGGCTGTACATCCGAAAACATCATGTCGTTGATGCGTGGCTGCGAGCGCCAGCTCAGGATCAGCGCGGCGTCATCCAGGGTGGGGCGTCGGAAGGTGATGCTCATGCGGGTTGCCTTTGCAAAGATGCGAGGAAGTCGCCGATCCCCGCCGTCAGCCAGGCAGGCCGCAGAATGTGGGGAATGTGACCGCCATCCTCGTTGAGCACGAGGTCCGGCGCAGGCGGGAAGGACGAACTCTCCGGCAGAGGAACGATACGATCATCGCGACTCCAGAAGAATCGCAGCGGCATGGGCAGCGCCTCCCAGTTCACGGTCCGCGCTTCACCGGAGGCGGCCGTCACGATCATGTCCTCCAGCATCTCAGTCAGGATTGACCGGCGCTCGGCACTGCCCATCTGTTCCAGGTGATGACGCGCCATGCGCGGTACGCTGTCGCAGCTCCTTCCGGCCAGCGATTGTGCATACGCCAGCGCCTTGTCGAGATCATCGGCCGCCAGCGCCTGGCGCAGCAGGGGAAGATTGAAGCGGCTGTCCAGTCCGGCGCAGGCCACCAGCGACAGCGAGGCGAATCGATCCGGCGCACGCAATGCCCCCTGCAAGGCAATCCAGGCGCCGAAGGAATGGGCCACGACATGGCAGCGCGACACCTCAAGAGCGTCCAGCGCATCCTCCAGCCAGCCGGCCGGATGACCGGACCATGAGGCCAGATTGCGCCCATGACCGGGCAAATCCAGCGCCATGATCCTTCCGTACCGCGCCAGAGGCACGATGCAGTACTGCCAGGAAAACATGTCGCCCAGAAAACCGTGCAGCATCACGATCGGCAAGGAGCTCTCCCGGCCATGAGTGAGCACATGATGCCGGGCGCGCCGACCGGAAACCGTCGTGACTTCCATGAAAGACCTAGCCGACCATATGACCGCCATCTACGGTCAGGTTGGTGCCGGTGATCCACTTGCTGGCGTCCGAGAGCAGGAAGGCGATGGGTGCCGCGACGTCCTCGGGCTGCCCCATGCCCATGGGATGGCGTTGCAGGATGGAGGCGACCTGGGACTCGTTCATCTCGGCAAAGGCCTTGCGCGACATGGCCGTATCGATCATGGCGGGCGCCACGGAATTGACCCGGATACCATCGCGCAACAGCTCCATGGCCAGGCCGCGCGCGGCAGACATCAGGCCGGCCTTGCTGGCACCGTAGACCACATTGCCCGGCTGACCGAGAAAACCACCGATCGACGACACCAGGACCATGGAGGCAGCAGGCGCGGCACATCCTTTCTGCCGCATGCCTCGGGCCAGGGCCAGGGCCGAGCCCAGGTTGGTGTGCATGATCCTGTCGAAATGCGCAGTACTGAAACTGCGTACGGGAAGCGTCTGCTGCACGCCTACGCAATAGACCATGCCATGCAGCGGCCCTTGCCGGCACACTTCGTTCTTGAACCAGGCGGGCACCTCATCGAGGCGGGTAACGTCAAAGGGAGCAATGGCATGGCCCTCGCCGGCGAGTTCGGGCAGCACGGCCTCGAGGCGCTCGCCGTCACGGCCGTTGAGGATCACGCTGGCGCCAAGGCTGGCGACCAGGATGGCGGCAGCACGTCCGATGCCGGCCGAGGCGCCTGCGATGAGGATGCGCCGACCGGCAAGATCGAAGGGATCAGTCATGGCACCGCCGCAACAGCAGCCGGTTCAGTTGCCAGCCTTGGCCAGTGCGACCAGGTCACCGATGGTCTTGGCCTTTTGCAGATCGTCGCCCGCCAGGACGTGACCGGCCTTTTCATCGACCAGGGCGATGAAGCTGATGGTCGCCAGCGAATCCCAGGTATCGAGGGTATCGAGCGGCGTGGCAGCGGAAATCTCGCTGGCATCCACTTCGAGAATTTCGGCGAGTGCGTTGATGATGTCTTGATCGTTCACTATGGGCCTCTGTACGCAAATTGACTGGAAGGCATCTTAACACCCGCATCACGGCTTCATACAAGTAAGAAACGCCGGTTTTCCCGGCCAATTCTAACGGGGCCAGGCCGGGCGGAAACCCGCTCAGCCAGCCAGATAGCCGCCATCCACGGGCAGCGTTGCCCCGGTGATCCAGGCACTGTCAGGCCCCAGAAGAAAGGCGCATGCCTTGGCGATATC
The DNA here is from genome assembly GCF_022627875.1 of Herbaspirillum sp. C7C8. Taxonomy (NCBI): domain Bacteria; kingdom Pseudomonadati; phylum Pseudomonadota; class Betaproteobacteria; order Burkholderiales; family Oxalobacteraceae; genus Herbaspirillum; species Herbaspirillum sp. C7C8. The sequence goes on from NZ_JABXGG010000003.1 coordinate 326,496, forward strand.
AAGCGGCCGCACCAGTCCCAGCGGATGGGCCTGCAGCAGCGCCTGACGCTGCGCCTCGGCCAGCAGCTGAAACTGTTCATCGGCCTTGGGGCCCTTCACGACGGCGGGGGCCAGGCAGTTGACGCGAATCGGCTTGTCAGCCAGCTCCAGCGCGAGCGACTGGGTCAGCGACACCAGCGCGGCCTTGGACGCCGCATACAGGCTACGGGCTTTCTGCCCGCGCAGCCCGGCAACGGAACCGATGAGCACCATGCTGGCACCGGCCGCAGAGACTCCCTTCTGACGCAGGCCCTTGGCCAGCATCAGAGGCGCGGCCACGTTGACATGAAAATACCGGTCGAACTGCTCGGCATTGATGCGGCTCAAGGGCGAATATCCCTGGAACGACGCCGAATGCACCAGCCCGTTCAGAGCAGTCTCAGCGGCGATGGCCTTGATCCGTGCCGGGATTGCATCCAGCTCGGCCAGGTCCATCACTTCCACGGTGTGACGCTCAGGATGGGCGATGGTATCCCGCGTCTGTTCCAGCGCATCCCTTCGCCGCCCCAGCAGGACCAGCGCAGCGCCCAGGTCGGCCAGCTCCCGGCAGATGCTCAGCCCGATGGCCGAATCGGCGGACGCGCCGGTGACCAGGATGCGCTGTCCCCGCCATTTCCCTGACTCGCTCATCGTCCGCCGAGCCGCAGTGGCGGGAAATCGTCAGGGATCTCGATGACCGCCGGTGCCGGGATCGGCCCGACGTCGGCGACCAATGAGGCCCACGACCAACCGACCCCGAAGCCGGCCAGCATGAGCTTGCGGGTGCCCTTGCCCAGTTGTTCGGCCAGACTGCTGCAAATGGCCAGTGGAATCGACGCCGAACTGGTATTGCCGTAATCGTGAAGATCAACGATGAAGCGCTCGGCATCGACGGCGATCTTGCGGCGGATCTGGTCGAGCATCAGCTTGTTGGCCTGGTGCAATACGAAATGATCGATCTGCTCGCTGCTCACCCCGGCCAGTTCCAGATTGGCCTTGACCAGGGGCGGCACTGCACGCAAGGAGAAGGAAAATACCTCGGGACCATTCAGGCTCAAGCGGGCATCGCGATAGGCCGCTTCATGCTGCTCCGCATTCATCGGCTGCTCTTGCGGAATGAGCGGGTTGCGACGGCCACCGGCCTTGACGACGATATGCGGTGCACCCCGTCCGTCGGTGCCCATGACCACGTGCATGGCGCCACTGCCCGGCCGTTTCTCCAGCGCGACGGCGGCACCGGCGTCACCGAACAGGGGGCGGGTGGAGCGGTCATCGGGCATCAGATGCCTGGTGCTGGTATCGCCGCACAGCACGAGTGCCCGCTTGCCACTGGCCCCGGAGAGCATGGTGGAGGCGATCCAGGTCGCATAGATGAAGCCCGAGCAACCGAGGTTGATATCAAGCGCTGCGCAACTGGTTGGCAAACCCAGGCGATTCTGGATCAGACAGGCCGTGGCGGGGAGGTTGTAATCGCTGTCCTGGGAAACGAAGATCAGCACTTCCACCGTCGACGGATCCCATTGCAGCGACTTCAGCAGATCCTCCGCTGCGGCAACGCACATGTCGGAGGCACACAGATGCGGCGGCAACACGCGGCGCTCGTAGATGCCGGTACTCTGCTCCAGCTTTTCCGCCTCGGCGGGAGTGAAGATGCCGGGTTCCCTGACGTAGGAATGACGATGGACCGGGACGGCGACCCGGAACCCTGCGAAAGCGATGTCTTGGACTGTGGCGTGCATGGCGGCGATCCTGAATATCAGAGTACGTTACTGGGCATAGAGGTCGACAAGTCTAGCGTCGAACTCTTCAGACCGGGCAAAATTAATCATGCTGCGGCGGGTACCGGAATAGGCGGGCATGAGGATCACCGGCCCCTCCTGATTCCGGATATCGGACGAGGACAGTATCTGCTGGCCATGGATCGTCGCACCGGCCAGCGCACGATCGACAATGCGTACCCGACCGCTTTCCAGCAGGGCCCCTGTCTGCGGGTGCTCTTCGAGCATGCGCCAGAGATCACCACCGGCGCCCCACAGCAGGACCGGACCGGCGCACATCAGACTGCGCGCGATCTGCGCCCTGGTCTCGACACCCGCTTGCAGACTGGCGCGCAGCCTGGCCGCCGGTTCGTCGGCGGACGCGGCGCGCGCCCGCATGCGCAAGCGCGGGATTCCCCCGGTGACCTGTGTATCGACATGCTCGACCAGCAAGCCGACCGATGCCATCAGTTTTGCCAGCGAGTCTGCGGTGAAATAGTTGATATGCTGCGGATGGATCAGATTGCACACATCCGGACGACCGACGTCGACGGCGGAGAAGTCCGGCGTCTCGATGTAAATCACCCCGCCGCAATGTTGCACCAGCTTCTTGAGCTGCCGCAGGAAGCGACGCGGATCGAGGACGTGCTCGATGACATGGGAGGACATGACGGCATCGACGGGTGTGCCGGCCTCCACCAGCGCCATGAGATCCGTGGTGTTCAGATCGGCCTGCCGGAACGCAAACCGGTCCGGCAGCATGCGATTGAAATCAATGCCCAGCAGGCGTGGCAAGGCAATGTCGAAGCGTTCGGCCAGCGTGACCAGCAGCGGACCATTGCCGCACCCCACGTCGATGATCAGCCCTGCCGAGGACTTCAGCGCCGCGCCACCGGCAAGCTCCACCATCTCCGCATAGGGCTGCAGGGCATCGGCCCCCTTGAGGTCGCCCCAGGACACCGGTTGCTGACTCTCCTGTGCATAGAGCCTGGAAAAGACGGCGGCATCGTATTGCTCAATCGTGCGGACATGCCCGCAATTGCGACACGCACCCAAGGCGAATTCCTGCTCGACGCGTTGCAGTGAGGTCCCCTCGCGGCGGGTCTCGCCGGCGTGGACCGCACCAATGCGATCCCATTCATCGCCATCACAGATGACGCAACGGATGCTGTTCATGCGCTTTCTCCTTTCTGCCGGACATGCTGGTTCAATTGCCCCCAGTCGGGATGCTGTCGCATCACCGCATCGCAATCGCGCCAGGAGAAATCCGGATGCCCGGGCAACAATACTTCCATGATCCGGGAGACCAGTTCAAAATCGGCCGGCTCATCCACACACCACCGCCAACCCGGCGCTCCGGCGGGATCGCTTGCTCCCGCCGCTACGGCGCGCAGCTGATAGCGTTCCGGACGATGATAGATATAGGGCGTGACGTGCTCGCGCTCATAGGGAGTCGTCGCACTGTCCTGGTCGGCCTGATCGAGCAATGCACGTCGGAAGACCTCCACGTCCAGACCGCGGGGATAGAAATTCATGTCCAGATGGGCATAGTCCACCTGCGGATCCTCAAGCACGGCCGCGACCACCTGATCGAGCAAGACCGGATCGATCAGCGGACAGTCCGAGGTCACGCGCACGATCACCTCAGCCTCGGCCATCCTGGCGGCGATGACGAAACGGGCCAGGACGTCATGCTCGGGACCGCGCGCCACCTTCACGCCCAGCCTTGCGCCGAGCGCGGCGATTTCATCATCGCTGGCGTTGGTCGTAGTGGCCAGCACCACCTCATCAACCGTGACGCTGCGTTGCAGGCGCCCGATGTGGTGCGCCAGCAGGGTCTTGCCCATGACGTCGAGCAGGACCTTGCGTGGCAGTCGGGTCGAGGTAGTCCGTGCCTGCGTGATGCAGACGACCTTGGGTCGATGGCTCATCAGTGCTGCTCGGAAAGCCTTACCATGGGCCAGGCCAACGGCTCGCCCCGCTTGATGTCGCGGCTGGCGCTGGCACCGATGACCGTGTCGAGATGCTTGGGCGGCAGCCCCAGTCCCGGGCGGATGGAGCGCACGTTCTCGGCGGTGAAGGCGGCACCGGCGGCGATATCCTGCACGGCATAGAGCGAACGGCGATAGTCGCGTCCCTTTCCTTCGCCCGGCGTCGGACCGTAGGTCACTTCGCCCAGGCAATCGAAGGCCGTGCGCGCCGCCACCACCAGTTGACGCAGTTCTTCCGGCTCCAGCGAAAACGCCGAATCCACGCCGCCGTCAGCGCGCGCCAGGCACAGGTGCTTTTCGATGACGCTGGCGCCCAGAGCCACCGCAGCGGTCGGCACGGCAGTGCCATGGGTATGATCGGACAGGCCGGCCGGTGCCTGGAAGGCTTGCGACAGATGAGGGATCGTGCGCAGATTGCTCTCGCGCGGATCGCTGGGATAAGCGCTCACACAATGCAGCAGAATGACGCCATCGGCGCCTCCCTGGCGGGCTGTCTCCACCGCTTCCTCGATCTCGGCCAGCGTGGCCAGACCGGTCGACATGATCAGCGGCTTGCCGAAACTGGCCGCATAGCGGATCAGGGGCAAGTCGTTGAGCTCGAAGGAGGCGATCTTGAAGGCTGGCGCCCCAAGCTCATCAAGCATCTTCACTGCGGCGCGGTCAAACGGACTGCTGAACAGAGCAATGCCGCGCTTGCGCGCATGTTCGAACAACGCAGGGTGCCACTCGTAGGGCGTGGCCGCTTCCTGGTAGAGGTCATACAGGCTGCGCCCGGCCCACAACCCGCCCTCGATGACAAAGCCGGGCGCGGTGGAGTCGATCGTCATGCTGTCTGCCGTATAGGTCTGCATCTTGACGGCATCGGCCCCCGCATCGGCGGCCGCATCAATGAGCGCGATGGCGCGCGCGATCTCTCCGTTATGGTTGCCCGACATCTCCGCAATGATGTACGGAGGATGTCCCGGCCCAATCACGCGATCGGCGATCTTGACATGATTCATGACGCAAGTCTTTCCCTAAAATGTGTTGTAAGAAGCGCGTTGGCCACACGCACGGCACCCTGGCCATCGACCACACCGCGCAGTCCCTGCACGAGGCGTTCCCGTCCCGGCAGATCTTGCCACATTGCCGCCGCCATCGTGGCGATGTGTTCCGGCGCTGCGGCCGTGCGGCCATCCACGCAGGGATACGGACCATCGACACTGGCGGCCACCTGATTCTGCGCCACCACCACCGACAGCGCCGGCAGCCCCAGTGCCACCAGTTCGCCGATGGTGCCACCGGCTGCCGACACCACCAGCCCGGCACCAAGAAACAGCGGTACCACCGACGGCGGATTGACCACAACCCGTACTGCCGGACTTAGTTTATCGGCCAGGTCCTGCAAATCTTGATGATGCGCATAGGCTGCACCGGCCAGCACGGTCAACCCGACGTTGGCCGGCAAGCGTTCACGCAACAGTGGCAGCAAGGCCATCGAGAGATTGAGCGGATCCGACCCGCCAAAGCTGATGAGCACCTGCTCACGCGCAGCCAGCGCCTGCTGCGGCTGTGCGGCGGCGTGGCGGATGTCGCGACGGATCAGCGCCATCCTCGGCCCCAGCAGCAGCAAGGCTTGCGCCGAGATCGCCGCGTAGGCGTCCCGGGGCGCGTTGGGGGAGGCATCGATGATGAGATCGGCGGCCACGTCCTGATGCTCGGCACTATCCCACAGCACCCCGAGCGGGGCCTCCCGGGCCACGGCACGCAGGTAGGCGTCATCGAGATGATAGCCGTCCACGACGGTGATACGCGGCCTGAGCACGCGCATCAATTCCCGCAGAGCGACCAGGTCATCTTCACTGTTGGCCGGCCCCGGCAGCGCGATCAACTGGGCGGGGATGGCCGCCATCATCGCCTGCGCCGCCGGCAGCGGATCGACCATGGCAAACACGACCGTGCCGCCCTGTTCAGTGATGGCTTCGGCAATGGCACGGCAGCGCATCAGGTGGCCCATGCCCATCGCCGCAGTTGCATCGACGCGAAACAGGACCAGGGAAGAGGACATGACGGGCTCTCAGTCGCGCTTGGCATTCTCACCGGAAGCCAGACTCATCCAGTGATGCCAGTGTTGATGGAACTTGCGGATGCGCGCTTCGTTGCTGCCGTGAACCGGGGCCATGCTCATCTGCGCGTTGCCCTTCTGCACCTGCTCCATGATGTGCTGATCTTCCCCGAGAATGACCCGGTTGAAGGTGGTCACGTTCTCCACCACCGCCTTGCGCACCGCGGCCTGGCGCCCCGCTTCGAGGTCGCTGGCGGCCATGAAGATGCGGTAGTGCAGCTCATTGGTCTGCGGTGTGAGCGGCGTATAGGTCTGCACGCTCATGAGGCAGCCATGGGACAGACCGATGGCCAGGTTCGGGAAGATGAAGAAGTGGTCATAGTTCGGGAAACGCTGGCTCTGGTGCAGCTTGAGGCGCTGACGCACCCCATCCCACCATTTGGCGCTGTTCTCGGAAAGATAGGCCACGCCGTTGTTGAAGCCTTCGCCGACATCGATCTCCCAGCGTGCCTGCACGTAATTCTTGAAACTCTCCGGGTGCACCAGGCCCACATGGTAGACCTCCAGCACACTCTCCACGCCCAGCTTCCAGTTGGCCTGCCAGAGGCTGCGCTGGTCATCGACCTGGTCCGTGAATATCTCCGAGAGATGCAGCAGGATGTCCGCGTAGGGCCCCAGGTATTGCGGCAGGGACGGCCCCTCTTCGGCCAGCCGTACGAACAGGAAGCGACCGCACTGCTCCAGCTTGAAACTGCGCAGCGCACGGGCCTTGCGGCCGGCATCATCGAGCTGAAAGTACTTGGCATTGCCGGGGATGAAGGGCGTGCCTTCCTTGTCGTAGGTCCAGCCATGATAAGGACAGGTCAGCGCGCGCTTGCCGCATTTCTCTTCCTGGATCTTGGCGAAACGATGCGTGCAGACATTGTGCAGCGCGCGCAGCTCGCCCTGAAAGTTCTGAACCACGACCGAGGTGCCGCCGATCTCCACCGTCAGGAACTGACCATGCTCGGCGACCTGTTCGGCAAAACCGACGAAATTCCAGCAGCGGGCAAAGATGCGTTCGCGCTCCTGTTGCTGGACGCTGTCTTCGAAATAATAGCCAGGCTGCATCGAGACATCCTGGTCCGTTGCAGCCGGGAAAGCGTCAGGAAATGGCGACGAAGAAGTCATTGAAGTTTCCGTATTCGTATCAGATTGAGTGGGCTTGCCGTGCCCGGCGCAGTGGTCATCTCGTCACCGGTCAGCAGCTGCAACATTATCGTTGCCGGCACAAGCCACGCTCAGCAAGACTTCACGCCGGGTTGCAGCACCTCAACTGAAGCGAAAATAACAGCGCTAGGCAAGGTAAAAAGCCAGTCGTTCGCAGATGAAATCCTGCTGCGCCTCACTGAGACCCGGATACATGGGCAACGAGATCGCATGGGCGTAGTAGTGCTCGGCATGCGGGAACTGGGCAGGATCGCAACTCACCCGTTGGCGATAATAAGGCTGCCGGTAGACCGGCAGGTAATGCACGTTGACCAGGATGCCGTCCGCGCGCAAGCCATCGAAGACGGCCTTGCGATCACGCCCGGCTTGCTCGCCCACCAGCACGACGTAGAGGTGCATGCCGGAATAGGTCTGCGGCAACTGCCACGGAAGCTGCAGTGGCAAGTCGGCCAGCAGGCTATCGTAGCGCTGCGCGATACGGTGCCGCTGCGCCACCACCTGCTCCAGGCGCTTGGCCTGGCTGCTGCCCAGGGCGGCCTGCATATCGGTCATGCGATAGTTGAAGCCCAGATCGATCTGCTCGTAATACCAGTCGCCATGAGGGGGCTCCTGCATCAGCCCGGCCTCGCGCGTAATGCCGTGGCTGCGCAGCAGACGCAGGCGGCTCGCCAGCAGGTCGCTCCGGGTCAGCGCGGCGCCACCCTCCCCGGTCGTGATGATCTTGACCGGATGAAAGCTGAAGACCGTGATATCACTGTGGCGGCAATTGCCGATGGGCTCGCCCGCGTATGTTCCACCGATGGCATGGGACGCGTCTTCGATCACCTTGAACCCATATTGCGCAGCCAACGCGCCGATGGCACGCATGTCGCAAGACTGGCCACACAGGTGCACGGGGATGACCACCTTGGGCAGTCGTCCGCTGCGGCTGGCCTGCTCGAGCTTGGCCGCCAGGGCTTGCGGGTCCATGTTCCAGGTGCGCGGATCGATATCGACGAAGTCGACCTCGGCACCGCAATACAGTGCGCAATTGGCGCTGGCCACAAAGGTGATCGGCGAGGTCCAGACCAGGTCGCCCGGTCCGACCTCCAGCGCACGGCAGGCGATGTGCAGGGCCGCCGTGGCATTGGAGAAAGCCACGGCATGACTGGCCTGGCAATGCGCCTGCAGCGTCTGCTCAAAGGCAGGGACGGCAGGTCCCTGGGTGAGAAAGTCCGATCGCAGGATCTCGACCACGGCATCGATATCGTCCTGCGTGACGTCCTGTCGGCCGTAAGGAATGGGAGTCATCAGAGTTTTCCGACGACATTGCGATGCGCCGCAATCCACCCTGCCAACTCTTGCGAGGACATCCACTCCTGGTTGTTGTCGGACGAATAGACGAAATCGGCAGCGACCTTGTGACCATCGCGAATCCGGGCCGGATCTTCGCTCCATTTGTGAATGGCCGGCAGGATCTTGAAATGCTCGGGATATTCGTAGGTGTAGGGCGCATCCTCGATGCCGATCATCTGCTCATGCAGCTTCTCGCCGGGACGCACGCCGACGATGTCGAACTCGGCATCGGCACGCACTGCACGGGCGATATCCGGCAGTCGCATCGAGGGAATTTTCTTGACGTAGATTTCCCCGCCCACCATGTCCTCGAAGGCATGCCATACCAGTTCCACACCCTGCTCCAGCGTGATCATGAAGCGCGTCATGCGCTCATCGGTGATGGGAAATTTTTTCCCGCTCTCCGCCAGCGCCATGAAATGAGGAATCACCGAACCGCGCGACCCCATGACGTTACCGTAACGCACCACCGCAAAGCGGGTCTCGTTGCCGCCCGAATACGAATTGCCGGCCACGAAGAGCTTGTCCGAGGCCAGCTTGGTGGCACCATAGAGATTGGCGGGACTGCTGGCCTTGTCGGTAGAAAGCGCCACCACGCGCTTGACGCCGTGATCGATGCAGGCGTCGATGAGATTCATGGCGCCGATGACATTGGTCTTGACGCATTCGAAGGGATTGTATTCCGCCGTCGGCACGATCTTGGTGGCGGCGGCGTGGACAACGTAATCGATGCCGGAGAGGGCGCGTCCCAGACGATCCTTGTCGCGCACATCACCGATGAAGAAGCGCACGCGGCTATCGTCGGCATACAGCTTGGCCATTTCCCACTGCTTCATTTCATCGCGAGAGAAGATCACGAGTCGGCGCGGGTTGTATTTGGCCAGGGTCATCGGAACAAAGGTATGGCCGAATGACCCGGTACCACCGGTAACGAGAATGGACTGGTTGGTAAGCATGATGTGCCGTTGCGGTAAGTGAGATGACTGCGATGCCGGGCGCGTGGATCAGGGATCCGTCTTCAGTCCAGTTTGACCGGGACGACGCTGTCCTCCCCGCGGAACTGTCGGACATACAGCAAGGCGGAAGAATCGTTGACCACGATGAACTTCGTGAAGTTGTACAAGGCCGGTTCATAGCCGACCGGGAAATCGTTCATGTCGAAGAAATCACGGTAGCCGGTCCCCATCGCATAGAAATTGTTCTTGAACCCTTCGTTGAAATACGCGTCATCGGCCGGGTGGAACTTGATGACCAGCGCACCCCCGACGTTTTTCACCAGGGCCGCCTGCATGCGCACCATCATCAGCAGGCCATACAGGAACTTGTCCAGCAGGGGCTTGTTCTTCTCGTGCTCGGCAACGAAGTTGATCAGGCACGGCAGCAGACACAGCCAGACGGTCTCATTGGCCGGAATGATCTCGCGCGTGCTCATCGGCAGCACCGTGACCTCGGAGAGCGTTGGGAAGGCCTTGTCCGAGACGCAGAAGGCGCCTGCAAAACCGGGCAGGCGCGGATTGAAGAACCAGGAATCCATCGCATTGAGACCGGCCAGACGCTGGCGGTCGATCTGGAGCACATCCAGGATGCCTCGGCGCTCGAGCTCATCGGTGAGCAGACCGACATCGATCTCCGGGCTGGTCCAGGGCGTGAGAACGTTGGAGGGATCGTAGGCGGCCGTCCCTTCCTCGATGTAGTGCACCTTGCGCACCACCCCGGCCATGCTGAAGAGCTTGCCCACCAGAAAACCACTGTGCGGCACGTAGAGGTTCAGGCCGATCGCGGCATAGCCCTTCAGGACTGCGCAGATCTTTTCCAGATAATCGCAGGTGCGCGAGATCGACCACACACCATCGTTTTCCACGCTGATGAAGGGCCCGTCCCATTGCGTGTTGCGCCCGCAGACCACGAGCAGCTCGTTTTCCAGATAGCCATTCTCGACAAGATGACGCCCGATCGAATAGGTGATCGGACTGTGCATGTAGAGCAGATCAAAAGTTTTTTCAGTTGCCATGGAGTCGCCTGGGCGCCAAAGGTGGGCGCAACCGTAAGAAGGAAACATTGAAGACGCAATGCCTCACGGGTAGACGCATCAACATTGTTTTTAGTCATTTAATCATGGTCGTCTGCAACTACATCAGGAGATTAATATGACTTTTGAGGTTTATTCCTGATTTATGAAATTGCCACCAATGCAACATCCAGACCGGGATACCGGGCGCTCAATCCCCTGGGGAATGGATGGTGCGCATGGTAGACTCCGCGCTCCAGTTTCGGTCCTTTTTTCTTTTGCCTCCTTGGCTTCACACTGCCATGAACATCGTCATTCTCGCCGCCGGCATGGGCAAACGCATGCAATCCTCCCTGCCCAAGGTCCTGCATCCGCTGGCCGGCAAGCCCCTGCTGGGCCATGTCATCGATACCGCGCGCCAGCTTGCGCCCACGCAGCTGTGCGTGATCTACGGCCATGGTGGCGATGCCGTACCGCAGGCTTTCGCCGGCCAGGGCCTGGCCTTTGCCCTGCAGCAACCGCAGCTGGGTACCGGGCATGCAGTCATGCAGGCCGCGCCGCATCTTGACGATGACGTACCTACCCTGGTGCTGTATGGCGATGTGCCGCTGACCACCGCGGCTTCCCTGCGGCGCCTGCTGGAGGCCGCCGGCCACGACAAGCTGGGCGTGCTGACCGTGACCCTGGACGACCCCACCGGCTATGGCCGCATCGTGCGCGAGGACGGCCGGATCAAGCGCATCGTCGAGCAGAAGGATGCCAGCGCGGCCGAGCGCGCCATCCGCGAAGTCAATACCGGCATCATCGTTGCGCCCACGGCGCGGCTGCGCCAGTGGCTCGCCAATCTCTCCAACAACAATGCCCAGGGCGAGTACTACCTGACCGACGTGATCGCGGCCGCCGTGGCCGATGGCGTGGAAGTGGTCTCGGCCCAACCCGACGACGTAACCGAGACCCTGGGCGTGAACAGCAAGGTGCAACTGGCCGAGCTGGAGCGCGTCCACCAGCGCAACATCGCCCATGGCCTGCTGGAAACCGGCGTGACCCTGGCCGACCCGGCCCGCATCGATGTGCGCGGCGTGCTGGAATGTGCGCGCGATGTGAGCATCGACGTCAACTGCGTCTTCGAAGGCCAGGTCAGCATCGGCGAAGGCAGCAGCATCGGTGCCCACTGCGTGATCCGCAATGCGCGCATCGGTGCGGGCGTGACCATCAAGCCCTTCACCCATATCGAAGATGCGGTGGTCGGCGCCGGCGCACAGATCGGCCCCTACGCGCGCCTGCGCCCCGGCACCGAACTGGCGCAGGACGTGCACATCGGCAACTTCGTCGAAGTCAAGAACAGCATCGTGGGCGTGGGCAGCAAAGCCAATCACCTGGCCTACGTGGGCGATGCAGACGTGGGCAGCGGCGTCAATGTCGGCGCCGGGGTGATTACCTGCAACTACGACGGCGCCAACAAATTCCGCACCATCATCGAAGACGACGCCTTCATCGGCAGCGACAGCCAGTTGGTTGCTCCGGTGCGCGTGGGCAGGGGTGCCACCATCGGCGCGGGCACCACGCTGACCAAGGACGCCCCGGCCGGGCAACTGACCTTGTCGCGCGCCAAACAGCTGTCGCTGGCGGGCTGGCAACGACCGGTCAAGATCAAGAAATAGGCGCGGCGAAAGTGAGCCTGCCCTGTGGATAACGCCAACTGAGGGGTGGTTTTAGGGCGATATGAAGGAAAAATCCCGGAAATACGCTGCTTCCTGACTTGTCCACAAGCCCGTACGGCCGATACCTGAAGGTATCGGCCGTTTTTCATGGGGCGGCGCCGAGCTCGAGGGGGATGGCGGTCTCGAACTTGCTGCGGTGGATGGAGAAGTAGCTGCGCACGTTGCGCACATTGCGCTGCGAAGCGAAGAGCCGATGCGCCAGGGCGTGATAGGCGGGCATGTCGCGCACCAGCACCACCAGCACGAAATCCGGCCCCGGCGACACCCGGTAACACTGCTGCACCGCCGCCTCCCCGGCCACCAGCGCTTCGAAGGCCTGCTGTTCTTCCTCGCCCTGACGGTCCAGCGTGATTTCCACCAGCGCCGTGAGCGTGGCAGAAACCTGGGCCGGATCCAGCAAGGCCACCTGGCGCGCGATCACCCCCGCCTCCACCAAGCGCTTGACCCGGCGCAGGCAGGTCGGCGGCGAGGCATGCACCTGCGCGGCCAACTCCTGGTTGGTCTGGCTGGCATCGCTCTGCAAGGCTTGCAGAATACGGCGGTCGAGATCGTCCAGATCGAGGGGTGCTTTCATGGGCGCAAAGGAAAACTTGTGAATTTGCCTGGCATTGCCTGACTACAAGCCAGCACACATGACATATAAATTCAACAAACTTACATGAATTTAATAATATTTCATCACCAAGCAATGAAGCAATAATAATTCAAAACTCTGATTTTTTAGAAATCTTATTTCACATCGCCTCGCCTAATATGCAGGCACATCTTTTCCAGCGAGGTATTCCATGTGCGGCATCGTCGGCGCGGTAGCGCAGCAAAACGTCACTCCCATTCTGCTCGAGGGCCTCAAGCGCCTTGAATATCGGGGTTATGACTCCTGCGGCGTGGCGCTGCACGTGGATGGCAAGCTGCAGCGTTCGCGCAGCACGTCGCGGGTAGCCGAGTTGCAGCAGCAGGTGGCGCAGAGCGGGCTGTCCGGCTTCACCGGCATCGCTCATACCCGCTGGGCCACCCATGGTGCTCCGGCCACGCACAATGCGCACCCGCACTTCTCGCGCGACCGCATTGCGCTGGTGCACAACGGCATCATCGAGAACCATGACGAGCTGCGTGCCGAACTGCAGGCTGCCGGTTACGTCTTCGAGAGCCAGACCGATACCGAGGTGATCGCCCATCTGGTCGACCACATGTATGACGGCGATCTTTTCCAGACCGTGCAGCAGGCCGTGCGTCGCCTGACCGGTGCTTACGCCATTGCGGTTTTCTGCGCGGATGAGCCGCATCGTGTGGTAGCGGCGCGCCAGGGTTCGCCGCTGATCGTGGGCGTGGGTGAAGGACAGAACTTCGTGGCCTCGGACGCGATGGCGCTGGCCGGCACGACCGACCAGATCATCTATCTTGAGGAAGGCGACGTAGTGGACCTGCAGTTGCAGAGGGTGTGGATCGTCGATGCGGCTGGCCGTTCGGCCGAGCGTGAGGTGCGCACCGTACAGGCCTACACCAGCGCGGTCGAACTGGGACCGTATCAGCACTACATGCAGAAGGAAATCTTCGAGCAGCCGCGCGCCATCGCCGACACGCTGGAGGGGGTGGTGGGCATCATGCCTGAGCTGTTTGGCGACAAGGCCTACAAGGTCTTCAAGGAAGTGGATTCGATCCTGATTCTGGCCTGTGGCACCAGCTATTACGCCGGGCTGACCGCCAAGTACTGGCTGGAATCGATCGCGAAGATCCCGGTCAACGTCGAGATTGCCAGCGAATATCGTTACCGGGACAGCGTACCCAATCCGAAGTCGCTGGTGGTGACCATCTCGCAGAGCGGCGAGACGGCCGACACGCTGGCGGCCTTGAAGCATGCGCGCGGCCTGGGCATGCAGCATACGCTGACCATTTGCAATGTGGCCACCAGTGCCATGGTGCGCGAATGCGAACTGGCCTACATCACCCGTGCCGGTGTGGAAGTGGGCGTGGCCTCGACCAAGGCGTTCACCACGCAGCTGGCGGCGCTGTTCCTGCTGACGCTGGCGCTGGCGCAGACGCGCGGCCTGCTCAGTGAAGCGCAGGAGGCCGAGCACCTCAAGGCCATGCGCCACCTTCCGGCGGCGCTGCAGAGCGTCCTGGCGCTGGAGCCCTCCATCGTCGCCTGGGCCGAAGCCTTTGCGCGCCGCGAGAATGCGTTGTTCCTGGGACGTGGCCTGCATTACCCGATCGCCCTGGAAGGTGCGCTCAAGCTCAAGGAGATCACTTACATCCACGCTGAAGCTTATGCCGCGGGCGAACTCAAGCATGGTCCGCTGGCGCTGGTGACGGACCAGATGCCGGTGGTGACCATTGCCCCCAATGATGCGCTGGTGGAGAAGCTCAAGTCCAACATGCAGGAAGTACGGGCGCGTGGCGGTCAGCTGTATGTGTTTGCCGATGGCGATTCGCGCATCACCTCGGCAGAAGGTCTGCACGTGATCCGCATGCCGGAGCACTATGGCGTGCTCTCGCCGATTCTGCACGTGGTGCCGTTGCAGTTGCTGTCGTATCACACGGCACTGGCCAGGGGGACGGATGTGGACAAGCCGCGCAATTTGGCTAAGTCGGTGACGGTGGAGTGAGGGTGTTTTGCGATTCCTGACTACAATGAATAAAGTTGGTCGGGATTTAATGCCGCTGCGCCCCAAAATTAAAAGCCACCTAATACAGGTGGCTTTTCTTTTTCCCACCGCCACAACGGAGATCTCAGAAAGTTTGCCGTCTCCTAAAGAGTTGAAAGAAGTCCTCCCTGAGTATTGAATGGACTTGTACAACGGCGAGATCGTGTCGTATCAGTCAAGCCGTTCACCTCAGTTCCAGACGGTCGACAGCATGCTCAGGAAGGCCATCTCGACCTTGAAGGGGACTGCGCCCCATGCTGCACTCGGATCAGGGATGGCAATATCAGATGCACACTTACCGCCGCACCTTGGCCGACAACGGCATTACGCAGAGCATGTCGCGTAGAGGAAACTGCCTGGATAATGCGGCCATGTAACGCTTCGTCGGCACGCTTAAGTCAGAGTGTTTTTACCTGGTTCGCTTCTCCAGCATCGAGCAGTTACAGATCGAGTCACCGTACATCGCTCACTCATCATGGAACGAATTTGCGGATTTGCATTGAAAACTGACTCATTGAGAGTGCCATCGGAGCGATCACCGCGAAGAATAGTGCGGTGAAACGTTATCAGCAGAGCTGGGATGAGGACTAAAAGACTGCAAGGAACCCGCGAGATTGCGCAATTCGTCCAGCAAGCGGGTCGCTGGTGTGGGCAGTATCCCTTGGCGGCGTCGAAATGCCATCAAGGTCCGAGCGGCTTTCAGTCCCTCCACCGGCAACGCATCAATCAGGCCGGCCTTGCGTTCCGTATCGAACATGGGGCCGGACATCCAGCCCACGAATCCGCAGCGTGCTACCAGGCTCTTGAGTACCGTGACGGAACGCGATTCCACTGCGATCTCAGGCATCGGCAATCCAGCCTTCGCAAACGTTTCCTTCAAATGCAGATAAGGTCCTGTGCCAGCAGGAGTCAATGCCCATCGCAGCTCAAGGGTTTCGGCCAGGGTGATCTTGTCTTTGCCCCGCAAGGGATGATCGTTTCCTGCCACCACGTAGCTCAGGTCTGTCCAGCAGCAGTCCGCGATCGCTGCCACGCCATCGGTTTCCATGCCCGACGTGCCTAGTGCCAGGTCGATCTCGTGGGTCAGCAAGCCCTCTGCCAGACGATCCCAAACGCCTTCGATGATTTCCACGCGCAGGTTGGGCCATTTTTCCAGTACACCGGCCACAGCCAGTGGCAGTACCAGACTGGCAATGCTCCCCACCGCGCCGACCTTGATGACGCCCTTGCTCAAACCACGCAGGGCATCCAGTTCGTCGCGCGCCTGCTTGGCTTCCCGTTGCAAGGAAAGTGCGTGCGGCAGCAGCGCCTGTCCAAGCTGTGTCAGGTGCATGCCGGTGGTGTGACGTTCAAACAGGATGCCGCCAACGGATTCCTCGAGACGCTTGATGGCGCGACTCAAGGCCGGTTGGGTCAGGCCAAGCACGTGCGCCGCTCGCCCCAGGCTACCGGCACCGACGATGGCACAGAACATTTCCAGTTGCTGCAGATTGAAGCTCAATGATTTCTCCCGATGATGGTGCTGGCTGAGCATTTCGGCGCTTGCGTGAGATGAGTCAGCACATTACCAAAGGTTATGACTTTTATCCAATTTGGCAATTTTCAAAGAGATGATTGCGTCACATACTCCACCCGAATCACTTTCCACCCAAGTCACAAGATCTTCCATAGGACTTCACATGCAGGCGCCCCAATCACCTGGAATCACAGTTCGCGACGCCGTCCTCGATCTGATGCGTCGCCTGGACATGACCTCCGTCTTTGCCAATCCGGGCTCAACTGAACTGCCCATGTTCCGGGACTTCCCGGCCGATTTCCGATACGTGCTGGGCTTGCAGGAAGCAGTGGTGGTCGGCATGGCCGATGGGTATGCCCAAGCCAGCGGCAAGGCCGCTCTGGTCAATTTGCATTCGGCGGCGGGCGTCGGCAATGCGATGGGCAACATCTTCACCGCCTTCCGCAATCGCACACCGCTGATCATCACTGCCGGCCAGCAGGCGCGCTCCATCCTGCCATTCGATCCGTTCCTGGCAGCCTCGCACGCCACCGAACTTCCCAAGCCCTACGTCAAGTGGAGTATCGAGCCCGCGCGCGCCGCCGACGTTCCGCGTGCACTTGCCCGGGCCTACCACATTGCCATGCAGGAACCGCGTGGTCCGGTGTTCGTTTCCATCCCCGTGGATGACTGGGATCAGCCTGGGGAGTTGCTCGAGGCCACCGAAGTCACCACGCGCAGCCGCCCGGAGCCTGAGGCCATCGCTGCCCTCGCCACCGCCCTGCACCGCAGTGAGCGTCCGGCCATCGTCGTCGGTTCGGAGCTGGACCGTGCCGGGGCTTGGGATGAGGTGCTTCGTCTGGCCGAGACCTCCAACGCACGCGTGTTTGTTGCGCCCATGTCCTCGCGTTGCAGCTTCCCTGAAGACCACCACCTGTTCGCTGGATTCCTGCCGGCCATGCGCGAGAAGATCGTGCAATTGCTCAACGGCCATGACCTGATTTTCGTAGCCGGCGCTCCGGCCTTCACCTATCACGTCGAAGGCAGTGGGCCGCATCTGCCACCCGGTGCGCAGCTGTACCAATTGATTGATGATCCGGTGACGGCTTCCTGGACGCCGTCCGGGACCGCCATCGTCGGCAATATCCAGCTGGGATTGCAAGACCTGTTGGCGCAGCTGCTGAAGCATCCGCCCGCCGCTCGTCCGCTGCCACCTGCGCGTGCTGCGCGTCCCCGCGCCGAGCCGGAGACACCGATGTCAGCGGCCTTTGCAATGCAGACCCTCGCTGACGTGCGCGCAGCAGAGGATATCGTCGTGGAGGAAGCGCCAGGATCTCGTCCGACCATGCAGGCCTATCTGCCCTTTACACGCCCGGGAACCTTCTACACCATGGCCAGCGGCGGTCTTGGCTATGGTATGCCGGCGGCGGTGGGGGTTGCCCTGGCCAGGCCGCAGCAACGCGTCATCGGGCTGATCGGGGATGGTTCTGCCATGTACTCGCCGCAAGCCATCTACAGCGCAGTGCAGCTGCGTCTTCCCCTCACCTTCGTGATCATCAACAACAGGCGCTACGCCGCCCTGCAGGACTTCGCGCCGGTTTTCGGCTTCGGTGCCGATGACGTGGTCCAAGGGACTGATCTTCCCGGCCTCGACTTCGTTGCACTGGCGCAGTCGATGGGATGCAAAGGGGTGCGTGTGAGTGAGCCCGGCGAGCTGGCCGCTGCAATGCAGATGGCGATATCTTCGAATGAACCCCGTCTGGTGGAAGTCGTGGTGCGCTGATTGTTTTCGTTGGGATTCTGCTTGGTTGCAAATCGATACTAATACCCTGGCAGCAAGATGGAAGCTAGAAACAACAGGAGGAGACTATGAAAGAAGTTGACATGCTGATCAACGGCCAGCGCCGTCCAGCCACTGGCGGTGCTTGCTTTGAGCGTCGCAACCCGCTCGATGAGAGCGTTGCCTCGCGAGCACCGGCGGCGACCGTCGCGGATGCACAATCGGCCGTTCGCGCTGCTGCTGAGGCTTTCCCTGCCTGGGCTGCGATGGGCCCCGGAGAACGCCGCGGCCTGCTCGCCCGTGCAGCTGACGCGCTGCAAGCCCGAGCAGATGCGTTTGCGGAGGCCATGGCCTCCGAGACCGGTGCGTCTCATCACTGGGCGGCTTTCAACGTGCATCTGGCCGCCGACGGCCTGCGCGAAGCCGCAGCGATGACGACCCAGATCGCGGGGCAGCTCATTCCCTCCGATGTCCCTGGCAACCTCGCCATGGGTGTTCGCCAGGCGGCCGGCGTCGTATTGGGTATCGCCCCCTGGAATGCCCCCGTCATCCTGGGCGTGCGTGCGGTCGCACTTCCGCTGGCCTGCGGCAATACCGTGATCTTCAAGGGATCTGAAATCTGCCCGGCCACGCATGGCCTCATCATTGACGCATTCCAGGATGCCGGATTGCCGCCTGGCGTGGTGAACTTCATCACCAACGCGCCCGAAGATGCCGGAAAAATTGTTGAAGCCATCATTGCCGATCCGGCAGTGCGACGTGTCAATTTTACGGGCTCCACGCGCGTGGGCCGCATCATCGCCGGCCAATGCGCCAAGTACCTCAAGCCATCCGTGCTGGAGCTGGGGGGCAAGGCACCTTTCATCGTGCTGCACGATGCGGACATCGAGGCTGCGGTGCAGGCAGCGGCCTTCGGTGCCTTCGCCAATTCCGGACAGATCTGCATGTCCACCGAGCGCATCATCGTCGACGAACGTGTGGCCGATGACTTTGTCGCCCGCCTGGTAGCCAAGGCGCGCAGCCTTCCGCTGGGTGATCCCCGCCAAGGGCCGGTCGTGCTGGGTTCGGTCGTCGACCTGGCAACCGTGCAGCGCTGCAACGCGCTGATCGATGATGCCCTTGCCAAGGGGGCACGCCTGGTGTGCGGCGGCAAGGCCGAGAGCACGCTCATGCCGGCCACGCTGCTGGACCATGTCACAGCGCAGATGGACATCTATCACGAGGAGTCCTTCGGTCCGGTCAAGCCCATCGTGCGGGTCAAGGATGACGATGCCGCCATTGCATGTGCCAACGACAATGAATATGGCCTCTCGGCCGCACTGTTCAGCCGTGATATCGCCCGCGCACTGAACCTGGTACGCCGTATCGAGTCCGGGATCTGCCACATCAACGGAGCGACCGTGCATGACGAGGCGCATATGCCCTTCGGCGGCGTGAAGTCCAGTGGCTTCGGTCATTTTGGCGGTAGCGCCGGGGTGGCCGAATTCACTGATCTGCGTTGGATCACGGTTCAAACCTCGCAGCGCCAGTACCCGTTCTGAGAGAGTTCGCTGCACGCGGGGCGGTACGCCGTCCGGCGTTGCCTTGCCAATCATTATAAAAACAATCGCCAATGCGGGCCGACAATGACCGGACCCGTGCGATACAACCAAGGAGACAGCCATGAAAATGACATCCTGGCACCAGCATCACAGGCACGATCCAATCCGCATCAATGCGTTCGCCGCGGTCACCATCGAAGACACTATCCGGGAGCGCACATGAGCACCTACGGGATCGATCAAGCAAAGGTCGTCGACATCGGGCGCGTGCTGGATGAAGGGACGTTTACCGGCTTCCAGAAGATGGTGGTCATCCTGGCCGCGCTGTCGATCGTCATGGACGGATTCGACGGGCAGCTGATTGGCTTCGCCATTCCCAGCCTGATCAAGGAGTGGGGCGTCACGCGCAATGCGTTTGCTCCGGCTGTGGCCGCGGGCCTGGTCGGCATGGGCTTGGGAAGCGCCTTTGCCGGCTTGTTCGCTGATCGCTTCGGTCGCCGCCTGGCCATCATTGGCAGTGTCTTCGTGTTCGGGATCGCTACCAGCCTGATCTCGCTTTCTCCGGATATCACCACGATTGCAATCCTGCGCTTTTTCGCCGGCCTCGGAATCGGCGGTGCCCTGCCTGTCTCCACCACGATTACGGCAGAATTCAGCCCGGCCCGGATACGTACCTTTGCCGTCACCGCGACCATCGTCTGCGTTCCCCTGGGAGGAATGTTGGCCGGGCTCTTCGCCAACCTGGTGCTGCCCCACTATGGCTGGCGTGGTCTCTTCTTGCTGGGTGGCATGCTGCCGTTGGCATTTTCTGTACTGCTATGGTTCAGCATTCCGGAGTCGCCACGATATCTGGCACGCCAGCCCGACCGTTGGGATGAGCTGCGGTCCCTGCTCACGCGTATGTCCCGCACGATCGCTGCGGGGATGCGCTTCACCGATGCGCGTGAACAGAATTCTCAGCCAAAAGCAGGATTCCGTGCGCTATTCACTGATGGAAGGGCACGCGACACCATTGCAATCTGGGTCGCCTTCTTCATGAACCTGCTGGCCGTCTATAGTGCATTCAGTTGGCTCCCCACGATGCTGGCAGGAGAAGGCCTTAGCCCATCGTTAGCCGCCAACGGCCTCACGGCCTACAACATCGGCGGCGTCTTTGGCGCACTGTTGTGCGCGGTAGTGATCGGCCGCTTCGGCTCACGTGTTCCCATGCTGCTCTGCTGCCTGGCCGCCGCAGGGACTGCATTTGCGTTGCGCAGCCTGGACGTGAGCAGCCAGACGACCTTGTTGGTCGCGGGGATCGGCTTGCACGGACTGTTCGTCAACGCCGTCCAATGCACCATGTACGCGCTTTGCGCTTATATCTATCCGACCCAGGTACGCGCGACTGGTACGGCGGGCGCGCTGGCATTCGGTCGCCTGGGGGCAATCCTCAGTGCATTTGCGGGTGCCATCGTGATCACCCAAGGTGGTGCTTCCGGCTATCTCGCCATGCTGGGAGGGGCGATGCTGTTCGTCTTCGTGACCCTGCTGATGGTGAGCAAGCATATTCCCCGCGCAGCGGCGACCGTCAAACATCAAGAGAAGGAGCAGCAAGCATGAACATTGCCATTGTTGGCGCTGGTGCCATGGGCGGACTATTTGGTGCGCGTCTTGCGTTGAACGGACATAAGGTCAGTTTCATCGAAGTCGCGCCCGCTACGATAGCGGCGATCAGCGATAACGGCCTGGCCTTTTCCGATGACAGTGGCACCCATACGGTAAGAGTCCCGGTAGGCAGGGCTGACTCCTTTGCCGAGCCGTTTGACCTCATCGTTTTCTTTACCAAGAGCCTGCATACCCAAAGCGCAGTACGTAGCATCTCCCATCTTGTGGGCCAGGATACCTGGGCCTTATCCGTGCAGAATGGATTGGGTAATGCGGAAATCATTTCCGAGGTCGTTCCGAGCGAGCGCATCATTGTCGGGATGACCAATCTCCCTGCAGATCTCAAGTCTGCGGGGGTGGTGCATAGTCATGGGGAGGGTTATGTCAGGATCTGGACGATGTCGGGCAAGGAGCGGCCGGAAGTCAGCCGAGTGGCGGAAATCTTCAGTGCAGCCGGACTCAATTGCAGTGCTGATCCTCAGGTACGAGCTGCCATCTGGGAAAAGGTCGCTTTCAATGCGGCACTCAACTCGGTGTGCGCGGTTATCGGCTGTACAGTCGGTACAGCTGGATCGACCGAGCAAGGGCGAGCATTGGCGATGCGCATTGCCGCTGAAACGGTGTCGGTAGCTCAGGCGCTCCAGATTCCCGCCCGCATGGCGAAGGTGGAGGAGGCCCTCCTGGATGCCTTCAGGATGCACGTCAACCACAAGCCGTCGATGCTGCAGGATATCGAGGCAGGCCGACAGACGGAAATCGATTTCATCAATGGCGCCGTCGCCGAACAGGCGTGCGGCTGTGGGGTTTCCGTTCCTACCGTCACGGCGCTTTACGAGCTGGTCAAGATGAAGCAGGAGGCTGTGCTCAATCGGAAGTAAGCACATCAGGTGGGGAGCAGGAAGAGAAAAGGGGGGAAGCTCAATCTTCCCCCCTTTCTTCATGTGCGCGAAGCTATTGCGGGATTGCTGGCAATGATCACTTCAAGCTTCGCGCTCTCTCGGTGTGCTCTCATCGTCTGTGCTCTTCAGAGACGGCAGGGCTTCCATAGCCTCTTGCACTGACGTGCCTGTCGCAGAAAAAAATTCGACAGGGCGGTGGCGCTTGGAATTGAGCAACAGCCGGGTCACGTCCGGACGCGCATAGTGACCTGCCGGATCGGCTGCGCTCTTTGCGATGCTGATGACGCCAAGATCAAGCTCGGCAAAGAGCAATCCCTCTTCCGTCTCCGGAATTTTCGGGGTCAAGGAGCTTCCGTCAGGCCCGTAAATGACGGAGTGTCCGCCGCCTGCATGGATCAGGTCTTTCTTGTCGGCGGTATTGCAGAGTTCATCAACCGCTTCCTGGCTAATCACGCAACTGGGTGCCAGCACGAAGCAGGATCCTTCAACAGCATACACGGCTTACCGCATTGTTGACCTCCCATCCGAGGGCGGGAGCAAACGGCTCATACAGCGAGAAGCAGGGCCGGGCTGCCAGAGTACATGTTTTGTTAGCGTCAAATGAAAGCACTACTTTCTTAGCCTGAAAACTTGGATTTTTGAGGACGCCCAACTCCCCCAGAAACCCAGTGCACAGCTGATAACTGCATCAATCATTTGCAGCTGATCTTCAGGCTTCACGCATGACCGGAATTACGTCATCGCTATAAGGCAGCAGTTGCCCTTTGTCTGGAAGCAAGTCATGGCCAAGCTTGTGGCCATGAGTAAAAAGATGCACGGCAACGCTACGCCGACCGACCTTGCATACCCTCCTTCACCGTGCGCAAGGGTGCTCCTAACGGTCTCAGTCAGCTCATCAATGAATTGCCAAATTTCATCTGCGCGCATCGAAACGAATGTCTCCTGATCGACCCGCATCGCTCTCCGCCAATGAAGAGCTTCCTATCCCGGCAGGAAGTTTCCTTACTAATTCCACGGAGTTAACTTAGGTAAAGACAGGAGAAACTCCCTTACTCCTGACTTAAGCCAAAGAGACAAGCAACTAAAATCGTAATTCTTTGTAACACGGACAATTACGGAAATTTGACATGGGATTTGATGGGGAAGAGGTTTCTCGCTTGAAAAGGGTCAAGCGGAAATCGCGCAAGGAGTTATCTCTGAAGCGGTTTGCGGGGTTGCTTGTCTTGCTGGTATTGCAGCTGGTGCTGGGAACAAATGCGGCATACGCGGCATTGTCCGCGTCATGTACAGCCGTCAATGCGCTCAGCGGAAGCTCCTACAGTGCCTCATACGCTGCAGGATCATTCAACAGCGATGAATCGGTCTCCGTTTCGTACAGCGATAACGGCAATGATCCTGCCAGCATTAATGCGCTAGCCACTGACCATGTGCTTCTCCAAGATGCGGCACAAACCAACGCATACGGCTATAACTATTACAGTAGCAGCCATGTCTCCGGGTCTCACTCCTATCAGGTCACGTCATCCCAACTCTCAGCCACTGGCCTGAATCTGGTCGTCAATGTCGGGACCTACATCACCGGCCTCACTGTGACTTGCTCAGCTTCTTCAGTGTCGGCGCCGACTGTTGCCGCGACGTCGACCACCGTCGCCGCCAATAGCAGCAACAACACAGTCACCCTGTCGATCACCGGTACGGCGACCTCCGTCGCGGTGGCTTCAGCACCAAGCCACGGTACGGCAACGGCATCCGGCACCAGCATCACCTATACCCCCGTGGCAGGTTATTCCGGCGCCGACAGCTTCACCTATACTGCCACCAACAGCGGCGGGACCTCAACTGCCGCGACGGCCAACATTACGGTCACTGCGACCGCGGTTGCACTGTCCCCCACCGCTGGCGCACTAGCCTCGGCAACAGTAAATGCCGCTTATAGCCAGACGTTCAGCGCCAGTGGTGGCACCAGTCCCTACACTTATGCCCTGTCGGGAACGTTGCCGACCGGGCTCACCCTTAACACAACGACCGGTCTCCTGTCTGGCACGCCAACCACATCGGGCAGCTATTCTTTTACTGTGACAGTGACGGATGCCGCCTCTGCCACAGCCTCAAATGCCTATACATTGACTGTCGCAGCTGCCGGATCCACAAGTGCGCCGGTCGCAGTGAATCAGACCGCAACCGTGATGGCCGGCCAGACCATTACTGTCAATCTGACCAACGGCGCTACCGGTAGCCCATATACGGGAGCTACCCTGCTAAACACGCCAAGTGCGTCGCAAGGTACGGCGACCATCACCAATACCTACTACCTGACGTTCGCGGCCGCAGCGCAGGCTAGCGGAACCCTGGCACTGCAGTATTCGCTGACCAACTCCACCGGCACATCCAATACGGCAACCGTGACGGTGCAGATCACCAAGCGCTCAGATCCCAGCAAGGATCAGCAGGTAACCGGGCTGGTGAACGCGCAGGCCCAGAGCGCGGTGCAGTTCGCCAGCGCTCAGCTCAGCAACTTCAGCAACCGCCTGGAGCATCTGCACAAGGAATCCGAGCGCCGCAGCGGCCTGTTCAATATCACTGTCGCGGTCCCGCGTAACACTCGCAACCACGACGGACTGGCAAGCTCTACAGCGTCCAAAGATGCGAGCGGTCTGGCCACCGGCGAAGATCCGGCCAAAGCCAAGGCAGGCGGCCAGTCCTGGGTGACCGACCCCAATTTGGCGCTGTGGACCGGCGGCTACGTGAACTTCGGCACGACGAACAAGGATAGCCTGCGCCTCGATCACACCACGGTC
Source organism: Herbaspirillum sp. C7C8 (assembly GCF_022627875.1). Classification (NCBI taxonomy): domain Bacteria; kingdom Pseudomonadati; phylum Pseudomonadota; class Betaproteobacteria; order Burkholderiales; family Oxalobacteraceae; genus Herbaspirillum; species Herbaspirillum sp. C7C8. Next base: position 351,378 of record NZ_JABXGG010000003.1, read on the forward strand.
GGCATCAGCGCCGGTGCCGATTACCGATTTGGGCCGGACTTCGTTGCCGGCCTGGGACTTGGCTTCGGTCGTGATGTCAGCGATATTGCTTCGTCGGGCACCCAGAGCAAGGGCAATGCCGCCAGCGCGGCGCTCTACGCCAGTTATCATCCTGGACAGCTCTTTGTAGACACGCTGCTGGGCTATAGTTACCTGAACTTCGACAGCCATCGATACATTACCGACTCCGGTGGATCGGCCAATGGTAGTCGCAACGGCCAGCAATTCTTCGGAGCCCTCAGCAGCGGCTATGAATTCCAATGGCAAAACCTGATGCTGTCGCCCTACGGCCGTCTGCAGTTCTCGACCACCCTGCTGCGCCACTACACCGAGACCGGCGGCGGCGACTACAACCTCTCCTACGCAAACCAGCGAATCAACACGCTGGCACTTGTCGGCGGCTTGCGTAGCCAGTACGGCGTCCCGACGTCATGGGGTGCCCTCAGACTGACCGGCAGACTGGAATACAGTCAGTCCCTGAAGGGCGATAGCGTGGCCACGATGGGCTATGCCGACGTTGGCAATGACACCTATGCGGTAACGGTGCTGGGCCTGGATCAGAACACCCTATCGGCCTCCGCCGGCATCGAGTTTCTCCTGCGCCGTGGATGGACCCTGGGCCTGAGCTACCAGGGCAGCACCAGCATGGATAGCAGCACGCACGAAAACACACTGATAGTGCGCGGAGTCTACAAGTACTGACACGGAACGAGGGGCCAAGCCCCTCGTTTTTTTTAAACATCAATTCCATATTCGATATGCCAGATACACGGAAAACTCTTCAGAACTTCAACACGAAGCCACGGAAGGTCCGCGTTCAATGCAAATCAACACCCATCCCACGCTCATCACTCCACCTGCGCACTATCCGCTGAAAGAACAGACTGTTCGGCAACTGCAGGATCGTCTTCTCTTCCTGCCCCTCCTCCAGCAAGGTGGTATAGACCAGGTTGATATCCAGCACCCGCCCCTTTACGCCAGGCTTGTCACCGCCTTCCAGCACCTCGATCATGTCCCCCACGCGGAACGGCCCTGTAGTAAAGATCAGGATGGCGCAAAACAGATTGGACAACACACTCCACACCGCAAAGAACGCCACCGCACCCACGGCGGCGAATCCGGTAAACGCAGACCATAGCACCGTACCGGACACTCCCATCCGCTCCAGCGCCCACAGTACGGCACCGCCATAGATGAAAAATCCCAGCACCCGCTGCGTGAGCATGATGGCCGTAGCCGGCAAACCGTAATCGCGTTCGACCCTCGCGATGAGGCGCCTGGCCACCCGCATGATCGCCAGCGCCAGCAGAAAAATCAGCACCACCTCCGTCGCGGGCACCAGCACGTCGAACCAGTCAGCCACCCATTGCGGCAAATTATCGTGGATGGATTGCAAAACTCTGTTCATTCAATTCCTCTTGAAAATCATTTGCACAGGCCTTTCCTGCTCGCCAGCGACACCGCGCACACAGAAAAAGTGCCGCAAAATCCTGACGTACGATAACACCACAGAAACAGCGTCACGCACTCGCGCAAGGGCAGGCAGAACTTCCGAATGACACTGGCTTATAGCATGATCAGTCAAGCTTATCGAGTCATCAGCCGAGCTTATTACTGGAATATGGATAGTCTATTTGCATTGCCTTGACGCTTCTCTCTAGGATCCGATCCTGAAGTAGCTCACGGCGGACCGGCTGCTCTTCAAACCAACGCCGCACACCGTCTGCCAGCAGAGTTTTCCGCAAGGGACAACCATCCACGAAAGAGGCACGATGAATACGAAGGCAATCCGCTATCACCAATACGGCCCCCCGGAAGTCATGGTTCTGGAAACCATCGAGGCGCCCGCCCTGACCTCGGGCCAGGTCCGTGTCCGCCTGTGCGCGGCGGGAGTCGCTCCTCTGGATACCAAACTCAGGGCCGGTCTGCTTGAACGCCACGTACCACTCAGACTACCCAAGGTCCCCGGCCGCGACGGTGCGGGCGTGATCGTCGAATCCAGCGCCGAGGGTCTCCATGTCGGCGACGCCGTCTGCGTGATCGCCGACATGTTCGGCCAGGGTACCTACGCCGACAGTATCGTCCTGCCGGCAGCGCGCGTGGTCGCGCAGCCCGCTTCGCTGTCGAACCGACAGGCAGCGGCGCTGTTGCAGCCCGGCGCAAGTGCCTGGATTCCCATGGTCAGAACAGCACAGGTATCCAGCGGCATGAAGATACTGGTACACGCCGGTTCCGGCGCAGTAGGCAGTCTGATGATCCGGCTGGCGGTGCACCTGGGCGCCGAGGTCTGGGCAACCTGCAGCAGTGCCAACCGGGATGCCGTGCTGGCATTGGGTGCGACCGGGGTCGTCGCCCATGACAAGGAGGATTTCTCGACATTGCGCGGGTTCGATGTCGTCTTCGACCTGGTGGGCGCAGACACCCACGACCGTTCCTATCCCGTCCTCAAACCCGGGGGCCAGCTGGTCTGGCTGGTCGCTGCCCCGATCCGGGAACGCGGGGACGAATTCAAGGTACGTGTGATCCGCTCGATCATCGATGACGATCCGGAGTGCCTGCGACAGGTCGCGCTGCTAGCGCAACAACAAGTGCTGGTACCCGCGGTCGGTCAGTGCTTCCCCCTCGCAGAGGCTGCCTTCGCGCACGCGCTGCTGGAGTCCGGCAAGGCGCCGCGCGGAAGGATCGTGCTCGATATCGCGTAAGCCTGGCCGGCGGCATGCCACTGCCAGACACACACCCGACATTCACTCCGCTGCGCTGCCGGCAGGTTCATCAAAGGGCAGCGGTGCTTGTCCATGGCGCACATGGAAGACGTTCAGCGTCATGGCCACCAGAGAATAGTAGCCCAGCAGTCCCACAAGATTGACCAGCACCTCGATACCGAAGCGTTCTTGCGCCTCCCGATACAAGGGCTCGGAAATACGTCTGTTCTCGTAAAGTTCTTCCACGAATTCCCAGATCATCTGTTCGTCGCGCGCCTCAAAGGCAGGGGGCCTGCCCAGTCGAATCCGCTCGACATTGTCCGCGTCCAGCCCGGCCTCGATGGCAATGGGATAGTGAATCTGCCACTCCGCCTGAGCTTGCCATTTCGCGGCCGTGCAGAGAATGGCCAGCTCCGACAGTCGCAACGGCAGCTGCGTGTGATAACGGCAGAATGCGCCCAGCTTCTGGGCAGGCTGCGCCAGTTCGGGACTGTGGATCCAGGACAGGAAGGGACCGGCCAGGTTGCCACGCGGGCCCTTCAGGATATCGTCCAGGACTTCCTTTTGTGCGGGGGTGGCGGTGGTGATGTCGACCACCGGCAGGCGCGGCTTGCTCTCGTGTTGCTGCATGGGATTCCTTGTCAGAGTCAGAGGCGGGCATGTGAAGACCGTGCGTGATATTGCCCGATCCAGACGCCCCAACGCAACCTTGCCCGAAGACAAAGATGAATGCGCTCCTCGCCGCAGGCTTCGGGCACCGACAGGTGACAGCCATCATCACATCTGCGACGCCCGCGTTCTGCTGTTGCAGACAGCCCGAACGAAAAGAGCCGCCTGCAAATGCGGGCGGCTCTCATGTACTCCATCACGCTTGCATCAGGCTCAGCGCACCGCTTCCTTCAGGGCACCCGTACCTGCCGCGCGCGACTTGCGCGACAACACCAGCAGGATGGCCACGCTCACCACCGACAGACCTACCATCGGCAGCAAGGCCATGGCATAACTGCCGGTGGCAGATTTGACCCAGCCGTAGACGTTGACCATCACGCCGCCACCGATCAGATTGGACACCGCATTGATACCCGCCAGGCCAGCTGCGGCCGAGCCCGTGGCCAACCAGCTGGACGCCATGGCCCAGAACGGTCCCTTGAACGAGTAGGCGCCAATGAGCACCATGGTCAGCAACAGCACCACTGGCACCAACGTATGGGCCAGCGTAGCCAGTGCCAGACCACTGCCGATCAGGATCAGCGGAACGGCGGTATGCCAGCGACGTTCGCCAGTACGGTCGGAATGACGACCCCACCACACCATCAGCACCGAAGCGATCAGGTAGGGAATCGAATTGACCAGCCCGGTCTGCATCACTGTCAGGCCGAAGGACCTGAGCAACTGCGGCTGCCATACGTTCAAGACCGAACCGGCCGCCGAGGCGCAGGCGCACACCAGCGCCATGCCCCATACATGCGGCTGGCTGAACAGCTTCCACAAGGGGATATGCTGCTTGGCGGCACGGCTGGCGGCCTCACGGTTCATGGTCGCGACCAGCCACTGGCGCTGTTGCTCATTGAGCCAGTGAGCCTGGTCGGGACGATCCGTCAGGAAGGACAGACACACCAGTCCCAGCAACACCGTCGGCAGGCCCTCCAGCACGAACAGCCAGTGCCAGCCCCGCAATCCGCCGATACCATCCATCTGCAGCAGCAGCGCCGAGACCGGCGAGGCCACGAAGCTGGCCGCCGGAATGGCCACCATGAACAGCGCCACGATACGGGCACGATAGGCCGAAGGCACCCAGTAAGTCAGGTACAGCACCACACCGGGGAAGAATCCGGCCTCCGCTGCCCCCAGGATGAAGCGCACGAAATACAACGACGTCGGCCCCTGCACCAGCGCCGTACTGGCCGAGATCAGGCCCCAGCTGATCATGATGCGGGCCAGCCACTTGCGTGCGCCGAACTTCTGCAGTGCCAGGTTGCTGGGCACTTCAAAGATGAAGTAGGCGATGAAGAAAAGGCTGCTGGCAAAGCCGAACATCTTGGGTGACAGACCGATATCCTGGTTCATCTGCAAGGCCGCCATACCGATGTTGCCACGGTCGATGAAGGCAAACAGGTAACACAGCATCAGGAAGGGCAACAGGCGCCAGGTCACCTTGCGTACGGTCTCGCTCTCGAGCCGCTTTTCGTCTTGGATTGTCTCCATGTCTCTCTCTCGGAAGTCGGGTGCCGTCTGTGTCGGCGGCTGGCCCAGGGTCATTATGGATCAGGCGGCAACCGCCTGAGCGTTCAGGATGGCCAGCACGTTACTGGCCGCACCGGTGCCCATGGCGATATAGGCATCTGCGGTCACGCCGCCGATGTGCGGACTGAGGATGGCATTGCCGACGTTTTGCAGGGGATGCGGTGCAGTGAATGGTTCTTTTTCGAAACTATCCAGTCCGGCAGCGCGCAGCCTGCCCGAAGCCAGTGCGGCAATGAGCGCCTGTTCATCGATCAGCCCGCCACGGGCCGTATTGACGAGGATGCTGCCATCCTTCATGCAGGCCAGCGACTGCGCGTTGATCATGTGCTTGTTCTCGGGCGTGAGCGGGCAATGCAGCGAGACCACGTCAGACTGCGCAAGGAGCGTATCGAGATCGACCAGCTGTACGCCTTGCGGGGCCTGAGCGGCATACGGATCATGGGCCAGCACCGGCATTTCCAGCGCAGCTGCAACGGCTGCCACGCGACGACCGATCGCGCCCAGGCCCACCAGTCCAAGGGTGCGCCCGCGCAGCTCCACACTCTTGTGGGTGGATTTGTCCCAGTGCCCTTCCCGCATGCGCTGGTCCAGCCCCACCACGTTCTTGGCGCAGGCCATGATGAGTGCCCAGGTGTGCTCGGCCACGGCCGGGGCATTGGCGCCCGCCGCTGCCTTGACGGCAATGCCGCGTTGCTGCGCCGCCTGGCTGTCGATGGAATCGATGCCCGTGCCATGCTTGGAAATGACACGCAAACCTGGAGCCGCATCCATCACGCGGGCGCTCACGCCGCCATAACGCACGATGATGGCCACCGGCTGGTGTTGTCGGGCCAGCGCGATCAGATCATCCTCGGTCGGCTTGGCACCGGCATAGACCAGCTGATAGTCCCGCAGCAGCTCGACCGCCTCCGCTGCCAGGTCGACACCGGTGACGATCACCACCTCCTTGTTTGCCGCGCTCACAGCGTTTCTCCTTCTGCCAATACGCCACCCTTGCGCAGTGCGCCCTCCAGCCAGGTCGGACGCAACGGACCACCGCCACGGATCTCGGAGAGGCGCTTGGTTTCATCGGCCACCTTCTTGGCCGCAGCAGCCAGCAGAGATGCCGCTTTCTCGCGCTCGACCACTACCACGCCATCGGCATCGCCCACGATCAGGTCTCCCGGTTGCACCGCCGTGCCACCCACCGAGATCGGCCAGTTCACACGGCCTGCAATGTTCTTGGTCGGGCCATTCGGATTGGCGCCCACGGCATAGACCGGAAAACCGATCTCGCGCAGGGCTTCAGTGTCACGCACCGAGCCATAGATGATGATGCCGGCCAGGCCGCTGGCCTTGCACTGCGAGACCATGATCTCGCCCATCAGCGCACAGGTCTCATCGCCCTTGCCATCGATGACCAGCACGTCGCCCGGCTTGGCGATGGCCATGGCGGCGTGGATCATGAGGTTGTCACCCGGACGGACTTCCACGGTCAGTGCCGGTCCGGCCACGCGCATGGTGGGCGACAGCGGCGCCACTCGGCTGCACAGGGTGCCGCGACGACCGGCCACATCGGCCAGGATGGAAGCAGCAAATTCCGAAGCCTGGGCCACGACGGCGGCATCGACGCGTTCGAAGTCGCGGATGAAATCAGGTTGGGAGCTCATGGTGATCCTTTGATGAAAATGAAAACGAAGACGAAGAGGAAGCCCACGCTCAAGCGTGGGAGTACATGGGCAGGCCGGCTACCGGCACGTCGGCGCGCAGGATGGATCCGGTCTGGGATTCGGTGATGAAGAGGCTCTTGCCATCCGGTCCGCCAAAGGCCAGGTTGGTAGTCGAAATACCGGCTGTGGAACGGATGCGCAGCAGCGGTTCGGCAAACTTCGACAGGCGCCAGATGGAGCCGAAGCCGGTATGGGCGATATAGAGACAACTCTGCGCATCCAGCGCCAGACCATCGGGCCCGGCCATACCGCCGTGCAGGTTGGCGAACACGCCGACCTTGCCGACCACACCGTTGTGATGCAGCGGGATGCGCCAGATCTGCTGCGCCCGCGTCACCGCCACCAGCAGGTGATTGAGGACCGGGTCATGGACGATGCCATTGGGACTGGGAATGGTGTTGATGAGACAGCTCAGCTGACCATCGGGCGCGAGACGGTAGACGCGACCGGTGGCGTCCTGCAATCCGGTCTGACCCTGGTCAGTGAAATAGATCTCGCCACCGGGTCCGAACACCAGATCATTGACACCCTTGAAGCCTTCCGAACCGACCGTCTCCAGCAGTGGCGTGACGCTGCCGCTGTCGGGATCGAGCTGTACCAGTCCGCGCTTGTAGTCGGTGATGACGATACGACCGGTCTTGTCGATCTTCAGGCCATTGGGCCAGCCGTCGTATTCGGTGACCAGTTCCCACTGACCATCCATGGAGATGCGGAAGATCCGGCCATAGGGAATGTCGGTGACGTACAGCCGGCCCTGGCGGTCGAAGGAAGGACCTTCGAGGAAGGAATCGATGGGCAGGCCGCCCCGGTTGGCATCACCCCAGGCGTTCTTGCGGGGCTTGCGAAAATGCTCGGGCAGGCGCGTGAAGACACCGGCCTCGATCACGGGAGGCGGGGCAAAGAAGCTCATGCTGTTTCCTTGGAAGCGGGAGGAACGCGGGACGGATCACCCAGTGCCAGGGTGATGACGGCACCCAGCAGCAAGGCACCGGCCACGAAGATCAACGGATACGTAAAGCCCTGCGTGGCCTGGCGGATGAAGCCGATCACGGACGGCCCGACGAAGCCGCCCAGGTTGCCGATGGAAACGATCAGCGCCAGGCCGCCAGCCGCCGCACGTCCGGTCAGGAAGCCCGAGGGGATGGCCCAGAAGGTCGCCTGGAAGGAGAGGATGGACGCCACCGCGATGGTAATGGCCAGCATCTTCAGCGGCGGCGTATGCAGGAAGGCCGAGATCGCCAGCGACACGGCCGCCAGCACGATGGCCCCGGCCACGAAGAACAGGCGTCGCTCGCTGCGATTGGCCAGACGCGCCCAGAGGATCATCGCCACCGCACCGACCAGGTAAGGAACGGCCGCGACCAGGCCAACCTGATGCGATGGCAGGCCGAACTCGCGGATGATCTGCGGCAGCCACAAGCCGATGCCGAGGGAACCGATGATGCCGCAGAAGTTGGCAGCGGCCAGCGCGAACACACGCCAGTTGGTAAAGGCATCCTTGAGCTTGTTGCCATGACGGGCGGCCAGGACGTTCTGTTCGGTGGACAGGGCATTGTCCAGCCACTGCTTTTCGTCGGGGGTGAGCCAGGCAGCCTTGGACGGGCGATCCGGCAACAGGAACAGGCACAGCACGCCCAGCAGCACAGCCGGCAAGGCTTCCAGCAAGAGCAGCACCTGCCAGCCCTGATAGCCCCACATGCCGTGCAATTCCATCAGAGCGCCCGACAGCGGCGAGCCGATGATGTTGGCGATCGGAATGCCGATCAGGAAAAAGGCCGTGGCCTTGCCGCGCCAGGCACCGGGGAACCACTGGGTGAAGTACAGGTAGATGCCCGGCGTGAATCCGGCCTCGGCCATGCCCAGCAGGAAGCGCGCCAGAGCAAAGCTCTTGGGACCGACCACGAAGGCGGTGGCCATCGAGATCAGGCCCCAGGAAATCATGATGCGCGAGATCCACATGCGGGCGCCGAAGCGATGCAGCGCCAGGTTGCTGGGAATCTCGAAGAGAAAATAGCCGATGAAGAACAGCCCCGCCCCCAGACCGAACTGCGACGGTGTCAGGCCCAGATCCTTGTTCATGGTCAGCGCGGCGAAACCGACGTTGATGCGATCGAGGTAGCTGACCACGTAGCACAACAGAATGAAGGGAATGAGACGGCGCAACACCTTCTTCATGATGGCCTCTTCACTGACGACGGGTGTAGCCACAGCCGCTGCTGCGGGAGAGATGGAAACCTGCGACATGGGCGACTCCGTCAGAATTGGTAAAGGCGAGTGGGGTTGTCGACCAGCACGGTACGCACCATCGCGTCCGAACCCAGCCAGGCCGTCATGACATCGAGCAGGCGTGCATCGTCGGGCTTGTGTTGCTCGGTCGGATGCGGCCAGTCGCTGCCCCACACCAGCTGGGACGGCGCCACTTGCAGCAGGGCGCGCGCCAATGGTGCGACGTCCTCGTAATCGGGGGCGCCACGCTTGCTGTGGAGATAGGCGCCGGAGAGCTTGACGCTGGCGCGCTGCTCGCGCATCAAGCCGGTGACGAAATCGAATACCGGATGGGTCGGGCCGGCCTGCAGGGGAATGCGGGCGAAGTGGTCGAACACCAGAGGCACCGGGAGCTTCGATAGCAGCGCACGGTTGTTCAGCAGGACCTCATTGGGCATGTTGACCTGAAGATGCCAGCCCAGCGGCGCCACACGGCGTGCCAGCGGCTCCATCATCGCAACGCTGGTGACCGACCCCAGCGCCAGGTTGAAGCGCAGTCCGCGCACTCCGGCGTGATGCAGGCGCTGCAGTTCGGCGTCGCTGACCTGGTCATTGACCACGGCCACGCCACGGGCGACATTGCCCAGTTGTGCCAGCGCGTCGAGCATACAGCTGTTGTCCACGCCATAAGCCGAAGGGGTCACCACGACGTTGCGCGTCGTACCCAGTCGCTGTTGCAGATGACGATACATGGCCACGGTGGCCGGCGCATGCAGCAGTTTGGCGCCGGGCGCCCATGCGAAGCGCGGGTCGTAGATGTGCATGTGACAGTCGCAGGCATCGGCCGGCAGACGGCTGGCGGCGTGTTCGCTGCCGGAGGAATGGGCATAGGTTTCGGATTGCGCCAGCGCCAGCGGCAGGTATGTCGCGGCCCCGAGGCCAAGCGCGAGGTGCGCGCTGCGCCGCAGGAAATGGCGCCGGGAAGGAAAGTCTTGCATCGTACTGGTCTCCATGTTGTCGTCACCGCCGAGGGCGAGTGTTCTTGTTTGGAGGGCAGTCTACGTGCGGGAATATTTAATGTATATTTGCTTTTATTTTTGAATTCATAACTTTCAGGAATGAATCATGGACTTCCGTGATCTCAAGTATTTTGCCGTCATCGCCGAGGAAGGGCATGTGGGACGGGCTGCCGAACGGCTCTACAAGACACAGCCGGCGCTGACCAAATGTATTGATCGCCTGGAAGAACAACTGGGTGCACCGCTGTTCGAACGCGTGGGGCGCGGCATCCGCCTGACCGCGGTGGGTGAGGCCCTGCTCAACCGCGCGCGGCGCATCAGCCTGATGATGGACGAGACCGCCCGCGAGATCGGCGACTATGCCCACGGGCGCGAGGGCAACATCCGCCTGGGCTGTATCCCCACCCTGGCCGAGCACATCCTGCCGGGCATCTGCCAGCAGTTGCTGGCAGAGGCGGAGAAGGTCACGATCGATCTGAAGGTCTCCATGAACGATGCCCTGCTGGAGGGATTGAAGGCGGGAGAACTGGATGTGGTGCTGGGGCCGATGATCCAGGATGACGAAGTCTTCCATACCGAAGAGATCATGCGCGACGAGATGGTCGTCATGGCCAGTCCGAATCATCCGGTCTTCGACAGGAAGATCAAGCTGCGCCACCTGCTGGACTATCAATGGGTGCTGCCCGCGCAATCGGTCCTGAGCCGCCAGTGGCTGGACAACGTGTTCGACCGCCATCACCTCCCCCGCCCCACGGTCCAGATCACCCCGACCGTGCTGAACATGATCATGCCGCTCATCGAGCGCAGCAACCTGCTGGGCTTTGCCTCCAAGCTGAACCTGCTGGCCGGGCGCGGCCATCTGCGCGAAGTGGTGCTGAAGGAGACCACCATGCTGCGCCGGATGGGACTGACCTACCGGCGCGATACCTATCTCTCGCCGGCGGCACTGAGGCTCATCAAGATCATTCGCGGCACTTCGCTGGACTGACATTTCCAGCCCTTCCGAAAATTCAGGTTCTGGCACATTTCCTGCTTGCCGAGAAGTGTTGCAGCGGCGCCGCGCCGTCTCATCCGACTCTCGCCGCACTGCAACAAATCCATTACCATGCGCCCCAGCGGCGGCTGTCGACGATTGAAGGCAGCTGCACACCGTTGGCTGCACCGGCTTACCCGCCGACCTGGCCAGCGACGTGACGCGTTCGTTATCCACGATTGATGATTGGTATTGCCATGACGACTTCCACTGCGGATTCCTCGCCCTCCTCGCCCATTGCCGCTGCGCCCGCCGCACGTGCCAGTACCGCGGCCCTACCTGCCGTGCGCCACAGCTGGATCGACAACCTGCAAGGCCAGCTCTTCGGTGTGGTGATGATCGCCTTCGGCATGTCCATGCTGCACAGCCTGGGCCTGATCATCGGTCAGATCGCCGGTGTGGCCTTCCTGGTGACCTATGCCACCGGCATCAGCTTCGGCATGGCCTTTACCCTCATCAACCTGCCCTTCTACCTGCTGGCCGCCCTGCGCATGGGCGCCGCCTTCACCTGGCGCACCCTGGCCGCCGTCACGGCAGTCTCGGTACTGACCAACGTAGCCGGCAACTACATCAGCTACAGCCACCTCGATCCCGCCGTCGGGGCAGTGCTGGCCGGACTGTGCGTGGGCATCGGCCTGATCGGGCTGTTCCGCCACCAGGCCAGCTGCGGCGGCATGAGCATCCTGGCCACCTACGTGCAGGAACGCACCGGCTTCAAGGCCGGCTGGCTTCTGATGGGCTTTGACCTGGCGCTGTTTGCGACGGCGGCCCTGTTCCTGCCGATGGATCGCGTGTTCTATTCGCTCATCGGCGCCATCACGATGAACCTGTTCGTGGCGTGGAATCATCGCTACGAGTGGTATATCGCCCGCTAGGGAGCGGATGCCGGGCAAGTCGATTCCATTACAATCCGGGGATGCAGCGCCATTGCATGAAACTTGCTGGCGCTGAGGGTCTCCCTGATTCTTCGTCCTGCCGTCCATGAGCCAAGTCCTGAACTACCTGATCACCGCCCGCCGCTGCGAAGTGGAGGAACTGCAACGCCTGGCTCGCACCTGCCAGCTGGTACTCACCGTGGGCAAGCTGATTCATTGCCTGCAGCAGGAACGCGGGGTCTCCAACATCTATCTCGGCTCGCGCGGCGAGCGGGATGCGCAGGAGTGCCAGGAGCGCGTAGCGGCGAGCCAGGCGGCACGGTGTGAATTCGATACCTGGCTGGAATCCACCGAGCACGACAACGCTCTCTCCAATGGCGCGCGTCTCTACACCCGCATCGCCTTCGCCCTGCATGCACTGGACGGGCTGCCCAAGCTGCGCGCCGATGTGGTGGCCCTCACCTGTACCCCGAGCGCCAGCTACGAGCGTTTCAAGACGGTGGTGGGCGCCCTGCTGGCGCTGGTGTTTGAAGCGGCCGACGTGGCCGTGGACCCCGAGATATCGCGTCTGCTGGTGGCGCTGTTCAACCTGATGCAGGGCAAGGAATTTGCCGGACGCGAACGGGCCGCCGGTGCTGCCGCGTTTGCCATGGGCAAGATCACGCGCGAACAGGAACAGACCATCGAAACCCAGATCGAGATGCAGGAACAGGCCCTGCGTCGTTTCGAATCCTTCGCCGAAGGTTTCCGCAACGAGTGGAGCGCCATGCAGGCCACCCTGCCGCTGGCCGATCTGGAAAGGCTGCGTCGCAAGCTGCTCACCGCGCATGGCCGTCCGCTCGATCCCGAACTGGCCGATGCCTGGTACCAGTGCTGCTCCACCCGCATGGATGGCCTGCACCGGGTCGAGATCCATCTGGCCAACTACCTGCAGTCGCAATGCAGGGACAAGATCGCCGAATTGCAGAAGGAACTGGACCACCAGGGCCAGCTCTTCAGCCAGGATGATGCACTCGATCCATTGGCCCCGCTGGTCGCCTTCCCCTCCAGCCTGGAAGACCAGGCGCTGCCGGAGCAATCGCTGCGTACCGGGGTGGGGCCGCACCTGACCCACTCCATCGTCGACATCCTGCGCACCCAGTCCGAGCGCCTGCAGAACCTGACCCAGGAACTGGCCACCGTGCGCGAGAGCCTGGAAGAACGCAAGCTCATCGAGCGGGCCAAGGGTGTGCTGATGATGAAGCAGGGCCTCAACGAAGAAGCCGCCTATCGCCTGCTGCGCAAACACGCCATGAACCAGAACCGGCGCATCGCCGAAGTGGCGCAGGCCATTCTCTCGCTGACCGAAATCCTGCCGGACGCCTGACCAGGCGTCCGCCCTCCCCGGTTACTCACGCCGCCAGCAGGCGGTTTTCGATCTGCCGCTGTCCGACCAGTGGCCGTCCATGTGCGCGCTGCAAGGCATCGGCCACGCCCAGCAGTGCCTGGTCGGTGAAGGCCGGGCCGAATACCGTGATGCCCCAGGGCAGTCCGTTCTTCATGAAGTTCATCGGGGTGGCGACGGCCGCGTAGTCCAGCATGTTCATGAAATTGGTGTACCAGCCCAGATCCGAATTGCGCTGCACCGGCTGCTCGTGCAATTCCTCCAGGGTCACCGGACGCGGATAGGCAGGCGTGACCACGCAATCGACAGTGCTGAGGATGCGGTCGCATTGCACCTTCAGTTGCTGCAGGCGATATTGTGCGCGGAAGGTATCGACGGCGCTGTACTGCGGTGCCTTGCGCAGCACGTCGCGAATCACCGGCAGGATCTCCTCAGGCCGTTCCTGCAACAGCGCTTCGATGGTGCTGTAGCGCTCGGCCACCCACGGACCTTCGTAGAGCAGGCGCGCTGCCTCCAGAAAGGGGCTGAAATCGATGGACACGGGTACGCCGCCGATGGCCTCCAGTTGTCCCAGCGCTTCCACGAACAGGACCGGACTCTCGCTGCAGCCGAGGAATTCCAGCTGACGCGGTACTCCCACGCGCAAGCCCTCGCGTGGCGCCTGGAAGGCCGCTGCATCATTGTGCGGCAGGTTGGCCCGGCTGTATTCGTCGCGCTCGTCGGGCTCTCCTGATTGCGTGCACAGCGCCAGCAGTTGACTGGCTTCGGCTGCCGTGGCGGTGAAGAAGGTCACGCAATCCAGCGTACGGCAGGCGGGAACTACCCCGGCGGTGGAGAGCAGTCCCTTGGTCGCCTTCAGTCCGACCAGATTGTTCAGGGCGGCAGGGACGCGGCCACTGCCGGCCGTGTCAGTGCCCAATGCAAAGCTGCTCAAACCCAATGCCACCGCCAGCGATGAACCGGAGGACGAACCGCCGGAAGGATAATCCGGATGCACGCTGTTGCGGCAGGCGCCATAGGGCGAACGGGTGCCGTTGAGACCGGTGGCGAACTGATCCAGATTGCATTTGCCCATCGGCACCGCACCGAGCGCGATCAGTTGCGCTACCAGGGTGGCACTCTCGCGTGGTACGTAGCTGAAGGCCGGACAGGCCGCCGTGGTCGCAATACCCGCCAGGTCGATGTTGTCCTTGATCGAGAAGGGCACACCATACAGCGGCAGGCTGTGCGGGGATTGCCGTTCCAGCGCCTGCAGGTAGGGCTCGATCTCTTCCTCGCTCAACAGGTGGAGGTAGAGCCGGTATTGCGCATTGAGTGCGATGGCACGCTCACGCAGGCGGCCGATCACGGTGCGCGGGGACAGGCTGCCATCACGATAGGCCGCCGTGAGCGCATCGATGCGCAAGTCGAAAGGATGGATCATGCGGCCTCCTGTTCAATCTCTTCCATGACCAGCACGCACTGTCCCGCACGTACCGGACTGCCCGGCTGCACCCGTACTTCGGCGACGATGCCGGCTTCGGGGGCGGCGATGTTGATTTCCATCTTCATCGATTCCAGAATCATCAGCAGTTCACCCTGCGCCACCCGCTGGCCGGGACTGACCTTGACCTGCCACAGGTTGCCGGCAATGGGCGCATCCACGGCCAGTTGTCCCGCCTGCAGGGGTTGGTCTTCCTGCATGAGAGCACTGCCTTCCTCGCTCTCGTAGTCGGCCTGGCCGTTGGCGATCCAGCGCTGGCGCTCGGCATCGAAGGCTGCTTGCTGATGCTGGCGGAAGGCAGCGATACCCTCGGCTTCGCGTTGCAGAAAATCCTGGTAGTGCGCCAGATCCAGTCGCGTCTCCTCGATGCCGACCTCGAAGCGGCCCAGCGGGAAGTCGCGGCGGATGGTCTGCAATTCTTCGGCCGTGACCGGATAGAAACGGATCTGGTCGAAGAAGCGCAACAGCCAGGGCTTGCCCCGGAAGGCCGCGACTTCGCGATAGCGGTTCCACATCTGCAGGGTGCGGCCCACGAACTGGTAACCGCCCGGTCCTTCCATGCCATAGATGCACATATAGGCACCGCCGATACCTACCGAGTTCTCGGCAGTCCAGGTGCGCGCCGGGTTGTACTTGGTCGTGACCAGGCGATGACGCGGGTCCAGCGGCGTAGCCACCGGCGCGCCCAGATAGACATCGCCCAGTCCCATGACCAGATAGCTGGCATCGAACACGGTCTGGCGCACCGCGCCGATATCCTTGAGGTCGTTGATGCGGCGGATGAATTCAAGATTGCTGGGGCACCACGGTGCATCCTTGCGCACGGTGGTCATGTATTTCTCGATGGCGAGCTGACAGGCCGGGTCGTCCCAGGACAAAGGCAGGTGCACGATACGCGAGGCCACCGTCAGGTTCTGGCGGGCGCAGACGGCATCCCACAATCCGGCGATGGTCTCCAGCAAGGTCGACAAGGGCAAGGCTTCCGGCTGGTAGTGCACCTGCAGCGAGCGGATGCCGGGCGTGAGATCGATCACCCCGGGAAGATGCTGTTCTTCCAAGGCCGCGATCAGGGCATGCACGCGGAAGCGCAGCACCAGGTCCAGTTGCGGGCTGCCCACTTCCAGCAGCAGATTGGCATCGCCCGACAGACGCGCCACCAGACGGTGTTCATCCTGTCCCAGGTCCAGCACGACGGGCGAGGCCAGCGGTGCCGGCGACCAGTCCACCGGCTGCGGCTGCAGGCTGGTGATAGCGGCTTGTGCGGCCAGGGCGATGCGGCGTGCAGTGCTCACCTCCACCGGAACGAAGCGTAGCTTGTCACCGGCCTTGAGCTGGCCAATCTGCCAGAGATCGGCCTCGATCACCGTGACCGGGCAGACGAAGCCGCCCAGGCTGGGGCCATCCGGTCCGAGGATGACCGGCATGTCGCCCGTGAAATCGACGGCACCGACGGCATAGGGATTGTCATGAATGTTGGAGGGATGCAGGCCGGCTTCGCCACCGCTGTCGCGCACCCATTCCGGCTTGGGACCGATCAGGCGCACGCCGGTGCGGCTGGAATTGAAATGGACTTCCCAGTCGGTGGCGAAGAAGGTCGCCATGTAGGCCGGCGTGAAATATTCCGGCGCGCCATGCGGACCATAGATCACGCGGACCTGACGTACCGCATCGAGGGCGGGATACAGGTCGGCCGGCAAGACCTGGCCGACCTCGGGCATGTCATCCTCGGACAATGGCAGCAGATGCAGGATGTCGCCACTGGACAGCGCACGACCCGCATGACCACCAAACTGGCCCAGCGTGAAGGTGCTGCGGCTGCCCAGATAGGCCGGCACCTGCACGCCACCGCGCACGGCCAGATAGCTGCGCGCACCGGCGCCGCTGATGGTGCCAAGCTTCAGGGTGCTGCCGGCGGCGATGTGCAACACGGTGGCCATGGGCTGGGCTACGCCATCGAGCAAGACCGGGATCACGGCACCGGTGACCACCACGCTGGCGGCGGTATTGAAACGCAGTACCGGCCCCATCATGGTCACTTCCAGTCCCGCCGCATTCTCGGCATTGCCCAGCAGGCGATTGCCCAGCCGTAGGGCGCGCTCATCCATGGGCCCTGAGGGCGGCACGCCGACGGCCCAATAACCGATGCGGCCAGGATGATCCTGCACCGTGGTCTGGGTACCGGGTGACAGGACCTCCACCGTATCGGCGTGATAGACCAGTTGTTCCAGACAACGCGTCCATGGCTGGCCGTCGGCAAAGGGGGCATCGGCCAGGATCTGGCGCAGGTAATGCTGATTGGTTTCCACGCCATACAGCAGGGTCTCGCGCAGCGCCGCATCCA
The DNA here is from genome assembly GCF_022627875.1 of Herbaspirillum sp. C7C8. Lineage (NCBI taxonomy): Bacteria > Pseudomonadati > Pseudomonadota > Betaproteobacteria > Burkholderiales > Oxalobacteraceae > Herbaspirillum > Herbaspirillum sp. C7C8. Next base: position 368,412 of record NZ_JABXGG010000003.1, read on the forward strand.
GCGCCACACGGGCAGCTTCACGGGTGGGCTGCCAGCTGATCAGCTTGGCGATCATGGGATCGAAATACGGCGGGATCTCACAACCGGCCTCGACCCAGGTATCGATGCGCAAGGTCTGTCCATCGGCCGGCGGGAAATCGACGGCGGTCAGCAAGCCCGGGCAGGGCTGGAACTGGCGCCCCGGATCTTCCGCATACAGACGCGCCTGGATTGCATGGCCACGCGGCTGCAAACGGGACGCCAGTTGCGACAGCGGTGGCAGGTCGCCGGCTGCCAGTTCGATCATCCAGCGCACCAGATCCACGCCCCAGACCTGTTCGGTCACGCCGTGTTCCACCTGCAGGCGCGTGTTGACTTCGAGGAAGTAGAACTGCCCGGCCAGACTGTCATAGACGAACTCCACCGTACCTGCACTGCGATAGTTCACCGCGCGCGCCAGCTGGATGGCTGCCGCGCACAGGGCCTCGGCCATGCCCTCGGGAAGATGGGGCGCGGGCGTTTCTTCCAGCACTTTCTGGTTGCGTCGTTGCACCGAGCAGTCCCGTACGCCCAGGGCGATCACCTCGCCCTGCCCGTCACCGAAGACCTGCACTTCCAGATGGCGGGCACGTTCGATGTATTTCTCGATGAAGACGCCGGCGTCGCTGAAATTGTTCTGGCCCAGTCGACGCACCGAATCAAAGGCGTCCGTCAATTCCGCATCGCTGCGGCAGACGCGCATGCCGATGCCGCCACCGCCCGCCGTACTCTTGAGCATCACCGGATAACCCACGCGCGACGCAGCCGAGAGCGCATCGTCGAGGCTCTCCAGCAGATCGGTGCCTTCCAGCATCGGCACGCCCTGCTCACGCGCCAGTGCGCGCGCGGTGTGCTTGAGTCCGAAGATGCGCAGCTGCGCGGGCGTGGGGCCGACGAAGGCGATGCCGGCGGCTTCGCAGGCTTCGGCAAAGGCGGCATTCTCGGAGAGAAAACCATAACCGGGATGGATGGCCTGCGCGCCACTGTCGCGGGCGGCGGCCAATATCTTGTCCACAGCCAGATAGGTCTGGGCCGCCGCACCTTCTCCCAACGAGATGGCGCGGTCGGCCTGCAGGACGTGCAGGCTGCCGAGGTCGGCTTCGGAATAGACGCACACGCCGGTCACGTCCAGCGTGCGCAGGGTGCGCAGGATGCGGCAGGCAATGGCGCCGCGATTGGCGATGAGCAGATGGTCAAACATGGAATGGGCCTGGAAATCCGGGTCGTCCCGTGATTCGAAAAACCGGCTCGCGGTCGTCCGCGAGGGGCGCAGGGCTGCGTACGTTCAAGGTCTCGGGATCAGTCCCACACCAGTACTTCGGCGGCGGTCGGGTTCCAGCCGTTGCAGGGATTGTTCAGCTGCGGACAGTTGGAAATAAGCACGATCAGGTCCTGCTCGGCGCGCAGCTCCACGTACTTGCCGGCAGCGGAAATACCATCCTCGAAGGTGAGACCGCCTTCCGGGGTGACCGGCACGTTCATGAAGAAATTGATGTTGGCACCGATGTCGCGCTTGTTGAGCCGTCCATCATGCAGGCAGGCGCACAGAAAATTGTCGCGGCAGCTGTGCATGTAGCGTTTCTCCAGCGCATAGCGCACGGTATTGCTCTCCTGCGCGCACGCGCCACCCAGCGTGTCATGACGACCGCAGGTGTCGGCCACGATGGTGGCCAGGGCGCGCCCCAGGTTGGAATACAGCACGCTGCCCGCACCCAGGTAGGCCCGGTTCTGGCGACGCAGCGTGCGCTGCGGATCGTAACGTTCACGCGGATTGGCGGCGCTGTAGAACAGCGTATCGATGGCCTGGTTGCCTTCCAGGTCCAGCAAGCGCACGGTCTGTCCGGCACTGAGGTTGAAGAGATAAGGTTCGCCCGCCGGAATCACATGACGGAACACGGCTTGTTCGGGGGTGCGCTGGCTTTCGATGATGTGCATGAGATTCTCCCTCTTCAGAGATGGAAGCGTTCGGTGTTGTGGAAGGCGCGCTCATTCTCGGGGCGCGAATGGCGGCAGGCGTGCGTGGTGTCATCGCTGTGCGTATGCAGCCATTCCAGCCGGACCGGCAGCGGCGCGTACTGTGGATGCGGGTCCATGGGATGCTGCAGGGCGGTCAGGATGATGAGCGTGTCCATCGGTGCGGCCAGCTCGATGTAGTCACCGGCCCTGGAATTGCCGGGCACGAAGTGGAACACCCCTTCGGCATCCACGTTCACGCGCGAGAACAGGTTCACCACCATCAGCAGGTCCTGCAGGTCGAGGTTCCACTTGCCCATTTCCACCAGCAGGTTGTCCACGCCGTTGCGATGGAAACCGTTGCGCAATTCCTGATAGCGGCCCTGGCCGTATTTCTCGCGCACTTCCTCGGCATTGAGGACGCCGCCGAAGCTGTCATGCCAGCCACAGGTGTCTTCGGTGATGGCGGCCAGTACGCGGCCCATGTCGGAGTACAGGCAATGGCCGGCCTGCAGGCGCGCGGTGTGCTGGCCCTTCAGGGTATCGGGCAGGTTCAGCCGCTCGCTGGGTTGCCGGGCATTTAACATCATCATGCTGACGTTGGCGCCGCCTTCGATGTCGGTGATGCGCAGCGACTGGCCGCGCTTGAGGATGAAGGAGGTATGGCCGCCGCCGGGCAGCAGTTCTTCATAGAGTCTGGCCTGCAGGGCCAGGGGATCCTTGCTCATGTCAGCTTTCCTTTGCAGTGAGGAGGGAGGCCAGCTTGCCGGCCTGTTCGCGGGCACGCGCCTCGTTGAGGGCAATGTCGTAAGTGATGTGGGCGCCATAGGCCTGCGGGTATTGCGGATCGACGCGCACCTTGTCGAAGACCAGCAAGCGGGTGCCCAGGGTGAAGCCTTCGGAGAGATCGTGGGTCACCATGAAGACGGTCAGGCCGCTGTCCTTCCACAGATCCAGCAGCAGGGTGTGCATCTCCTTGCGGATGCCCGGATCGAGCGCACCGAAAGGTTCATCCAGCAACAGCACGCGCGGGCGCACGATGAGCGCCTGGGCGATGGCCAGCCGCTGCTGCATGCCGCCCGAGAGACTGCCGGGATACAGATCCAGCGCGTGTCCCAGCCCCACGCGGTGCAGCAGCTGCGCCGCCTCCTCGCGTGCGCGCCGTTTGGCGCCACCGAACAGGCGTCCCAGGAGCGGGGATTGCGGCAGCTCGAGACCGATGGCCACGTTGTCCAGCACGTTCAGGTGCGGGAACACGGAATAACGCTGGAACACCACGCCACGCGTGGCATCGGGCTCGGCCGGGAAAGGCTGACCCTGCAGCAGGAGCTGCCCCTTGCTCGGTCGCTCCTGCCCCAGCAGCAGGCGCAGGAAGGTCGACTTGCCACAGCCGGAAGCGCCGACCAGGGTGCAGAACTGGCCTTCGTCCACGCGCAGGTTCAGGCGCTCCAGCACCACGTTCTGGCCGTATTGCTGCCACACGTTGCCAATCTCGATATAGCTCATGCGCGGCCTCCTTCAGCCCAGGGGAAGAAGCGACGATGGATGGCGCGCAGCAGCCAGTCCATCATCCACGCCAACAGCGTGATCCAGACCACGTAGGGCAGGATGATGTCCATGGCCAGGTAGCGGCGCACGAGGAAGATGCGATAGCCGAGACCGGCCGTGGCCGAAATCGCTTCTGCGGAAATGAGGAACAGCCACGCTGCCCCCAGCGACAAGCGCAGCGACACCAGCAGGCGCGCCAGCATCTGCGGCAGGGCTACCCGCAGCACCAGCGTCCAGCTGTTGGCGCCCAGCGTCTGCGCCTTGATCAACAGTTCGGCCGGGAGGGCGCGCCCCGTGTGTTCCAGATCGCGCGCCAGCAGAGGGGTGACACCGATGACGATGAGCATCACCTTGGACAATTCATCCAGCCCCATGACGATGAAGAGAATCGGCAGGATCGCCAGCGGCGGCACCATCGACATCACCGTCAGCAGCGGCGAGAAGCCGGCACGCAGAACAGGAAAGAGGCCATTGGCAATGCCCAGCACCAGCCCGGCCGCGGCGGCGATGCCCAGACCCAGCAGCACCCGCTGCAGGCTGGCCAGGGTATCGGTCCAGAACAGGTAGTCGCCGGTGCGCGGATCTTCCATGAAGGCCATGTGGCGGATCGCATCGACCATCTGCGTGAGACTGGGCAGGAGCTTGTCGTTGGGATTGTCGGCCAGACGGGTAGCCGAGCCGAAGGCATACAACAGCACCAGGATGAGGAAGGGCAGAAGCGTGAGCAGCCACTGCCCGGAGCGACCGGGGTGGCGGTTCAGGAAACGCATGGCGCGCCTCCCTGCGACTGGGACGCAAGCAGTACGGCAGCTGCGGGGCGGGACTTGGGAAGACGGACAGCGATCACGAGAAACTCCGGTCGGGGTTGAACAAAAGCAGGAGCAGCGCGGCACCTGTGGTGCAACTCTCTCCCGGGCTTTTGTCCCGCCGTGTAACCTCGACCGAGGTCGCCGGCTCTCGGACCAGTCATCTGCCTGCGGCAGACCGGAACCCTAGCCAGCTATTGGAACATCTTCTACAGCCGTTGGATGATCAGCTCATCGATGCGGGCTGCTCTGCATGTACGTTGATTTCAGCAAATTCCATACCATTAGCGCGCCCGTCGCAGCCAGCGCACGGCATGCGTGAGCGCTTCGATGAGGACGAGCGAGCTGCGCATGCGACCACACAGCGGCAGTGCCTGTGCGGCGTCATCAGAAAAGGCGATGGAAAAAACGGGGGTGTCACTTGATCGGGTCATGGGCATGGTCTACTCCTGCGAACATGGCCTGGCCGTCCAGGATGGTTATCGAGGCCAACGTCTGCGCTATGCGCCTGGTCTGCTTCGATCCAAGTCGTCTTGGCTCGCCCACTGCGAGAACGACAATCTTGCATGCAAGATCCAGACCAGCCCCTTCCGCACAGAGACAGCTGTCGCAAACCCGCTCCTGCAAAGGATTGCAGCCCATCGCGGGTTTCTTCGCAAACAGCCAGAGCGCAAGCATGGTGCACATCGGCACCGATTTGGCGCGTGGAAAATGCGCCAGCATCGATCATGTCTGGTGCGCCGCAGCTGGCTTTTCAGCGGCCGCTATTAATAGCGAAAAACGGCCTCATGCAGCCTCGACGCAATCTCACGGGATTGGCATGAACCTTGCTGAAAAGCGAGCGGGAGCCGGCGAGTCCGGTCTTGAGTCAGCACAATTTGCAATGGACAGCTAGGGTTCCGGTTCGCTGGTGCGGATGTCTGGTCCGAGAGCAGTCGACCTCGCAAGGGGTTACACGGCGGGAGAAAAGCCCGGGAGATGACGCGATCGCAAGAGCGCGCCGCTCCCGGGCTTTTTTCCAATAAACCCTTCGAGGACCCTACGCCGTGTACAACATTTCCCGAATCCTTGGTGGCGCTGCCATCGCCCTGGCCGCCTTCGCAGGCGCGCTCTCATCCGCCCACGCTGCACCCCGCACCGATTTCAAGGTCTGCACCTCCATCTACGCCGGCTGGATGCCCTGGGGCGAAGCCCAGGCACAAGGCATCCTGGCCAAGTGGGGCAAGAAGTACGGCATCACCATCAGCGCCGTGCAGTTGAACGACTACGTGGAGTCGATCAACCAGTACACCGCCGGCAAGTTCGACGGCTGCACCATGACCAACATGGATGCGCTCACCATTCCCGCAGCCGGTGGCGTGGACTCCACGGCCCTGATCGTGGGCGACTATTCCAACGGCAACGATGGCATCGTGTTGAAGGGAAAGAACAAGAAGCTGGCCGACATCAAGGGCCAGTCGGTGCAACTGGTGGAATTCTCGGTCTCGCACTACCTGCTGGCGCGCGCGCTGGAATCGGTGGGCCTGCGCGAACGTGACGTCAAGGTGGTCAACACCAGCGATGCCGACATCACCGCCGCCTTCGCCACCCCGGCCGTGACCAGCACGGTGACCTGGAACCCGATGCTGTCCTCGCTGGCGGCATCGCCCGATGTTTCGCTGGTCTACACCTCCAGGCAGCTGCCCGGCGAAATCATGGATCTGATGGTGGTCAACACCAAGACCCTGCAGGAGAACCCGGCCTTCGGCAAGGCGCTCACCGGTGCCTGGTACGAGATGATGTCCATCATGACCGCCAAGGACGACCGCGCCACCCGTGCGCTGACCGCCATGGGCAAGGCTTCCGGCACCGACCTGGCAGGCTTCCGGTCGCAACTGGCGGCCACGGCCATGTTCTACCAGCCCAAGGCGGCGCTGGAGTTCGCGACCAAGAAGGAACTGCCGGCCATCATGGGGCGCATCGCCAAGTTCAGCTTTGATCACGGCATCCTTGGCCCCAACGTCAAGAGTGCCGATGGCATCGGCATCGCCTTCGACGGCAACGTGATCATCGGCGACAAGAAGAACGTCAAGCTGCGTTTCGATCCGACCTACATGAAGATGGCGGCTGACGGAAAACTCTAAGTTCCTCGCGCGCATGCGCCTGTAGTTCCAACAGTACCGGCATCACCAACGACTTGCGCGGGTCCGGCAACGGACCCGCCAGGGTCTGCTCGTCCCTTGCTTCCACAACGATACAGTTCAACCCAACGGAGAGAACCTTGACTACCACCACCGCTTCCCTGTCGCGCCTGCACGCCCGCTATGCGCTGGGCACCTGCACCGCTGCCCTCGCCTCCCTGCTGGTCTGCGCACCGGCGCTGGCCGACGATGCCGCTGCGGCTGCCACCGCCGAACCGGCCGGTCCCTGGACCATCACCAAGCATATCGACCTGGCCTCGCGCTACGTGCTGCGCGGTGCCACCACCACCTATGGCAACGGCCAGGCGCTGGGCAATGCCGGTGCGGATGCGCCCGAATCGGATCAGGCAGCGCTGCAATGGGGCATCGATTTCGTGCACAGCAGCGGCTGGAGCTTCGGTTACTGGGCTTCCACCATCAACTATTCATACAAGCAACTGGGCAAGTCCTACAGTGATCGCAGCATCACCGAGTTCCAGAAACCGCGCTCGGTGGAAAACGATCTCTACTTCGCCTACGCCGGCAACATCAGCGGCGACCTCGGCTACACCCTGGGCATGACCGGCTACTACTACGCCAACGGCAGCCACGCCAATGCACTGGAAACCAAGGCCGGCCTGACCTGGGGCGCGCTGTCCTTCAATGCGCAGACGCTGCTCAACGATGTCATCTGGGGCAACAAGGGCGACACCTACTGGACCCTGGTCTACACCAGGCCCCTGCCCTACGACATCACCTTCACCAGTACGCTGGGCGCCTACACCTACAAGCGTGAAGGCAAGTACCTCGGCACCCGCGACACCGCCACCGGCACCGCCTGCGGCGCCGGTCAGGCCTTCGTCGTCAATGGCTGCTACGCCGGCAACGGCCCCAGCAGCGGCGGCCTGCGTCACCTGACGCTGGGCCTGTCGGCCCCCTTCCCCAATTCGCCCATCACCTGGTCGCTGCAGGCCATCCTCGGTGGCTACAACCGCTTTGACATCAAGCAGGGCAACCAGCTGGTCGGCATGTTGAGCTGGGGCTTCTGAAGTCGCGCTGACGCATCACAGGGCTTGAACCCGTGCAGGGCGCTAGGGCCTGCAGCGTATGCGTCAGACATTTCCCACACCAAAACCGCAGGATGGCTGATCCCCCTGCGGCATCATCGCGCGCATCATGGCTGGGCCGTGAGCAAGGCAAGACCTTGCTCACGCTCCGGATTTCCCTCAAGGAAACGCGCCATGAAAAAAATAAGCATCTCTCCCGATCGCCGCCGTTTCCTGCGCGGCGCTCTCACCGCCGCACCTGCTGCCGCACTGGCCGTGACGACCGGCAGCCTGGCCGTCAGCGCCCAGGGGCAAGCGGCCGACTCTCCGTACAAACCGGTCTTCTTCAACCAGGAGGAATTCGCGCTGCTCAGCGCGCTGGCCGATACCCTCATTCCCGCCGACGAGAGTGGTCCCGGTGCCTTGGAAGCCGGGGTCCCGGCCTTCATCGATGCGCAGATGAACACCCCCTACGGCCAGGGCCAGCTGTGGTACATGCAGGGACCCTTCACCCCGGACGCACCACCCGAATTCGGCTACCAGCTGCCCTATCCGCCGCGCGAACTGTACAAGAAGGGCCTGGCCGAATTCGATGCGGCCATCCGTGAGCAATACAGGCACGGCTATGTGGAGCTCAATGCCCAGCAACGCGAAAAAATGATGGGCGAGCTGGAGAAGGGCCGGCAGGGCAGCCTGAAGATGGCCACCATCCCGCCCGCCGCGCTGTTCAACCTGTTGCTGCAAAACGTCCACGAAGGCTATTTCTGCGATCCGGCCGACGGCGGCAACAAGGGCATGGGCGCGTGGAAGATGATCGGCTTCCCCGGTGCCCGCGCCGACTACTACGACTGGGTCGACCAGTACGGTCGCACCTATCCCCTGCCCCCGATCTCGCGCGGCTGATGGCCGCCCCACTTCGCATCGTCTGACCCCGAAAGCCCAAGCACATGGCCAACAAGAACATGAAAGCAGTCGACGTCGTCATCGTCGGCTTCGGCTGGACCGGCGCCATCATGGCCAAGGAAATGACCGAGGCCGGACAAAGCGTGGTGGCGCTGGAACGTGGCGTCTATCGCGACACCTATCCCGACGGCGCCTATCCCAAGACCATCGATGAACTGGAATACCAGCAGCGTTTCAAGTTATTCCAGAATCTGAACAAATCCTCGTTCACCTTCCGCCGCAAGAGCGGCGACAGCGCCATCCCCTATCGCCAGATCGCCATGTTCAAGCCCGGCGAAGGCGTGGGCGGGGCCGGGCTGCACTGGTCGGGCTGCCACTGGCGCGTGCTGCCGGAGGAGCTGCGCATGCGCAGCCATTACGAGGAACGTTACGGCAAGGGCTTCATCCCCAAGGACATGACCCTGCAGGACTGGGGCGTGACCTACGAAGAACTGGAACCGTATTTCGATTTCGCCGAAAAGATGATGGGCACATCCGGCACTGCTTACCGGGTGCAGGGCAAGGTAGTCGACGACAGCGGCAATCCCTTCGAGGCCAACCGCTCGGACAACTTTCCGTTGCCGGCGCAGAAGGAGCAATACCAGGCGGCGCTGTTTCGCAAGGCCGCGCAGCAGGTGGGCTTTCATCCCTTCACGCTGCCTTCGGCCAATGCCTCGGCCCCTTACGTGAACCAGTACGGTTGCCAGATGGGCCCCTGTACCTTCTGCGGCTATTGCTCCGGCTATGCCTGCTACAACTATTCCAAGGCCTCGCCCAACGTCAACATCATGCCGGCCCTGCGCAAGAGCGCGCTGTTCGAATTGCGCAGCAGCTGCAACGTGCTGCGCATCGAACTGGACAGCTCGCGCAAGAAAGCCACTGGTGTCACCTACGTGGATGTCAATGGCGATACCGTCTTCCAGCCCGCCAACATCGTCATCGCCAGTACCTTTGCCTACAACAATGCGCGGCTGTTCCTGCTCTCGGGCATCGGCAAGCCCTATGACCCGGTCAGCAACACCGGAGCGGTCGGACGCAATATCGCCTTCCAGATGATGGCCTCCATCAATGCCTTCTTCGATCCGGGCAAGAACATCAACGGCTTCATCGGTGCTGGTGGCAATGGCGTGGCCGTGGATGACTTCAATGGCGATCATATGGACCACGGCCCGCTGGGCTTCGTCGGTGGTTCGCCGATCTGGTGCAATCCGGCCGGGGCCAAGCCGATCTCGGGCATCCCCCTGCCCAGTGGCACGCCCAAGTGGGGACGCGACTGGAAGCGTGCAGTCAAGGCCAGCTATCTCAACACCATGTCCTTCGACGTGCATGGTGCCAACATGGTCTATCGCGACGTGTATGTGGATCTCGATCCCAATTACAAGGATGCCTTCGGCCAGCCGCTGCTGCGCTTTACCTTCGACTGGAAGGACAACGACATCCGCATGAGCCGCTATGTCACCGACCAGGCCGTCAAGATCGCGCATGAGCTGAGGGCGCGCGAGATCAAGGTGACCGTCAAGGACTTCGGTGCAGCGCCGGACTTGCGTACCTACCAGACCACGCACTGGGCCGGTGGCGTGGCCATGGGCACGGACCCGTCCACCAGCGTGGTGAACCGCTATCTGCAGAGCTGGGATGTGCACAACGTCTTCGCGGTCGGATCGGGCGTGTTTGCCCAGGGTATCGGCTACAACCCGACTGGTACGGCCGTGGCGCTGGCTTACTGGTCGGCGCGCGCCATCCGTGAGCAGTACCTGAAGGATCCGCGCCCGCTGGTCAGCGCGTGAAGACGGGAGCGATGATGAAACGAATGATCCTGATCGCCACCCTGGCCCTGGGTGCCGCCGCGCTGGCGGCCACTGCCGCCTGCAACCTGGCGCATGCCGATGATTCGCTGACGGTACCGGCCCCGCCCAAACCACCCGTGGGCGCGCGCCTGCTCAACCGGGAAATCACGGCGCAACGTCCCATGAGCATCCCGCCAGCCGATGCGGCACTGGCGGCACGTATCGCCAAGCAAGGCGGCGCCGGTGCCGATGACCGGCAACTGCTGCGCGGTGCCTACCTGGCGCGGGCCGGCGATTGCGTGGCCTGCCACACCAGCAGGGGCGGTACGCCCTTCGCCGGGGGACTGGCGCTGGCCTCGCCGATCGGTGCGATCTACTCCACCAACATCACGCCCGACAGGGAACACGGCATCGGTGACTGGAGCTATGAGGACTTCGCGCGCCTCATGCGTACCGGCGTCACCAAGGCCGGCTATACGGTCTATCCGGCCATGCCCTATCCCTCCTACTCGCGCCTGACCGACGAGGACATGCAGGCGCTGTATGCGTACTTCACCAAGGCCGTGCCGCCCTCGGCACAGGCCAATCGCGCCAATGACATCCCCTGGCCCTTGTCGATGCGCTGGCCGCTGGCGATCTGGCGCAAGCTGTTCGCGCCTACCCCGGCGCCCTATGCGGCACCGGCAGGTACCGATGCGCAGCTGGCGCGCGGGGCCTATCTGGTCGAAGGACTGGGTCACTGCGGCAGCTGCCACACGCCGCGCTCGACCACCCTGCAGGAGAAATCGCTGCGGGATGACAGCAGCCGTCTGTATCTCTCCGGCGGCCAGGTAGTCGATGGCTGGAGCGTACCGTCCTTGCGCAACGAACATGGTGGCGGCATTGCCGGCTGGAGTCAGGCCGATCTGGTCGAATTCCTGCGCACCGGTCGCAACCAATACACGGCCTCCTTCGGCGCCATGAACGATGTCATCGAGCATTCCATGCAGTACATGACCGAAGCTGATCTCAACGCCATGTCGCGCTACCTGTTGAGCCTGGCACCGCGCAATGGGGCCGAGCCTTACCGCTATGACGAAGTGACGGCCACCGCTGCCTACGAAGGACGTCCGCAAACGCCGGGGGCGGCCCTCTATCTGGACCGCTGCGCCGCCTGCCATCGCAGCAATGGCACCGGCTACGGCAAGGCCTTCCCGGCCCTGGCGGGCAACCCGGTACTGCAAACCCAGGATGCGACCTCGGCCATCCGCATCATCCTGCAAGGGGGACGCCAGCCTTCCACCGACTCGGCCACGGCCGGGCTGGTGATGGCACCGTATGCGCAATTGCTCAACGACCGGCAGGTCGCCGAAGTGACGTCCTACATCCAGACCGCCTGGGGCAATCGTGGTGCGACGGTCAGCGCGGCTGATGTGGCCAAGATTCGCAAGACGGCCAGGCCGGTGGAGGAGCGGGTGCCCTGATCGCAGGCACACTCAGGCCGACTGGCAACGCCTCAGTTCATCGCGCAAATCGGCAGCAAAGGTTTCAGCCAGCGCCAGCCGCTTCCCGGGATAAGGAAAGATGATGGCGCAACGCGTATCGAGTTCCTCCACCACCGGCCGGATCACCACACCGGCACTGATGAACGGCTCGGCCGTGATGCGCGAGACCAGCGTGATCCCCGCCCCTTCGGCCACCAGCGCACAGGCCACCAGCGAATTGGGCGTTTCCATGGCCACCTGCACCGATACCCGCAGCTTGGAGAGCGCATCATCGATCTGGTAGCGCATGTAGCTGTGCTGCGACAACAGAATCATGCGCTCCCCATCCAGCTCCTTGAGCGACACCCTCTTGCGGCGCGCCAGCCGGTGCCCGGCTGGCAGCACCAGCGCGCGCTCCAGCGGCTCCAGCGGTTCGATCGAAATCGAAGGCTGCGACAAGGGCAGCTCGACAATTCCAATATCGAACTGCTTGGTCGCGACCATCTCGGCAATCTGGCGCGACGGCAAGGTCTGCACGAACACCGACACCTGCGGACGCGCCGCTGCGAAGCGCGCCACCGTGCGCGGCACCAGGCTTTGCGAGAGCGCCGGCAATGTCGCAATGCGCAATGCGCCGGCACGCTGGTGACCGATATCGTGGGCCACCTGGGCGATGCGATCCAGGTTGCCGTAGATCGGCTCAAGCTCCGCATACAAGGCTTGCGCCTCGGGGGTGGCGACCAGCTTGCGGCCGCGCCGCTCGAACAGGTCGTAACCGATACGGATCTCCAGATGGGCAATGGCACGGCTGACCGCCGGCTGGGTCACGCTCATCATCTGGGCGGCACCGACCACGGTGCCCGTGCGCATGACCGAATAGAAAGCTTCGATCTGGCGCAAATTCACGCTATTTCTCATATAACCAACTCGCTATCATCACTCGGAAAATATGCCTCAATGAGGTGCAGTATCGCATCTTTCCAGTGCCTTTTACCTCGTAAAAACCCCTATTTGCACTGCAACAATACACATAACAAATAGGCATAAGCAACCTCCGAAAATTTAATATTTGCGGTGCGTCCTAGTGCCTACACTAGGGCCTGTTCACATTCTCCTGCTGGCCATTCAACTGCAATCCCTACTTGGAGGACTACCTGATGCGAAACATTCTTGGCGTAACGATGACGGCCGCCTTGCTGGCCACGGCGACTTCCCATGCAGCCGAAACGATGTACGTAGGCGGCTATGGCGGTTCCACCGAACAGGCTTTCAAGGAAAAGATCATTCCGCCCTTCGAGGCCAGCACCGGCAGCAAGGTCGTCTACGTCTCGGGCAACTCCACCGACATCCTGGCCAAGCTGCAAGCCCAGAAGGGCCGCCAGGAAATGTCGCTGGCCATGATCGATGACGGCCCGATGTACCAGGCGGTCGGACAGGGCCTGTGCGCCAAGATGGAAGAAGGCAGCAGCTCGCGCGAGGTCTATCCCAATGCCCGCATGATCGGGGACAAGTCCATCGGCATCGGCTTCATCGCCACCGGCCTGGCCTACAACAAGGAGGTCTTTGCCAGGAACGGCTGGAAAGCGCCCGACTCCTGGCAGGACCTGACCAATCCCAAGTACAAGCAGAAAGTGGTGATTCCCCCCATCACCAACGGCTACGGCCTGCTCACGCTGGTGATGATGGCTCGCCTCAACGGCGGTAGCGAAGAGAAGATCGCGCCGGGCTTCGACGCCATGATCAAGAAGGTGGCGCCCAACGTACTGGCCTGGGAACCCTCGCCGGGCAAGATGGCCGAGATGCTGCAAACCGGTGAAGCCGCGCTGGCGGTGTGGGGCAATGGCCGCGTGCAGGCCGTGATCGACCAGGGCGCCCCGGTGGAATTCGTCTACCCCAAGGAAGGTGCAGTAGCGCTCATGTCGGCCGCCTGCGTCGTGGAAGGCGCACCGCAAGCCAAGCTGGCGCAGCAGTTCCTGCAATACGTGCTGTCGGCCGACGTGCAGGCCATCCTCGCCAATGCCCAGGGCTGGGGGCCGGTCAACAAGACCACCAAGCTTTCTCCGGAGGTCATCAAGCGCGTGGTCTATGGTCCCGAGAAGGTGGGGCAGATGATTGCGCCCAACTACGGCGTCATCAATGCCCAGCGTGCCGAGTGGACCAACCGCTGGAATCGTGCCGTCGAGCGCTAAACGCCCGCGCACCCTTACCAGATCAGACCAGGGGACCCCTCCATGAGCTTTCTTCAATTGAATGGCCTGTCCAAGCACTATGGCGACGTGGTAGCGGTCCGACAGTGCGATCTGTCGGTGGACAAGGGCGAATTCATCAGCCTGCTGGGACCGTCAGGTTGCGGCAAGACCACCACGCTGCAGATGATCGCCGGCTTCGTGCAACCCAGCAGCGGACGCATCCTGCTGGATGGCCGCGACATCACCGAGGTCAAGCCGAGTCGGCGCGGACTGGGCATCGTGTTTCAGAACTACGCCTTGTTCCCGCACATGACGGTGGCGCAGAACGTCTCCTTCGGGATGGAAATGCAGGGACTGCCCGGCGGCGAGCGCAACCGACGGGTTTCGGAAACGCTGGAGCTGGTTCACCTGGGCGCGATGGCGCAACGCTATCCCAAGGAGCTCTCCGGCGGCCAGCGCCAGCGTGTTGCACTGGCACGCGCCCTGGCCGTCCAGCCACCGGTGTTGCTGCTGGATGAACCGATGGGAGCACTGGACGCCAAGCTGCGCGAGGAAATGCAGATCGAACTGCGCGCCCTGCAGCATCGGGTGGGCGTGACCACCATCATGGTCACGCATGACCAGGCAGAAGCCATGACCCTCTCCGACCGCGTGGTCTTGATGAACAAGGGTGGCATCGAACAGATCGGCCGTCCTTACGACATGTACGAACAACCGAACGGACGTTTTTCCTCAACCTTCCTCGGCAAGGCCAACGTGTTCGCCGCTACCCGCGTGCAGGGCCACCATTACGTGGAACTGGAGGGCTATCGTCTGCCGGCAGCAGACCTGGCCACCTGCGGCGAGGTCGAATACATCGTCCGTCCCGAGAAACTCGAATTCACCACGCCCGAGACGGCGCTGCTGGCCGGTCGCGTGCAGGCCCGCGTATTCCTGGGCAATCATTGGCTTTACCAGGTGCAGACACCGCTGGGCCTGGTCCAGATCAGCCAGGCCAACAAGGGCGCTCCCGACTGGGACGAAGGCGATCCGGTCAGCCTGCGCTGGGCACCGGAGCATGCGCGCGTGGTCCCCCGTAGCGGAGCGGCACAATGAGCTCCCGTCCCGGCGCACTGCCTTACTGGATGGGCACGCCCGCAGCCCTGCTCACGCTGGCCTTCGTGGTGTTGCCCCTGGTGATTACCTTGTCGTTGAGTTTCTTCCCCTTCGTGGCCGGTGGCGGCACGGGCGACCATCTCACGCTGTCGCACTATCTCGATATCGCCACCGACGACTACTTCCAGACCATCTTCCTGCGCACCTTCGGGCTGGCCCTGGTGGTCACCCTGATCTGCATCGTCATCGGCGTACCGGAAGCTTACGTGCTCTCGCGCCTGTCGGAACGATGGCGCGCCGTCTCCCTGGTCATCGTGCTGGGACCGCTGCTGATCTCGGTGGTCGTGCGCACCCTGGGCTGGGCCATTCTGCTGGGCAATGAAGGCGTAATCAACAAGGCGCTCATGGCGGTTGGCCTCATCGATACGCCGGTCAAGATCATGTTCACCTTTACCGGTGTGGTGATCGCGCTGGTGCACGTGCTGGTGCCGATGATGGTATTGGCGGTGTGGGCATCCCTGCAAAAGCTCGATCCCGCCACCGAACAGGCCGCCGAATCGCTGGGCGCGGGGCTGGGTACGATCATGCTGCGCATCGTTTTCCCGCAGGTCATCCCGGGGGTGCTCTCGGGTGGCCTGATCGTGTTCTCGCTGGCTGCCAGCGCCTTCGCCACGCCGGCCATCATCGGCGGACGGCGGCTCAAGGTGGTGCCCACGACGATCTACGATGAATTCCTGGGCAATCTCAACTGGCCTCTGGGCGCGGCCCTGTCGGTGGTGTTGCTGGTGATCGTGCTGGCCGTCTCGCTGGGCGTCAACCGCCTGGTGGAGCGACGTTACAAGCAGGTGTTCCAATGAAGACGCGCGTGCCCCTGCCCCTGATGCTGTTCCATCTCGCCTTTGCGACCTTCATGCTGGCGCCGCTGGTGATGGTGGTGTGCGTCTCCTTCACCGACAAGGGATATATCTCGCTGCCCTTCGACGGCGCCTCGCTGCGCTGGTATGGCGCCATCCTGAGCGACGACAGCTTCATGACGGCCTTCTATCGCAGCCTGTGGCTGGGTGTCACGGCGGCGACCCTGGCGACTCTGCTGGCGGTACCGGCCGGCATGGCCATCGCCTGGTATCGCTTCCCCGGCCGGGAGGCACTGCTGGGGCTGCTGTTGTCGCCCCTGATGGTGCCCAACATCGTGCTGGGCATTGCGCTGCTGCGCTTGCTCACCTTGCTGGGTTCGCCCGGTACCGCCTGGGGCCTGACAGTCGCACACACGGTCATCGTGCTGCCCTACGTGCTGCGCCTGGTGGTGGCTGCTGCTACCGGCTTTGACCGCACCATTGCGCAGGCCGCCCAGTCGCTGGGGGCCTCGGCCTGGACCGTGTTCCGGCGGGTGGAGCTGCCACTGCTCATTCCCGGTGTGGCCGGGGGCTGGATCATTGCCTTCATCAACAGCTTCGATGAACTCACCATGTCCATCTTCGTCGCCTCGGCCGGCACCGAGACGCTGCCGGTGAAGATGTACAACCACATCGCCAACACCATTGATCCGCTGCTGGCCTCGGTCTCCACCGTGCTCATCGTGCTCACGCTGGTGCTCATGGCACTGCTGGAACGCTTCTACGGACTGGACCGGATTCTCTCTGGAAAGACATCATGATTTCAACGGATATCGATACCCTCATCATCGGCGGCGGCGTGGTAGGCATGTCCATCGCCTACGGCCTGAGCAAGGCCGGTGAAAGGGTGCTGGTACTGGACGAAGGCGATGATGCCTTCCGCGCCGCACGCGGCAATTTCGGTCTGGTATGGGTACAGGGCAAGGGAGAGGAACGACCCGACTATGCGCGCTGGAGCATGGCCTCGGTGTTGCGCTGGTCGTCCTTTGCACAGGAGCTGACGGCCGGCAACGGCATCGACCTGGAACTGCAACAGATCGGCGGACTGCAATTCTTCCTCAACGACGACGAGCTGCGTGCCTACGTGCAGAAACTGGAACGCCTGCGCGAGGCCGTCGGTGACTATCCCTTCGAGGTACTCGATCCGGTGGCCCTGAAAGAACTCTCACCGTACATCGGACCGGAAGTGGTCGGTGCCGTCTATGGTCCGCGTGATGGTCACGTCAGTCCGTTACGCCTGCTGCGCTCGCTGGTGCAGTCCTTTCATGCACGCGGCGGGGTCCTGCGCAACGGCGTGCACTGTGAGCAGATCGTCCATCGTGCCGGGCAGTTCGAGGTCCGCGCCGGTGGCCAGCAATACGTGGCCGGCAAGCTGGTGCTGGCCGCCGGGCTGGGCAACCGCACGCTGGCTCCGCTGGTCGGACTGGACGCGCCGGTCGCCCCCAATCGCGGCCAGGTGCTGGTGACCGAACGCATGCAGCCGTTTCTGCGCCACCCCTCGGGCCATGTGCGGCAGACAGGCGAAGGCGTGGTCCAGATCGGTGACTCGAAGGAGGACGTCGGTTTTGATGACCGCACCTCGATCGACCAGTTGGCCCATATCGCCAACCGCGCACGTAAATATTTTCCGCTGCTCGATGGCGCCAATGTCGTTCGCACCTGGGGGGCATTGCGGGTGATGACACCGGATGGCTTCCCCATCTACGAGCAGTCGCGTCAATGTCCCGGGGCTTTCCTGGTGACCTGCCACAGCGGCATCACGCTGGCGGCCATGCACGCCGGTCCCCTCTCGGACTGGATCCGGGGTGCTGCCGAGCCAGCCGCCATTTCCACCTTCAAAGCGGAGCGATTCCATGTTCAAGTCGATGCTGACGGCCGATGAAGACCGTCGCCCCGAGGTTGCCATTCTGGTGGACGGCCAGTCCATCAGCGCCAGGGAAGGCGAAAGCCTGGCCACTGCCCTGCTCAATGCGGGAATCAGCCCCTTGCGGCATACCCCGGTATCAGCAAGCCCGCGTGCGCCCTTCTGTCTGATGGGCGTGTGTTTCGATTGCCTGGTCGAAGTCGATGGCCGCCAGAACGTGCAGTCCTGCATGGTCCCGGTGCATGCCGGCATGCAGGTGCGGCTGCCGCACGGCGCGCGTCGCGTGGGAGACCCCGCATGATGGCACCGACCCACGATCTCATCATCATCGGCGCCGGCCCGGCCGGCATGTCGGCGGCCATCAGTGCCGCAGCATTGGGACTGAAGACCTTGCTGCTGGACGAGCAGCCACATCCGGGCGGGCAGATCTATCGCCATGTCACGCAGGTGCCACCCAGGGTGGCCGCCGTGCTGGGTCCGGATTACCTGCATGGACGCGGCCTGGCCGAGCGCCTGCAGCAGTGCGGTGTGGACTATCGCAGCGGCGCCCTGGTATGGGAAATCACCCAGGATCTGGTGCTCACGGTACAACAGGACGAACGTTCCTATCGCTTGCGCGCCCGCCAGATCATCGCCGCCACTGGTGCCATGGAACGCCCTTCGCCACTGCCTGGCTGGACCTTGCCCGGCGTGCTCAATGCGGGCGCCGCGCAGATCGCAATGAAGACCTCGGCCTCGGTACCGCAGGGCCCCGTGGTACTGGCCGGTGCCGGCCCCTTGCTGTTGCTGGTGGCCTGCCAACTGCTGGAGGCCGGTGCCGAGGTGACGGCGGTGGTGCAGACCTCGCCACCCGAGAACCTCAGGCGCGCCCTGCCTCATCTGGCGGCCGCACTGGGGGCAGCGCAGTACCTGATGAAGGGCCTGAAGATGCTGTGGCGTTTGCGCCGGGCCGGCGTACCGCTGTACCAGGGCGCCAGCGCGCTGCGCATCGAGGGCAAGGGTCAGGCCGAACGGGTACGGTTCAGCGTCGGTGCCCGCGACCACACCCTGGCGGCCAAGGTGGTGCTGCTGCACCATGGCGTGGTCCCCAATACGCAGCTGAGTCGCCAGCTGCGCCTGGATCACCGCTGGGATGCCCTCAATCTGTGCTGGACACCCGTCGTGGACGAAGGCGGCCAGACCTCGCTGGAAGGCTTGCGCATCGCTGGCGACGGTGCCGGCATTGCGGGTGCGCGGGCGGCGGAATCGGCAGGGATCATCGCTGCGGCCCATGCCGCCCTGGCCATCGGCAAGTCCGACGCCGCGGCATGCGCCGCCCTGATCGCGCAGGCAGGGGCAGAACGCGCCCGGCATCTGAAGATCCGTCCCTTTCTGGATACGCTCTATCGCCCGCCGCAGTGGCTTGCCAGCCCACCCGATGAGGCCATCGTGTGCCGTTGCGAAGAGGTCAGCGCCGGACAGATCCGCGAGATGGCGCGCCTGGGCTGCCAGGGGCCCAACCAGACCAAATTCTTCAGTCGTTGCGGCATGGGTCCCTGCCAGGGACGCATGTGCGGCCTGAGCGTGACGCAGATCCTGGCGCAGGAGCTGGGCAAGCCACCCGAGGAAGTCGGTGCCTATCACATCCGCACGCCCCTCAAACCGATCGCGCTGGCCTCGCTGGCCGCGCTGGCCGATACCGAACCCCTTGCCTCGGAATGATCCGGCGCAAGGCCATGGCAGTGACATGATCCATCGTTGACAGGAGAATCGCTTGAGCACCACCGACCACAGCATCGAAAGAAAGCACACTAATGCGCGCATGAGCAAGATCGTCAAGTATGGCGGCCTGGTGTACCTGTGCGGACAGACCGCAAGCGGCGGCCCCCATGCGCAGGCCGACATCGCCACCCAGACCACGGAAGTGCTGGCCCGCATCGATGCCCTGCTCAGCGAAGCGGGATCGCACCGCGAGCGTATCCTCTCGACCACCATCTACCTGCGCGACATCAGCGACTTTGCCGCCATGAATGCCGTCTGGGACGCCTGGGTGCCCGCCGGCACCGCCCCGGCCCGGACCACGCTCGAGGCCAGGCTGGGCGCCTCCAGTCTGCTGGTGGAAATGACGGTGGTCGCTGCTCAGTAAGTAGGCCTGCCACAAGGAAGGCGGGCCGCCACGGCGGTGGCAGGCCTGTCCCGCATTTTTGCTCAATACTTCATATTGGCCGAGACATACATCGCCCGTCCGTCCCCGGGGGCATGCCGGGTCTGGTCATTGATCCAGACATATTCATAGTAGCGATTGGCCAGGTTCTTGAGCTGCAGTTCCAGGCTCAGCCTGGGCGTGACCTGATAGGTGGCACTGGCGTTGAAGAGCGTGTAGCCGCCGAACTTGCCACCGGTATTGGCGGTGGTCAGGTAATAGCTGCCCTGGCCGTTGACCGAGGCCGACAGCTTCAGGTCCGCCGTGGCCTGGTAGTCGATGCCACCGGAATACACCTGGCGCGGCACGTGGTCGATTTCCTTGCCGAGGGTGTTGGGTGCGGTCGGGTCCGGCGTGATGATTTCCGATCGCTGGCGCGAATAGGCCAGCCACAGCGTGGTGCGCTTGCCGGCGCGCAGGTTGATCTGCAGGTCGACACCATTGCGCTTGGTCCGTCCCACGTTTTCCGAGTCCCCGGTGGGATCGTTCAGACGACGCTTGACCTCGTCCGAGGCCCGCTGCTCCCACACCGCCACGCGGCCATCAAGCCAGTCCACGGGCGTGAACTTGACGCCGGTTTCCCAGCCCTCATTGATGGAAGGACGCAAGTCGTTGTTGTTGGACTTGTAGGCTGCCGCGCCGGCACCGACCTGGAAGGTACGCCCCCAGTTGGCATAGATGCTGGCCTGGCGGATCGGTGCATACACCACGCTGAGCTTGGGCTGGCGGATATAGCCGTAATCCTGGATGCCATAGCTCACCCCGCGCGAAGGGTCGTTGAAACGTCCACCCACATGGTCCACCCGATAACCGGGAATGATGCGCAGCGCCTCCACGGGCTTGATCACGGCCTGCACATAGGCCCCCACCGTATCGAAGACGAAATGATGATCGCGCGTCTGCGACACACGTACCTGGTTGACCGTGTTGTAGCGCGGGCTCTGGTCCTCCTGGCGCTCCATGCTGAAGCCGCCTTCCAGCGCCAGGTCGCTCATGCCTTCGAACGCCTTCCAGCGCGGGCGGTAGGTAGCATTGGTCAACAGCCCGTAGTGGGTCTCGTCGATGAGGCGCTCCTGCTGCGACGTGGTGGACGAGTAACGCAGCCAGCGCTGGTCACGCACGCGGTTGAGATAAAGCTTGGCAGCGACCGAGAGCTGGTCATCGATGTCGCCATCGAAGTGCAGGCTGACCTGGTCCATCTGGCGGTTGCCGCCATCGGACTGAGCATAGGCATACGAGGAGGTCGGATTGCTGCGCGCATCCTGAGCCGTCAGGTAGCCCGGTTCCTGCGCATGGGCATTGGCGTGGCGGATGCTCAGGCCGGTGCGGTAGCGGCCATCATCACTGGTATAGAACCACTTGCCGGAGAAGGCGATGTTCTCGGCCCGGGCATGATCACGATAACCGTCCGACTTTTCGTAACCGAGGAAATAGTTCTGCGACCAGTTGCCGTTCTCCACGCCCTTGACCACCTGCACCTGGCGCGTATTGAAGCTGCCATAGGTCAGACGCGCTTCATCGTAGTTGCCGCCTTGCCGGGTGACGATGTTGACGTTGCCGGCGATGTTGTGCAGGCCATAGCGCGCATCGTTGGTGCCGCGCACGACCTCGATGCGGGCGATATCGAGCGGGAACAGCGTCCCCAGGAAGGGCATGCCGCCAGCATTGTCGTTGCTGGGGATGCCGTCGATGAGGAGCTTGACCGCATTGACCTCGCCCTCGCCGTTGAAGCCGCGAAAGGACAGCTTGCCGGACTCGTTGCCCTGGCGGAACTGAGTCAGCATCACACCCGGCGACTGCGCGAACAGTTCCCAGTTGTATTGCACCTGCTGTTGCTGGATACGATCCGCGCCGATCAGGTCGACCGAAGTCAGCACGTTATTGAGCTGCAGCGGACCGCTGCGGCGCGCGCTTACTTCCACGGTGCCCAGCGTCAGCGAGGAATCCTCGTCGGCGCCGGCTGACTGCGCCGTGGCCAGGGGCGCAGCCCCCAGGGCCAGCAGGCCGGACAAGGCCGTGAGTTTGAAAATGGGTCGGGCGCGATGCAGCGGCCTGGGCCGGCGGGCAGAGTGGAGCGTCATTGGTCTTGTAGTAGGCAGAACATGCGGCCTCCCCCGGCAGCCACGCCGCCGTCCCCTGGATGCCGCATGGGAAATCAGGAGCGGCAAGGATAAGCTGGTATGACCACTTGTTGAATGTGGCAATTTGTCGCAGGGGCTTGCTACCATGCGTCATTTCTCCCTGCTGATTCTGCGCGCATGAAAAAACCGGACCTCCGCACGCTCGACCTGAACCTGCTCAAGGCATTGGCCGCCCTGCTCGACGAACGCAACGTCACGCGCGCGGCGGCACGACTGGGCGTAAGCCAGCCTGCCATGAGCGGCATCCTCACGCGGCTGCGCGAGAATTTCGATGACCCTCTGTTTGCCCGCAGCCAGCGTGGCATCGTGCCCACGCCACGGGCGCTGGAACTGGCGCAACCGGTGCAGCGCGTGCTGCGTGATATCGATGGCTTGCTGCATCCGCCGGTGTTCGATCCGGCCACGGCCCATCTGGATTTCACCATCGCCGCAACCGACTATGCCTTGCGCGCGGTCGCCCTGCCCTTCCTGACGGCGCTCAAGCAGCATGCCCCGTTCATCCGCGTGGCACTGGCGTCAATGGAAGATGCACCGCTGCAGGAGCGGCTGGAACGCGGCGAGATCGACCTGGCGCTGACTACGCCCCAGGATACACCGCCGGGACTGCATGCGCGGCGGCTGTTCGAGGAACACTACGTCTGCGCGATGCGTGAGGATCATCCGGTGGTGCGGGGACAACGGCTATCGCTCAAGCAGTTCTGCGCGCTGGATCATGCGCTGGTGTCGTATGCGGGCGATCCCTTCCACGGCGTCACCGACGAAGCGCTGGCGCAGCGCGGCCTGCAGCGGCGCGTGAGCCTGTCGGTGAAACGTTTCCTGGTGTTGCCGGAGATCTTGCGCAGCACCGACCTGGTGGCCGTGGTGCCGTCCAGGCTGGTGGCCGGGGTAGAGGGCCTGAAGCTGTTGTCGCCGCCGCTGGAGATCACCGGCTTCACCAAGACGGCGGCATGGCACGAGCGCACGCACCGCGATCCGGCGCAGCGCTGGCTGCGGCAACTGCTCTTCGCCACCGCCGGGCTGGTGCCGCTGCGATGATCCTCAACGCAGCGCGGCGGCCTCTGCGGCGGCGCGCGCCAGGCCGGTGATCCATTCCTGGTGGGCATTGAGCATGGGATTGGGCAAGGTGGCTGCCAGCTCGCGCGCGGGCTGGCCGTTCTGGGTCTCCTGCGTGAGGATGCGCACGCGGCCGCCCTCCAGGTCTTCGAACAGCCATGCGTGGTGGACATCCAGACGCTGCGCGGCATCGCCCTCGACCCAGCCGTGCCAGGCGATGCGCGCAGCCTGGCCGGGTTGGGGCGGCAGGTATTCGGTCACTTCCGCCTCGACCGCAAAACCGAAGGTCGTAAAGCGAAAGCGCGCGCCCGCCGACAGCAGCGGGCCGCTGTCATCGTGGAAGCGAATCTCGCTGGCATTGCCGTAATAGCCGGGCCAGGCACGCGTGTCGTTGAGCAGCGGCCACACCTGGGCGGCCGAGAGACCGGCGATGATCACTTCATTGGAGACATAGTTGTCGGTGGTACCGGGCAGATAGCCGGCCGGCCAGATGATGGCGGCCTGGGTGGTGATGGCAGACATGATTTTCCTTGGCGGATGGTTGGACAGGTCTGCATGATGCGGTTCGTCCAGTTATTACGCCAATCCTGAAAACCGATGATCGATATCGGTAAAAATGATATCTGCCGTAAGCGAAGTCGCGGTGGAACAAGGCAATGTTGCCTCAGGGTGCGTAAAAGGTAATGTCTCCGCTGCGTGGCGTATAGCCCTGGGATAGAGCCGGTCTCCGAAGCGCATTATCTCGGCGGGGAAGTCGTCAAGGCGTGAGCCGTCATCGGTCACTTCGCTCTGCCTTCAAAAAACGGGCGGGCACCTCGTGGGTGCCCGCCCGTTTGCGTTCGACGCGGTATGGCGTCAGCAGCAGTTCATCAGTTCATCAGTTCATCAGGCCGCCATGCTGGCATTGTCGATCACGAAGCGATACTTGATGTCGCCCTTGAGCATGCGCTCGTAGGCGGTGTTGATTTCCTCGGCGCGGATCAGCTCGATGTCGGCCACGATGTTGTGCCTGGCGCAGAAGTCCAGCATTTCCTGGGTTTCGGGGATGCCACCGATCAACGAACCGGCCAGCGAACGACGCTTCATGATGAGATTGAAGACATTCGGCGACGGGTGCGGCGTGGCCGGCGCACCGACCAGGGTCATGGTGCCGTCGCGCTTCAACAGACCCAGCAAGGCATCCAGGTCATGCGGTGCGGCCACGGTGTTGAGGATGAAGTCGAAGCTGTTGGCATGTGCGGCCATCTCTTCGGCGTTGCGCGAGATCACGACTTCGTCGGCACCCAGGGCCTTGGCATCGGCACGCTTGGATTCCGAGGTGGTGAAGGCCACCACGTGGGCGCCCATGGCATGCGCAATCTTGATGCCCATGTGGCCGAGACCGCCGATGCCGACCACGCCGACCTTCTTGCCGGGACCGGCGCCCCAGTGACGCAGCGGCGAATAGGTGGTGATGCCGGCACACAGCAGCGGTGCGACGGCAGCCAGGTCGGCTTCCGGATGGCGGATGGTCAGCACGTAGCGCTCATGCACCACGATCTGCTGCGAATAGCCGCCCATGGTCCAGCCAGGGGCGTCATCGGTCTGGCCGTTGTAGGTGCCGACCATGCCGTCGCAATAGTTTTCCAGGCCTTCTTCGCAGTCCGGGCAGGTCTGGCAGCTGTCGACGATACAACCTACGCCGACCAGATCACCGACCTTGAACTTGCTGACGTGATTGCCGACGGCGGCGACGCGGCCCACGATCTCGTGGCCGGGCACGCACGGATATTGGGTGCCGGCCCATTCGGAACGGACCTGGTGCAGGTCGGAATGGCAGATGCCGCAATAGGCGATGTCGATCTGCACGTCGTGCGCTCCGGTGGCGCGGCGGGTGATTTCGAGATGTTCAATCGGCTTGTCGGCGGCGTGGGCACCATAAGCGTGGACTTGCATGGGGATCTCCTCAGTAAGCGGGCCAATAAGCTGGCGTTGAGAATGAACAGGTCAGGGGGTGGGCAACCTGTCATGAAAATGGACTATTTTGGCGTGTGGCAAGGCGCAAAGACAGACCTATTCCGCGACGATTCTTGCCTGAAATTCCGGCGCCATGCTGAACCAGGCGAGTCATTCCCGCGCCATCGGCCACCACCGCGCGAGTCGGCGCAACGCCAAGCAGGCGCATTGCGTGCGAGCTTGCCGATTCTGCTTCATCCTGGAGTCAGGAGCCATGCCGGATTGCCGCAACAGGTGCGCTACGGCATCGATGCCGACGAGTCGCACGACGCAACGCAGTCAGTCCCGCACCCCCAGGCGATACACCGTAGTCTGCCGATACACCTGCCCCGGCCGCAGGATCACCGCTTCGCGCAGCGGCGTGTTGACCTGGTCCGGATAGGACTGCGCCTCCAGGCAGAAGCCATCATGGATCGCATAAGGCTGCTCACCCCGCCCCTGCACGCCGGAGAGGAAATTGCCGCTGTAGAACTGCAGCCCGGTCTCGGTGGTGGAGACGCGCAATTCACGCCCCGACCCCGGCTCGTAGACGCTGGCCACTTCGCGCAAGCTCTGCGCCACGCGGCTCTCGCCCGGTGCCGGTTCGTGCTCGCTGCGCAGGCAATAGCAGTGGTCGAAGCCGCCGGCCAGTTTCAGTTGCGGATCGGGCCAGTCCAGGCGCGGGCCGATGGGGGCAGGCTGGCGGAAGTCGAAGGCGCTGCCGGCCACGTCCGCCCGGCCTTCCGGAATCAGCCTGGCATCGACCTGCAGGTAACCATCGGCCTCGATGGCGATGATGTGGTCGCGGATGTCGGATGTTCCGCCATTGAGATTGAAATACGCATGCGAAGTCAGATTGACGGGCGTGGCCGCATCGCTGGTGGCAGTGTAATCGATGCGCAACTGGCCCTCGTCATCCAGGCGGTACAGCACCGACGCCATCACCGTGCCGGGAAAACCCGCCTGCCCGGCCGGCGAGACCAGCATCAGGCGCAGACCTTCCGGATCGGGCTGCACCTGCCAGCGCTGGGCATGGAAACCTTCGCGGCCGCCATGCAGATGGTTCTCGCCTTCATTGCAATCGACCTGGTGCGCCACGCCGTCGAGTTCAAAACGACCGCCCGCGATGCGGTTTCCCCAGCGCCCGACGATGGCGCCGAAATACGCCGGGTTGTGCGCGTATTGCTCGACCCGCTCAAAGCCCAGCAGGACATCGGCCTCACGGCCATAGCGATCAGGTGCCCACCAGTTGACCATGGTGGCGCCGAGGTCGCTGATGGTCACGCGCATGCCGGTGTGGTTGCGCAAGGTGTAGAGACGGATGCCGTCAGCGGAGGTGGTGTGCGAGAGGGTGAAGTGCGTCATTTTGTGGTGGTAAGAAGGGAGGGTCCCGTGGTTTTCTTCTTGGGTCGGACGGCGGAGGCCGACGGTGCAGCCGAGCGCTCCAGTCCGGCGGCGAATTGTTCCTGATATTCCCTGGGCGTGCAGCCCAGTTCGCGCTTGAAGACGGCGTGCAGATACTGCACGGTGGTGAAGCCGCAGCTGACCGCGATCTCGGCCGCATGGCTGCCGGCCTGCTCCAGCATGCGCTTGGCGGCCTCCAGCTTGAAGCGCAGGATCTCGTCATGCACGCTGCGCCCCAGCTCACGGCGGAAATACCATTCCAGCGAAGAGCGCGAGATGCCCACGTAGTCAGCCACCTGGTCGGTCTTGATGCCCTGGCAGGCGTACTGGCGGATGAAGTGCAGCGCCTGCATCACGTGCGGGTGATTGCGCACCTCGTGGCGGCTGGAGGCCAGCACGTTGATGCCCACGGGCGGCACCATGATGCGCGTGTCCGGAAAACGCGCCCCGTGCAGCATCTGGTGCAGCAGGTGGGCCGCAGTGCGGCCCATCTCCACGCTGCCCTGGATCACCGAACTCAAGGGAATGCGCGTCAACACCCGGGCCAGCGGGTCATTGTCGATACCGATCAGAGCAACCTGCTCCGGCACGGCAATACCGGCAAACAGACATGCCTGCAGCAACTGGCGCGCCCGCGCATCGGTGACCGCGATGATGCCCACCGGCTTGGGCAGGCTGCGCACCCAGGCGATCTGCTGCTCCACGGCGGTATCCCAGGATTGCGCACTGGTGCCCACGCCGCGGTAGATGTGGCCGGTGATGCCATCGGCCCCGGTGAGGTCGGTGAAGATGCGCTCGCGCTCCTGCGCCCAGCGGTTGCAGGGCGACTCGGGCAGGCTGAACAGGGCGAAATGCTGCAGCCCCGCTTCGATCAGATGGTCGTAGGCCAGCTTGACCATCTTGTAGTTGTCGGTGGCCACATAAGGCCGGTTGGCGGGATATTGCGAAGGGTCGGCATAGGAGCCGCCGATGGCCACCACCGGCAGCTGCACGCCTTCCAGCGCTGCGGTCGTCACCGGATCGTCGAAGTCGGCAATGATGCCGTGTCCGGCCCAGCGTTCGATGCCCTGTGGGCGGCAGCGGAAATCCTCCTCCAGGTACAAGTCCCAGGAAGCGCGGGTGCTGCTGATGTATTCGCCGATGCCGGAAATGATTTCCCGATCGAAGATCTTGTTGCCATTGAAGAGCAACGCAATCCGGTGCACCGTGGGTGCTTTTGCCACGCTGTGTCTCCTGTCTGGCGGCGTCGGTGCGCAATGACCGCGCCGTTTTTTTGTCTGGTGAAGAATTGTAGCGAGCCACGGTCGCACTGACCGGTATGTGCTCCTGCAACAAAAAGAATCACTAAGCCGTTTGGTGAATTTCGTAATTGTAGAGGGGATTGGCCCGGGGCTAGTATCCCCCTCGCACCATCATGCGGCGTGACCCCACCCCGACAAGCTCGGCCCCACGCGCCCCCGGAAGCGATTGCCCCAAAACGGGCCAGCGGTTCCACCCGGACACGTCGCTTCAAAAATCATAATCAATTCAAATTCAATTCAAATCGGAGACTGGACTATGAAGGCAATGCTGAAGAAGACCGTATTGGCGCTGATGACCGTAACCACCCTGTCCATGGTGGCCGGCAGCGCCATGGCCGACGCCAAGAACCCCAAGATCGGTTTTTCCATCGATGACCTGCGCGTGGAGCGCTGGGCGCGCGACCGCGACTTCTTCACCGCCGCCGCCGAGAAGCTGGGCGCCAAGGTCTACGTGCAATCGGCCGATGCCAGCGAGCAACGCCAGATCTCCCAGATCGAGAACCTGATCTCGCGCGGCGTGGACGTGATCGTGATCGTCCCCTTCAACGCCACGGTGCTGACCAACACCATCAAGGAAGCCAAGAAGGCCGGCATCAAGGTGCTCTCCTATGACCGCCTGATCCTCAACGCCGACGTCGATGCCTACATCTCCTTCGACAACGAGAAGGTTGGTGAAATGCAGGCCGAAGGCATCCTGAAGGTCAAGAACAAGGGCAACTTCTTCCTCCTGGGCGGCTCGCCCACCGACAACAACGCCAAGATGTTCCGTGAAGGCCAGATGAAGGCCTTGAAGCCCTACATCGACAAGGGCGACATCAAGATCGTCGGCCAGCAATGGGTCAAGGAATGGAGCCCGACCGAAGCCCTGTCCATCGTCGAGAATGCGCTCACGGCCAACAACAACAAGATCGACGCCATCGTGGCCTCCAACGACGGCACCGCCGGTGGTGCGATCCAGGCCCTGGCCGCACAGAAGCTGGCCGGCAAGGTACCGGTCTCGGGTCAGGATGCCGACCTGGCTGCGGTCAAGCGCGTGGTGGCCGGCACCCAGACCATGACCGTCTACAAGCCCCTGAAGCAGATCGCCACCGAAGCAGCCAAGCTGTCCGTGCAACTGGCCCGCAACGAAAAACCGACCTACAACGCCCAGTATGACAACGGCTTCAAGAAGGTCGACAGCCTGCTGTTGAAACCCATCCTGCTGACCAAGGAAAACGTCAAGGTCCTGGTCGATGACGGCTTCTACACCCAGGCCCAGATCGACGGCCGCTGATCCCTGAGTCAAGCATGCCGGCTGCTCCCCCCGAGGCAGCCGGCATCGCCGTCTGCGCGCCCGGCGCGCAGACCCCGGAGACTTACTGGAAAGAACAGGCATGTCCGAGTATCTGTTAGAAATGAAAGGCATCGTCAAGAGCTTTGGCGGTGTGCGTGCCCTGGACGGCATCGACATCAAGATCCGGCCCGGTGAATGCGTGGGCCTGTGCGGTGAAAACGGCGCGGGCAAGTCGACGCTGATGAAGATCCTCTCTGGTGTCTATCCCCATGGCACCTGGGATGGCGAGATCCTGTGGGACGGCAAACCGCTCAAGGCCCATTCGGTGCGCGACACCGAAGCCGCCGGCATCGTCATCATCCACCAGGAACTGATGCTGGTGCCCGAACTGTCGGTGGCCGAGAACATCTTCATGGGCCACGAGATCACCCTGCCGGGTGGCCGCATGAACTACCCCGCCATGTATCGCCGCGCCGAAGAACTGATGCGCGAACTGAACATGCCGGACATCAACGTCACCCTGCCGGTCTCGCAATATGGCGGTGGTCACCAGCAGCTGGTGGAAATCGCCAAGGCGCTCAACAAGGATGCGCGCCTGCTGATCCTGGACGAACCCTCGTCGTCACTGACCGCCTCCGAAATCGCGGTGCTGTTGAAGATCATCAAGGACCTGAAGGCGCGCGGCGTGGCCTGCGTCTACATCTCGCACAAGCTCGACGAAGTCGCCGAGATCTGCGACACCATCTCGGTCATCCGCGATGGCAGGCACATCGCCACCACGCCCATGCAGGAGATGGATGTGGACAAGATCATCACGCAGATGGTCGGCCGCGAAATCACCGCCATGTATCCCGAGCGCAATCACAGCATCGGTGAGGTGGTGCTGGAGGCGCGCAACATCACCTGCTACGACATCGACAATCCGCGCCGCAAGCGCGTCGATGACGTCTCCTTCTCGGTGCGCCGGGGCGAGATCCTGGGCATTGCCGGGCTGGTCGGTGCCGGTCGCACCGAACTGGTATCGGCCATCTTTGGCGCCTATCGCGGACGCTACGAAGGGCAGGTCCTGCTGGAAGGCAAGCCGGCCGATACCGGCTCGCCCCTGAAGTCGATCCGTCAGGGTCTGTGCATGGTGCCGGAAGATCGCAAGCACCATGGCATCGTGCCGGATCTGGATGTGGGGCAGAACATCACCCTGACGGTCCTGAACCGCTTCTCGCGCGGCACCCGCATCGACAGCAGTGCCGAGCTCAAGACCATCCAGGACGAGATCAGCCGTCTGCGCGTCAAGACCGCCACCCCCTTTCTGCCCATCACGGGCCTCTCGGGCGGCAACCAGCAAAAGGCGGTGCTCTCCAAGATGCTGCTGGCCCAGCCCAAGGTGCTGATCCTGGACGAACCCACACGCGGGGTGGACGTGGGCGCCAAGGCCGAGATCTACCGGCTCATTTCCGAGCTGGCCAAGCTGGGACTGGCCATCATCATGGTTTCTTCCGAGCTGGCCGAGGTGCTGGGCGTGTCGGACCGCGTGCTGGTGATCGGCGAAGGCAAATTGCGCGGCGACTTCGTCAACGACAAGCTGAGCCAGGAAACCGTGCTGGCCGCCGCCATCAACCAGGCTGTCCCGCAGGCGTCGCCAGGCGCGGTGGCCGTCTGAAACAATCACAAGGTGAATTCGGTATGACTACAAGCAATCTGAGCAGCGCCGCTGGTGGCGCCATGGGCGGGGCCGGCGGCATGGCCAATCTCAAGCTGGTATTTCGCCGCTACAAGATCATTGCGCTGTTGATCGCCATCACCATCATCTGGGGCTTCTTCAGCTTCATGACCGATGGCGGCTTCCTCACGCCCCGCAATCTCTCCAACCTGCTGCGCCAGATGTCGGTGACCGGCATCCTGGCCTGCGGCATGGTGCTGGTCATCATCGCCGGTGAAATCGACCTGTCTGTGGGTTCGCTCCTGGGTCTGCTGGGCGGCATCGCCGCGCTGCTGGACGTGAGCCATCACCTGCCGCTGGCGCTGAACCTGGTGCTGGCACTGGGCTTCGGCCTGGGACTGGGGCTGTTGAACGGCTACATGACCGCTTATCTGGGCATTCCCTCCTTCATCGTCGGCCTGGGCGGCATGCTGGCCTTCCGTGGCATCCTGCTGGGCGTCACCGGCGGCATGACCATTGCCCCGGTGTCCGACAACATGGTCTATCTGGGCCAGGGCTACCTGCCGCCGCAGATCGGGATGGCGCTGGGCATCGCCCTGTTCGTGCTGGCGCTGGCCCTGACCTGGATGAGCCGCGTCAACCGCAGCCGCCACGGCCTGCCGCTGGCAGCGCTCTGGCGCGATGGCCTCAAGGTGCTGGTCATCGGCGCGGTACTGCTGGCCTTCATCCGTACGCTCAACAGCTACGATGGCATCCCCGTACCGGTGCTGCTGTTGCTGGGGCTGCTGGGACTGTTCAGCTACGTGAGCACGCAGACCGTCTTTGGCCGCCGCATCTATTCGGTGGGCAGCAACATGGAAGCCACCCGTCTCTCCGGGGTGAACGTGCAGGCGGTCAAGCTGTGGGTATTCGGCATCATGGGCGTGATGTGTGCACTGGCCGGACTGGTCAATACGGCGCGCCTGGCGGCCGGTTCGCCCTCGGCGGGCAACATGGGCGAACTCGATGCGATTGCGGCCTGCTTCATCGGCGGCACTTCCATGCGCGGCGGCTCCGGCACCATCTATGGTGCCCTGATCGGCGCGCTGGTGATGGCCAGCCTCGACAACGGCATGTCCATGCTGGACGTGGGCACCTACTGGCAGATGATCGTCAAGGGCAGCATCCTGGTGCTGGCAGTGTGGGTCGATGTGAGTACCCGTTCTGGCCGCTGACCGGCACAACACCGAAATCATTTATATCGTTTCCGGGCCGTCTCGGCGGCCCATCCTATCCTCTGGAGTAGCAAGCATGACCGCAGCCATCCCCCCCGTCTTCGAACACGCCCTCTATCGCAGCCTCGCCGGCAAGCGGGTCGTCATTACCGGCGGCGGCAGCGGCATCGGGGCGGCACTGGTGGAAGCCTTCGTCGGCCAGGGTGCACAGGTCTGCTTCCTGGATATCGCCGTCGAACCCTCGCAAGCGCTGGTGGCCTCGCTCAAGGACGCCGCTGTCGCACCGCGCTTCTTCCCCTGCAACCTGATGAACCTGGAAGCGCTGCGCGCCACCTTCACCGACATCGAGACCGCCATGGGCGGGGTCGATATCCTCATCAACAACGCCGCCAACGATGACCGCCACAAGACCGCCGACGTCACCCCCGGCTACTGGGATGAACGCCTGGCGGTCAACCTGCGCCACCAGTTCTTCTGCGCCCAGGCCGTGCTGCCGGGCATGCGTGAACGCAAAAGCGGCGTGATCCTCAATTTCGGCTCCATCTCCTGGCACCTGGGCCTGCCCGACCTGACCCTGTACATGACCGCCAAGGCCGGCATCGAAGGCATGACGCATGGTATGGCACGCGACTTCGGCCGTGACGGCGTACGCGTCAACGCCATCATCCCCGGCGCCATCCGCACCCCGCGCCAGACCCTGCTGTGGCACACCCCCGAAGAAGAGGCGAAAATCCTGGCTGCGCAATGCCTGCCTGTCCGTGTCGATCCGCATGATGTCGCTGCTCTCGCGCTGTTCCTGTCTTCCGACAGCGGCGCCAAGTGCACCGGCCGCGAGTACTACGTCGATGCCGGCTGGCTGGGCGCGTAACTTATCCACACGCCTTTCGGCCCGGAGGAATCCATGAACAAGCCACACGCCACACCCCGTCGCTTCCGCTCCCAGGACTGGTTCGACAATCCCGACCACATCGACATGACCGCGCTCTACCTGGAGCGCTTCATGAACTACGGCATCACCGCCGAGGAGCTGCGCTCGGGCCGTCCCATCATCGGTATCGCACAGAGCGGCAGCGATATCAGTCCCTGCAACCGCATTCATCTGGAACTGGCCAAGCGGGTGCGCGACGGTATCCGCGATGCGGGGGGCATTCCCATGGAGTTCCCGCTGCATCCCGTCTTCGAGAACTGCCGCCGTCCCACCGCCGCCATCGACCGCAACCTGGCCTACCTGGGCCTGGTGGAAATCCTGCATGGCTATCCCATCGATGCCGTGGTGCTCACCACCGGCTGCGACAAGACCACGCCCTCGCAGATCATGGCGGCAGCCACCGTCGATATCCCGGCCATCGTGCTCTCGGGCGGCCCCATGCTGGACGGCTGGATGGATGGCGAACTGGTCGGTTCCGGTTCGGCTATCTGGAAGGGCCGCAAGCTGCTCTCGGCCGGCAGCATCGACAACGAGAAATTCCTGGAGATCGCCGCTGCCTCCGCGCCCTCTTCCGGCCACTGCAACACTATGGGCACCGCCTCCACCATGAACGCCATGGCCGAAGCCCTGGGCATGTCGCTGACAGGCTGCTCGGCCATCCCCGCCCCCTATCGCGAGCGCGGCCAGATGGCCTATGAAACCGGCCGCCGCATCGTCGGCATGGCCTACGAAGACCTGCGTCCATCGGCCATCCTCACGCGCGAGGCCTTCCTCGATGCCATCGTCGTCAATGCCGCCATCGGCGGCTCCACCAATGCCCAGCCGCACATCATGGCCATGGCGCGCCATGCAGGCGTGGAACTGCATTCGGAGGACTGGATGCAATACGGTTACGACGTGCCGCTGCTGCTGAACATGCAGCCGGCCGGCAAATACCTGGGTGAACGCTTCCACCGCGCCGGCGGGGTGCCGGCCATCATGTGGGAACTGCAGCAGGCCGGCAAGCTGCGCGCCGATCGTATCACCGCCACCGGCAAGACCATGGCCGAAAACCTGCAAGGCCGTCAGTCGCAGGACAGGGAAATGATTTACGCATTTTCCGCACCGCTGCGCGAACGCGCCGGTTTCCTGGTGTTGAAGGGCAACCTGTTCGACTTCGCCATCATGAAGACCAGCGTCATTTCGCAAGCCTTCCGCGAGCACTATCTCAGCACGCCCGGCCAGGAAAACATCTTCGAATGCCGCGCCGTGGTCTTCGATGGTTCGGACGACTATCACGCCCGCATCAACGATCCTGCGCTAAAGATCGACGAAAACACCCTGCTGGCCATCCGTGGCGCCGGTCCGGTAGGCTGGCCCGGCTCGGCCGAGGTGGTCAACATGCAGCCGCCGGACGCGCTCATCAAGCGTGGCGTATCGACCCTGCCCACGTTGGGTGATGGCCGCCAGTCGGGCACCTCCGACAGTCCGTCCATTCTCAACGCCTCGCCCGAGAGCGCCGTCGGCGGTGGCCTGGCCTACCTGCGCGATGGCGACCGCGTCCGCATCGACCTCAACACCGGCCAATGCAACATGCTCATCAGCGAGGAAGAGCTGGCGCGCCGCAAGGGTGAAGGTATCCCGCCGGTACCGCCCAGCCAGACACCGTGGCAGGAAATCTATCGCAGCACGGTCGGCCAGCTGGAGACCGGTGCCTGCATGGAGCTGGCCCTGAAGTACCAGGGCGTGGCACAAACCCTGCCGCGACACAATCACTGACATGCTGACCCTGCATCGTGAATTGCGCATGCCACCGGCCCCGGTGAGAAGGATCAAGGGGCCGATGCGCATCGACGCGCACCAGCACTTCTGGCGCTATCGTTCCGAGGACTATCCCTGGATCGGTACCGGCATGGACCTGCTGGCGCAAGACCGCCTGCCCTACCAGTTCCAGCCCCTGCTGGAAGCGCAGGGCCTGCATGCGTCCATCACGGTGCAGGCCCGTCCGGGCCGCGAGGAAACCGGCTTCCTGCTGGAGATGGCGCGGCGGGATGCGCGCATCGCCGGCGTCATCGCCTGGGATGACATCGCCGCGCCGCAACTGGCCGAGCGCATGGAACAGTGGGGTCGCCAGAAGATGCTGGGCCTGCGTCACCCCATGCAGGAGGACGATGACGCCGCACAGTTGCTGGCCTGCCCGCGATTCAATGACGGCGTGCGCTGGTTGCAGGAGCGCGACTACGTGCTGGAGGTGCTCACCCATGAGCGCCACCTGCCGCAGTTGCGCCAGCTCTGCGCGCTGCATGACCAGCACTGGGTGGTCCTGAATCATCTCGGCAAGCCGGCCCTGAAGGAATTCCGCAAGGGCCGCGCCGCCTACGAACGCTGGCGCCAGCAATTGCGCGAACTGGCCGCCATGCCGCACGTGGTCTGCAAGATCTCCGGCCTGCTGACCGAAGCCGACTGGCTGCGCGGCCTGTGCACACGCGACTTCGATCACATCGTGCAATGCCTCGATACGGCGCTGGAGCTGTTCGGTCCGCAGCGCCTCATGTTCGGTTCGGACTGGCCGGTATGCCTGCTGGCCGCCTCCTATGCGCGGGTGGTGGCGGTGGTGCAGGAATGGGCCGCCCGTCGCCTTTCGCCTGCTGACCAGGACGCCTTGTGGGGCGAATCCTCGGCCCGGATTTATGGCCTGATGTCATAAGCTTCTTCCCGGATTCCTTTTCATTGCCAAGCGATTTTCACGGTGCGATATTGCGCCAGGGAACGCTTTGTCATGACAAGGTACGGGGAGACAAAAAATCAAACGCCTCAAACGCAACATGACCCTGCTGGTGGGCTCGCTGATGCTCATGGCAGTGGTCGTCACCAGTGTGGTGCTCTACCAGAGTTACAGGCAGGTAGAGCGCACCTCGATCAACCATGCCCTCAACGTGGCACGTATCGCGCAGCGCTCGATCTCGCGCAACATGGAACTGCTCTCGCTGGACCTGGACAGCGTGGCCTGGCGCTACCGGCATGCCCAACTGCACAGCATGCCGGTGCAGCAGCAGCTGGAATTCCTGCTGGGCGAAAAAGTGGAAGCCGGTTATATCGTCGCCCAAGGTATCGTCAATGCCGAGGGGACACTGGTGGTCGGTTCACCGATACTGGAACAGATCATGCCCGGCAGTTTTTCCGGACGCGATTTCTTCGATATGGCACGCCAGGATGCGGCGACTACGCTCTATATCTCGCCACCGCAGTCCGTCAGGCTGGAGCGGCGCGCCCAGGTGATCGTCCTGTCCAAGCGTCTGGTGCATGCCGATGGCAATTTTGCCGGGATCGTCTTCATGGTGCTCTACCTGGATTACTTCCGGCAGCTGTTCGAGGCCATGTCGCTGGAAAAGCATGCGGTCATGTCGCTCTACTCGGTGGACGGTGTGGCCTACATGCGGGTGCCCTATGACGATGCCTTCATCGGTTCCGTGCTGGAGAATGCCCCGCAGCTGCAAAAACTGCTGGCCTCGACCTCCCCCGCCGAAGGCAGCTATTTCACGCGTTCCCTGCAGGATGGCGTACAGCGTCTGTACTCCTACGTGCGCGTGCCGAAGACGCGCTGGGTAGTCTTCATCGGCCAGACCAAGCAGACGCTGTTCCGCGAGTGGATGCGCATGTTGTACGCGGTGCTGTTCCTGCTGGCCGTCTTCAGTACCGCCAGCGTCTATCTCATGAGCTTGCTGCGCGAGGAATTCTTTCGCCGTAGCAAGCTGGATCAGCAACTGGAAGAACAGGCCCGCACCGACAAGCTCACGACGCTGTTGAACCGCCGCGCCCTGGACGAGGGCCTGCAGGAAGCCTGGCACAAATGCCAGCGCAACCAGGCCGCACGCTTTGCGGTGCTGTTTGCGGATGTGGATTTCTTCAAGCTCTACAACGATACCTATGGCCACAAGGCCGGTGACTATGCCCTGGTGGCCGTGGCCCGCTGCATCAGGAGCGCGGTCTCGCGCCATTTCGACCGGGCAGGACGGTATGGCGGGGAGGAATTCGTGGTGCTGCTCGATGAAGCCGATGCCGAGGGCGCCCTGCACGTGGCCAGGACCATCATCGCCGCACTGCAGGCGCAGAAGATCCCGCATGAGCGCAGCCCCTGCGGCCGGCTCACCATCAGCATCGGCGTGGCCTGCCTGGAGCGGGGCGTCCATCGCAGCATCGAGGAAGTGGTCAAGGCAGCCGACCAGGCGCTCTACCAGGCCAAGCGGGACGGCCGCAACCGGGTGGTGCTGTACCAGGCGCCCACCGAAGTGGTGCCGGCCGCGTGGCAGCTCAGTTCAGCGAACAGTTGAGCCACTTGGCGATGCGCACGCCATCCAGGCGCGAGCCATTGGCCGTCCCGCTGCCCAGCATGGTGACAATCACCGGGCGGCGGTCGTGCACCAGCAGGCGCAGCACCATGTTGTGGCCGGACTCGTTGATGAAGCCGGTCTTCTGTACCGTGGCATTGACCTGGCCGTAGCGGATCAGACGGTTGGAATTGATGTACTGCAACTGCCCGCGACCGATGTTGATGATTTTCTGCTTGTCCAGTGAATCGTTGCGAATGAGCTGGTAGCGATTGGCCGCCTTGACCAGTTCAGCCAGCTCGCGCGGGGTCGAGACATTCTCCGGTGACAGGCCGGTGGCATTCTCGAAATGGGTATGGGTCATGCCCATCGCCTGGGCGCGCGCGTTCATGGCGGCGATGAAGGCCGGGCGGCCACCGGGATAGTCACGGCTCATGGCCGCAGCCGCACGGTTCTCCGAGGACATCAGCGCGATATGCAGCATGTCCGCACGCGACAGGCTGGCCCCCACGTTCAGGCGCGAATGGGTGAACTTCAGGTTGTCCAGGTCGTCTTCGGTCACCTCCAGGCGATTGGCCATGGGCAGCGACTTCTGGTCCAGCCAGACGATGGCCGTCATCAGCTTGGTTACCGAGGCGATGGGCGCGACCGTATCGGCGTTGCGCTCGAAGAGCGGCGTATTGGTCTGTTCATCCAGTACATACACCCCGCGCGAGAAGAGGTGGCGGCGCGAGGCTTCCGTGAAGCCGCAGCGCGACAACAGCTCGGGCTTGGTGTTGGTGGTGATGGCCGGGGTGGCGGCCGTGGCCGCAACAGCCGCCGTACCCGCTGCTGCGGCGGCCACTGCACGACCGCGACGGCGGCTGCGGGCCGGCGCGCGGGCCTTGGCGGGAGCGGCGGCCTTCTTGCGCACGCTGCGCTTGCGCCCCTTGACGCCGCTGCTGGCAGGCCGATGCTTGCCGGCCGTGGAGCCGGCGGCCTGGGCCTCGCTGATCTTGCCCGACAAGGCCGTCAGCGCCAGCAGCAGCACGCTGCACATGAGCAAACGGACCAGCACGCCGGCGCGGCGCAGGCCAGGCACAATCAGCTGAAAAAAGAGGAAATCATTACCGGAACGGGACTGCTGCGTGCAAAACATCGTCGAAAACCTTAGTCGGGGCGCTCATCCAAGACCGGTCATGATACGGAAACTTGGCTTTTGATGCAGCCCCCTTCAGCTGTGTATAACGACAAATGAACAATATGACAAACTGACAAGTCCCCCCCGCAGCCACAATTTGCTTCCCCGGCTGCAACCCGGCGGCGCATAATCTGTCCATTGCTGGCCGGGGCAGGCTGCTCCCGGCGCACTCCGTCCGACTGAATCAACGATTTCCTCATGTCCAATCTCATCGTACACGGCGGCCGCCCGCTGCGCGGCGACATCATCCCCTCCGCCAACAAGAATGCCGTCCTGCCCATTCTCTGTGCCACGCTCCTGACCGACCAGCCACTGCGCCTGATCGGCATTCCCGAGATCACCGACGTCAAGAAGATCCTGGAGATCTTCCGCGTGCTCGGCAGCCAGGTGCAGGTGGACTATGCCAGCGGCGTGCTGGAGCTGCATCACCGCGATACCCGTTTCGATCCCAAGCTGCACCATCTGCCGGAGGAGATGCGCTCGTCCATCATGCTGGTGCCGCCCTTGCTGGCGCGCTTCGGCGTGGCGCGGCTGGAAAACGACGTCAAGGGCTGCACTCTGGGCGTGCGCGAGATCGATCCGCACGTCGAGGTGTTCCAGCGCTTCGGGGCGCAGGTGGAGAGCAGCCCCGACTCGCTCATCATCCGCAGCGCCGGCCGCATGCAGGCCAATCATCACTGGCTGGACTATGCCTCGGTCACCACCACCGAGAACTTCGTGCTCTGCGCGGCTGCCGCCGACGGGGAATCGGTGCTCACCAATGCCGCCTCCGAGCCGCACGTGCAGGAGTTCTGCCGTTTCATGGCGATGATGGGCGTGCAGATCGATGGCATCGGCACCTCGCGCGTGAGCGTGCGCGGCAGCGGCCAGCCGCTGGGCGGTGGCGAGTTCCGCTTCGATGAGGATTTCCACGAGATCGCCACCTTCCTGGCCATGGGCGCCATCACCGGCGGCCAGGTGCGCGTGCGCAACAGCGCCCCGCAACAGTTCCCGCTGATCGACCGTACCTTCGCCAAGTTCGGCGTGGAAGTGGTGCATGAAAACGGCTGGTCGCACACGCGCCAGAACGGGCCGCTGAAGGTCGTCAAACCCTTCACCAGCAACATCCTGACCAAGGTGGAAGCCGCGCCCTGGCCCTATCTGCCGGTGGACCTGCTGCCCATCTTCATTGCACTGGGGGTCAAGGCCGAGGGCAACACCATGTTCTGGAACAAGATCTACGATGGCGCCATGGGCTGGAGCAGCGAGCTCTCCAAGTTCGGTGCCCACGTGTTCCTGGGCGACCCGCATCGCCTGATCACCTTCGGCGGCTTGCCGCTGTCACCGGCTTCGGTGGAGAGCCCCTACATCATCCGCGTGGCCATTGCCCTGTTCATGGTGGCCGCCAGCATCGAGGGCCGCTCGGAAATCCGCAACGCCCTGCCGATCCGGCGCGCTCATCCCAAGTTCGTGGAAAACCTGCGCTCGCTGGGCGCGGTGGTGGACTGGGTCGAAGAAGACTGATCCCGGCCACGGCCCACACCCGAACCGACATCGAAGGGGACGCCAGGCGTCCCCTTTTCGCAGGACAGGAGAAGGGCTTTTCATCCGGCAGATCCCCGTTCGCAGTGCACGGATTTTTCCCGCTGCGCAGTCACTCTTGCCGAGGACATCGGAAGCGATCATCGGCATCCTTCCGGTTACCCGTTTCTGCACGATTACCCTTTTGTTTTGCCGCATTTCCACGGGCCTTGTCAGGCTTTTGAAAGCTGCCAGAACAACTGCTTCTAGGCGGGAAATATCGAATTATTTCGATAGCTCTCTGCCAACTGCAGCCGCATAGTTTCCGCCGTTAATCTACGCCGTGGCGGAAGTACAGGTCATGCGAGGAGGATGCGGTCGAGCCACGAGAGAACAAGACAAGGCTGACCGCCCCCTGCAGAAACCCCTTCACCTACCACCATCGAGACAGGCTTCGCCCCACTGATCCGGGAGCAGAGCTTTGATCCGGACAGTCCTGTCTCAACCGCAATGAACGTCGCGCTGCCCTCCCCGGAGAGCGGCCTGGACTCGTGCGCCCTGCGGTTGGCGTAGTCGTGATCAACATGTGTGCCGGATGATGCGATCCGGTGCGCCTTCTACGACTGAGCAGACAAAATGAGCGTTACCGTATTGAACCTGACCGAAGCCAGCACCCTGCTGCGCACGATCAACAAGCGCGATATCAAGGATGTGCGCGCCATCGACAACGACCTGGCCCTGGTGATGGAGAACGGTCACAAGATCATCATCAGCCGTGGCGCCGTGACCGCCGTGAACTCACCGCAGCTGGTCCTGGAATTCGCCGACGGCGACGTCGCCCTGGGCGATGTCTTCGAGAAGCTGAACCACATTGAAGTCGCCAGCGATGCCACCGCTCCCCTCACGGCCAGTGAAGTCAAGCGCTATGGCATCAAGCGCGTGGTCAAGGCCAAGGACACCGCCAAAGACAAGGACGAAGAACAAGCCGAGGCCCGAGCGGAGGTCGACGACGGCAAGCCCGTGGCCACCCTGGCCAGTGATGGCGCGCTCAAGCAGCCGCTGGCGGCCAGCGAGGTGGCGCAGAAATCGGCCATCCCATCCTCTTCCCTCACCGAGGGCAGCAGCACCGAAGCCGCCGACAATGGCGGCGGCCTGTCCTTCTCCTGGCCGGCGGTCGCCGGTGGCCTGGGCCTGCTGGCAGCGGCAGCCGGTGGTGGCGGCGGCGGCGGTGGCGGCCAGTCGGGTGCGGCCGCAGTGCCCAAAGCGGGCACCACGCTCTCCGGTGCCACCGTCCTGGGTCCGCTCAACAATGCCACCATCACCGCCTACGACAGTCAGGGCAACGTGATCGGCAAGCCGGTGCCGGTGATCAATGGCCGCTATTCGCTGGTGCTGGACCAACCCGACTACAAGGGCCTGATCCTGCTGGCCGTGCGCGACAACACCCCGGGCGTGGCCGACAACTTCGCCGATGAAGCCATCGCCAGCAGCTATGCCAGAGTGATGGCCTATGTGCGCAATGCCGCCGGCACCGCCCCGCAAAGCGAGGATTACCTCAACATCGGCGTGCAGCTGCCGGCCGTCAATGCGCCCCAGGCGCTGCAACTGCTGAACAGCGTCATCCACGCCCAGCCCGATTCGGTCAAGATCAACACCATCGCCGGCCTGAACCGGCTGGCGCTGACGGTGGAGCAGCTCATGCAGCTGGCCGCCGTGAGCCCGCTGCCCGGCAGCACGCCACCGCATTACCCGGTGCCGGCCAGTGCGCTGAGCGTCATCGAGCTGCAATGGCTGGGGATCAGCGCGGTCAATGCCGACAACCTCCCCTTCCTGCTCAACAAGCTGCAAAGCACGCCCAATGACGGCAGCGCCCTGGTGTCGCTGAGTCAGTTGCAACAGCTGGCCGATGCCGCCGCCACTGCGCGCAACCGCATCCTCAGAGTGGCCCAGGACAACGGCAGCGAGACCCTCGGTGCCGTCGATCTGGAAGCGGTCGGTCTGAGCCTGCCGGTCATCCTCGCGGCCATCGCCGCCAGCCGCAGCGACGGCAGC
This sequence comes from Herbaspirillum sp. C7C8, assembly GCF_022627875.1. Taxonomy (NCBI): domain Bacteria; kingdom Pseudomonadati; phylum Pseudomonadota; class Betaproteobacteria; order Burkholderiales; family Oxalobacteraceae; genus Herbaspirillum; species Herbaspirillum sp. C7C8. The sequence continues at coordinate 410,341 of NZ_JABXGG010000003.1, forward strand.
GAGGTCAGCCGCCTGGGCAGCCTGCAGAGCCTGGCCACGCGGGCCGGTGCAGCACAGGAAAAGATCCGGCTCTACGCCGATGAAACCGGCCAGCCCGGCGCCCCGGCCCCCACGGCCGAGGACTACCGCGCCATCGGCCTGGTCAAGAGCGAGGCCGATGCCGGTGGCGTACGTGCCGCCCTGGTCACCGCCGAGCGCGTGGGGGCCATCAATGCCGCCCTGCATGGTCCCGGCATCAGTGCCGCCCAGGCCGATACCCCGGCCGAGATCAAGCGCGTCGTCGTGGCCTACAACGCCATCCTCGACAGCGCCAATGGCCACGCCGGCGACACCGGCGTGGCGCTCACCGCCCAGCAGTTCCGCGACATCGGCCTCAACATGGCCGGCGTGACCCGGCCCAGCGGCAGCGGCGAGGCCAAGGACGCAGCCGTGTTCTCGCTGTTCACCTCGCTCATCGACAGCGTGCAGGCCGCCGAGGTCGCCACTCCGGCCAGGCTCGAAGCCCTCGGCGCCAGCGTGACCAGGCTGATCGGCCTGGCCGGACAGCCGCGCAACCAGCCGGTCATGAACGCGCCCGCCATCAGCGAGTTCGATACCTTCGGCGTGCGCACCCTGAGCACGGAAGAACGCGATGCCTTCGTGGCCGTGCTGCAAACCAAGGGGGTTGCCGACTTCGACACCCTGGGCGAACTGCAGGCGCTGGCCACCAGCGTACGCGCCGCCTACGGACGTGTGCGCAGTTATGCCGACAACAATGGCGGCGCAGCCCCCACCCTGGCCGATTACCAGGACCTGGCCATCACCGGCATCAGCGACAATGCCGGCCACCGCGAGGCCGTCAGCTTCACCGTCAGCGGCGATGGCGACAAGCAGTTGCGGGTGCGGCAGACCGATGCGGCGGGCAATACCAGCACCAGCGCGGTACTGACCATGAGGCTTGACACCACCGCCCCGGTCAAGCCGGGCATGGCTTCGCTGGTCAGCGACAGCGGCGCCCTCGGCAATGACCTGCTCACCAACGACGGTCGCCTGCAGGCACCGGTCCCCAGCGAAGCCGGTCTGCGCTTTGAATACAGCATTGACAGCGGTCTCACCTGGAGCGACATCAGCCAGCCTGTCAAGGGCGTGAAGCAGGGTGGCAGCGATGGCCAGAAGAGCGTGCTCCTGCGCAGCCGCGATGCGGCCGGCAACGTCAGTGTGTCCAGCGATGTGTTCCGCTTCACCCTCGATACACAGGCACCGGACAAGCCGCTGGCCCCCAGGCTGGCGAGCGACACGGGCGACTCCAGCAGCGATGGCATCACCAGCAATGGCCAGATCGTGCCGAGCGGTCCGGTCGAGCCGACGGCGAGTTTCGAATACAGCGTCGACGGCAGTCAATGGCTCAGTCTGTCCACCCCCATCAAGGGCAGCAAGGACGGCGGCATGGACGGCCTCAAGAACGTGCGCCTGCGCATCAAGGACACCGCCGGCAACGTCAGCGAAACGCAACTGGATCTCGGCCGTATTCGCTGCCGAGGGCGCCACCATGTTCTCCCCGACTTCAATGGCAGTACGGATCGCGTGATCTTCGCCAACTTCTTCGAGAGCAGCCCGGCTCGGCCCAACGTCTTCTACGGCGATATCGGAGGGGTGACGGGCATCCTCTGGTTCCTGCCGGAGGACAAGCCCGGACTGACCGTGATCAGAAAGCAGCAGGCCGGGGCCACGCTCACGGGTGCGGAAGTCAAGGCCATCCTGGAAGCCATCAAGATCCGCAGCCTCAACCCGGAAAACGGCCTGGAACGCAGCATGGACATCACCCTGGTCAGTGCCACCTCGAGCGGAGCTGCATTGGGAGGCGCGACATCGCGCGCCACGCTGGTGCTCGATACCGCCGCCCCGGTGCTGGACCTGGACGCCAACACTCCCGGCATCCAGGCGCAGCGCAGCCAGTCCGTCACGCTGGACCAGGCCACCAGCGGCGTGCCGCTGATCAAGGGCGCGATGGCGGCGCCCGTTGCCAACGACATCGCCATGGTGCGCCTGACCCTGCCGGGCGGCAACGACGCCAGCAACGACAACCTGATCCTGGGCGGTACGCGCTTCACCACGCGCAGCAACATCGACTTCAGCGGCAGCCTGGGCGGGGTGAACGGGGTGGAACTGCATTACGTGGCCGGCACGCGCCTGGCCACCATCAGCCGCACCGGAGGGGGAGCGCTCGATGGCCTGCAGGTCAAGGCCATCCTGGAATCGCTCAGGTACAGCTTCGCGCCGCCGGCCGTGGGACGCGTCATCCCCATCGAAGTGGTGGACCGGGCCAACAACGTGGGTCGGGGCGAAGTGGTGCTGTCGCTGGACAACATCGTGCCGACCCAGCTGAGCACGACCTTGCTGCCGGGGTCGCAGAAAGCCTACGGGGTGGCGAAGATGGAAGATGTCTTCGGCAATGTCTTCTTCCCCACGACCAATCCGCACAACCTCTCCAGGACCGAAGGGGTCGCCGTGGCCCTGCCTCCGGGCTTTTCCAGTGCGGCCAGCTTCCTGGCGGCCATGCGCGGCATCTCGGCGGAATGGGGCGGTACCGCCATCGTGGGCAATGCCAACGCCAGCAATCCCAACCTGAAGAGCTACACGATGTTCAACCAGGCAGTGAACCCCGGACAGGAACTGGCCGTCATGCAGCAAGGCGGCGGCAGCGACGTACTGGGCAGCTGGCTCAGTTTCACCTTGCAGCGACAGGCCAACAAGAGCGCCGATGATATCTTCATCAACCACCGGGGCAGCTTCACCCTGGCCCACGAGGACCTGTACCGGGCCGAAGCCGCCCAGGACAAGAGCGGCACCGGCATCGACCTGGCCAATATCGGGCTGCTGTACCAGATCGACACCGGCAGGGCCAACAAGACCCCGACCATCCAGGTCGGCTACGACGGCAGCCGTGCCGCCGTGGGCGATGTGGTGGCGCTCTTCGAGGGCAATACCCTGCTGGCCCGCAAGGTCCTCACCAGTGCCGATGTCGGCGCCGGCAACAAGACCGTGGACCTGACGGTGACGCAGAGCCTGGCGCCGGGCGAGCATGACATCGTGGCGCGCTATACCGACACGGCGGGCAATACCGTGAGCGGACCGGCGCGACATGTCTCGGTGGCCGCTGGCGGTGATCCGGTTACGCTCACCGACCTGGCCGTACGCAGCAGCAACCAGGCGCCGGCGTCAGCGCAGGCACTCAATGCCTCGGAAAACCGCTATGCCGTCCTCAACGACCTCGATACCACCCAAGCCTCGGGCCATACCGCAGGCGGTCCGATATTCTCCGGCAAGGTCGGCGGCGCCAACGCCGGCGACCGTTACGTGGTGACCGTCTCGATGGATGGCAAGGTGCTGGCCTTCGACGAAGTGGCCGCAGGCGACTTCGCCATCAGGTTGCCGGCCGGTTCTCTGGCGCCGGGCCTGTACAGTGATCTCACGATCACGGCCTCGCGCGTGGGCGGCAGCGACCCCGGACAGACGACCGCGGTGCAGGGTCTGAAGCTGGGCTGGTACTGGGCGGCGCAATCGGCCGGGGATATCGCGGGCGGCAACGGCAATGACGACATCGCCCTTGGCGCTACCCGCCATGGTGCGGCGACCTTCGTGCAGACCGGCGCCGGTCAGGACAAGATCATCGTCGGCTCCTTCGGCCGCAACGATAACCTGTCCGCGACCGTGGGCGATTTCACGCTGGGCGTGGACAAGGTCGAGGTCTTCAACCAGACCCTTACCCTGGCCAACCTGTCCAGATTCGTGACGGCCTCGGCCGGTGCCAATGCCAACGACACGCGCCTGACGATCGATCTGGACGGGGCCGGACCGGGTACGCTGACCTATACGCTGATGCTGCAGAACGTGATGTACAACAGCGCCAATACGGCCAGCATCTTCGGCCTGTGAGGCGGGTCGGGGCGGGGTCGGGAATTTGACGGAAAGCTTCACCCGCCCTGAGCGGCAATCGTAATACCCCACGACAAAGGGCGGCCCCAGGCCGCCTTTTGTCATTTTCCTTCATGCGAGCCGAAACCCTCAGAACAACAGGATCAGCAGCAGGATGATGGGGATGGGAATCCCCAAGAGCCAGAGCAGAATGGCGCCCATGTCAGTCTCCTTTGAAAGTTGGGATGCGGATGTGTTTCCGGTCGCGCCGCTTCAGCGCAGCTCGGGCTCGGCGACGCGGTGAGCATGGAGCTCGTGATGCAGGACCGGTTCGCCGTAGAGTTCGTTGCGGTCACGCAGGCGACCGCCATAAGTGGCCAGCAGGCTGGCGACGAAGGCCCCGCACAGGAGCGCCAGGAACATCCACAGCGAGGCATAGGCCGCCGCCTTGCGGGCGGCATCGGCGGCTTCCTTGCCCTTGGCGGCAGCCTGCTCCAGGTTGCGCTGGTAGGCGGCGAAGGTATCGGCCACGCGCTTGTCGGCATCGGCTTGCGACAGGCCGGTATGGCGTGCCACCAGCTGGCCCAGGTAGCGCTTGTCGTTGTCCGCCAGTTGCTGGTTGGCCAGCGAATAGCCGAACACGCGGACCACTTCCATGCGCTGGGCCGAGCTCAGTTCACGGCCATCAGCGGGGGTCGGTGCGGCCAGCGGTGCAGCAGGTGCAGCAGGTGCAGCGCCAGCGTTGGGGGTAGCGGTCGTGTTGGTATCGGTGCGGAACATGGAGTCGATGAAATATCCCGAGGCGCGATCGGCCAGGTTGCCTGCCTGTTGCGCGCCGTCCGGGCCCATGGCCGCTGCGGTCGCGACAGTACCGGTCCCCAGCGCGCCACCGGCGGCACCCAGGGTCTTGGCACCGCCCGAGATCACGCTGCCCACGGCCGAACCCAGCAGGGCGGCGGTGGCCAGCGAGGCCACGGCCCAGGCCAGCAGGCCATGCGCGGTATCGCGGAAATAGACTTCACGGGTATGCAGACCCGCCCATTTCACGCGCAGGCGGCCCGCCAGGAAACCGCCGATGGCCGAGGCCGCGATCTGGGTAAAGAGCAGCCAGCCGGCGGTGGAGTAACCGATGGCCTTGGCCGAAATACCCTGGCCGGACCACGGCGAGATGGAGGAGAAGCCCAGGCCGAAGCCCAGCATCACCAGGATGAACGACAGCGCGGCGGCGGCGAAGGCGCCCGCCAGAATGGCGCCCCAGGAGACGCCGGAACCGTTGTTGTTGACGGCCTCGACACTGGCCGCTGGAAGGGAATGAATGCTGGAGGTGGTCATGAGTCTGCTCGCAATTCTCGGTGGATTCTGGATGGATTGATCTCTGCGGCGAGCGCAGGGCCGGGCGGCATTGCCACGGGAAGACTGTAGGGGCGCGGCGGCGGTGACGCCATCGGCGCAGTTCGGCAGGTGGCGTAGGAGAGCAGGCATACCGGTAGTCGGCATGCAGGAGAAGGACCATGCAGGCGTACCGGGATCGCCACGAAAAACTGCTCGGCATGGGCGCGCCGGGTCTTATAGAATGGGCGGCTCCCCGTGCGGCACAGCCGCTTGACTCTGCTACGGATCCCATGGCCACGACTCCCATCACCCACTTCCTGTTCGACCTCGACGGTACGCTCATGGACAGCGATGCCCTGCACCACGCTGCCTTCAACACCATCCTCTCGCGCTGGAACCGTTCGGTGGATCTCGATTACTACAAGACCCACATCATGGGTGCCTCCAATGCCATGATCTTCGGTCACCTGTTCCCCGGCATGCCGGCTTCGGAATATCAGCCGCTGGCCGAAGAGAAGGAACAACTCTTCCGTTCCCAGCTGGAGCGGCAGGTCGTCCCTACGGCCGGCATCGAGCGCCTGCTCGACCATATCGCCCGCATCGGCGCGCGCACGGCGGTGGTCACCAATGCACCGCGCGCCAATGCCGAGCTGATGCTCAACGCCACCGGCCTGGCCGGTCGTTTCGATACGCTGGTCATTGGCGATGAACTGGAACGTGCCAAGCCCGATCCGCTGCCCTACCTGACCGCGTTACGACTGCTGGGCGGAACACCGCAACAGGCGGTGGCCTTCGAGGATTCGAGTTCGGGTGTGAAAGCCGCCAGCAGCGCCGGGGTGTGGACCTTCGGCATGCTGGGCGGGCTGGATGAAGCGCGCCTGCGTGCCGCCGGCGCCCATGCGGTGATCCGCGACTTCAACGGCCAGCCGCTGTGGGACAAGCTCGGCGGCTGATCCCGCGCCCTCAGTCGGGACGCGCCGCCCCCACGTGATGATCCAGCAGGAACCACAACAGGGCCAGCAGCACGTAGATGGCGGTGGCGCTCAGGTGGGCTGCCAGCGAGAGCGCAATGGCGATGACGCCATCGCTGAAGGCTTCCAGCCGCGCCTTGTTCACAGCCCTGCCGCCTTGGCCGGCAGCGGCTGGCGGAATTCCCACACCACCAGCGCCACCAGGATCAGCACCGGCACCATCAGCCCGGCAAAGCCGATGGCGTGATAGGCGAAGGCGGCGGCGATGGCCCCTGCGCCGAAGGACAATACCGGCCACACGAACTTGATGCAGCGCTCGGTGGTCCCGGCATCGGCGGCACCGCGCAGCATGTCCACCACATCGATCACCACTTGGGTGACATTGCCGGTCATCAGCGAAGTCGGTGCCAGGTGCGCCAGCAGCAGGCGACTGATGGCGCTGTGCACGCCCATGGACGCCGTACCCAGCAGTCCGGCGGCCATCACCCAGCCTGCCGTGGGCGATTGCACCGGGGCAGCGGCGATACCGCAGAGCATGAATCCGGTCAGCAGCAGCAGTTGCAGCAGCAGCGACCAGCCCAGCGCCCGACCCGCGCGGCGCTGGATGGCGGCGATGTAGAGGCGCGCCACCGCCACCCCCAGGATGAAGGCCGGGAAGGCCAGGAACTTGAGCAGGATGGACATCTGCGCACTGTCGGCCAGGGCGGCACCGATGAGGATGAAGTTGCCCGTCACGTGGGCCGTGAACAGGCCGAACAGCGCGATGAAGCCCAGGGTATCGACATAGGCGGCGAGAAAGGCCAGTCCCGAGGACTGGAGTCGGTTGCGTTGTGCGGCTTGCATGGGGGATCTCGCTGTGATGAGGCGGGGAGCCAGGCCGCACACCTTAGCACCGCTGCGGCCGTGCGCCCATTATCCCTGTGGATAAGACAAGCCTGACCGGGACCGGATCCTTGCCTGACCGGCAACAAGATCGTCTGCCGGGATGCAGCAAAGGCATTTTCTACAAAAAACAGCACGTTTGTACAATCCAAGCCTGGCCGGAATGCCGATGATGCGAACTGAACAACGGCACGACATGGCCTGTGGCGCCCGCGGATGCGGGCGGGTCCGCGCACCTGTTCGGCCCAGGATTTTTGCAACCGGCAAGACGGATGGCACTATGGAAAGCACCGTATACGTCGTTGATGACGATGGCATGGTCAGGACCGCCCTGTTGAGACTGCTGGCCTCGGCCGGTCTGAAGGCACGCGGCTTTGCCTCGGCCGATGAATTCCTGCGGGAAACCCTGCCGGGCGCACCCTGCTGCCTGCTGCTGGACATGAAGATGCCGGGCTCGGACGGCTTCGAGGTGGTACGGCGTCTGGAACAGCGCGGTGATGCCATTCCGGTCATCTTCATCTCGGGCTACGGCACCATCCCCGTCACGGTACAGGCCATGAAGGCGGGCGCGCATGAATTCCTCACCAAGCCCATCGAAGACGAACGTCTGCTGGGTGCGGTGCAGGATGCCCTGACCATCGCCGGGCGCAACCTGCATCAACGGGTGGAGCAGGCCGCCAACACCTCGCGCCTGGAAAAGCTCACGCCGCGCGAACGCGAAGTGCTGGAACTGGCCATCGGCGGGCTGCTCAACAAGCAGATCGCCACCGAGCTGGGCATCAGTGAAATCACCGTCAAGGTCCACAAGCGTCGCGTGATGGACAAGATGCAGACCAGAACCCTGGCCGACCTGGTGCGCGCAGCGGAGCGCTTGCAGATTCAATCGGCGCGGCAGCGCTAACGCGGCAAGCGGGGGCTGTCCTTACCGGTCTACTCGTCCGTCCGGACACAACCGACCTGCACGGATGATGGGATTCGAAGGCATTCGAATCTATCCGACTTTTTGCCGCGCTCCTGTCCCTTTCCTTTATTCCCATCATTAATCTGTGCAGTTTTGACAGGGCTCGGGCAGTCTTCATCACTGCTCGCACATTCACGATGGGCAATCTCAAGAACGTCATTGGCGCAGGGGGTGAATACCTCTGCGGTATTGAACTGATGCGTCCGGTCCAGCCGTCGACCTCAATGCCACCTGGTTTTCTATCCGATGAAGTCGGCTGCCTGTTTGAAGCACTCCATTTCGGGGGCAAGGAACCGACCTATGACTAGAACCCATTTCATAAATAGGCGTGAGTGCGAGCGAGTCCCGTTTGGGATGAAGTGCAAGGCGCGAATTTGGGTCA